>DATARS010000070.1:0-19482 GCA_036269455.1 Candidatus Dormiibacterota bacterium | reverse complement strand
CGTCGCCTGCAGCGTGCGCAGCAGGCCGAGGAAGTCGGCCCGTGGGTCGCCGCTGTCGGGGTCTTCCAGGGCCGGGATGCGGCCCCGCTGCAGGGCGTCGATGACCATGGCCGTCTTGGTCGGCCAGCGCCGGTACAGCGTGGCCCGACCCACACCGGCGAGCCGGGCGACGTGATCGACGGTCATCCCGTCATAGCCGCGCTCCACCAGGGCCTGGATCACGGCCCCGGCGATGACCTCATCGTCAGCGGTGTGGGGCCGGCCCGGCCGCCGACCCGCCGCCGCCGGGTCGGGGGCGACGGCGCGGCGCTCCTCGTGCTCGTGACGAAGCGGGCGACTCAACGGTTCCTCTCTAGACTGAGACGAGACGATCCCGTATCATAACGGGCCCGCAGGAGGCGGACAAGTCAAGGAGGGAGAGGCATGGCGGATCCGGCCGGAGGCGCCGTGAAGGTGCCCGAGTTCGCCGACGCGAGTCGGTTCCCGAGAGTGGACCAGGAGCCCGACCCCGCTCTCTTCGTCCGCTTCCTCGACGTGGTCAACAGCCTCGCCGACATCCAGGCCGCCAAGGAGCGGATGATCGCCAACCTCGGTCTCCGGCCCGGTCACCACGTCCTCGACGTGGGCTGCGGCACGGGCGACGACGTCCGTCGCCTGGCCGGGCTCGTGACCTCCTCCGGGCGGGCGGTGGGCGTCGACCTCAGCCTGTCCATGGTGAACGAGGCCCGGGAGCGGTCCGCGGCCTCGGATCTCCCGGTGGAGTTTCGCCAGGGCGACATCTGCCACCTCGACTTCCCCGACGGCACCTTCGACGCCACCCGCGGCGAACGCGTGCTCCTCCACGTCCCCGACGCCGCCGCCGCCATCGCCGAGATGGCCCGGGTCACCCGGCCGGGCGGCCGCCTGGTCGTCTTCGACCTGGACATGGGCACCGTGGTCCTCGATCACCCCGACCTGGCCACCACCCGGCGGATCACGAACGCGCTTGCCGACCGGCCGACCAACGGCTGCATCGGCCGTCAGCTGCCCCGGCTGCTCCGCCAGGCCGGCCTCCACGGCGTCCAGGTCGAGCCCGCCTCGGTGATCTGTCCACCGTTGTCGTTGCTGACCGCCGTCCTTCCCGTCATGCTGTCCGACCGCCCGGACATCATCGACCCGGCCGGCCTCCAGGCCTGGCTGGCCCCGCTCCAGGAGGCCGATGAGACCGGTCGCCTCTGGGCGTGTGTCGGCTTCATCGTGAGCGGGACACGCTGACAGACCCCTCAGGGGACGGCGGCCGAGGCCATCCCACGGCGGAGCCAGCGGGTCCCGCGCATGCGCGCCAGGCAGGCACCGAGGCGGACCAGCACGAAGCAGGTCAGCCCGAACCAGATCCCCCCGAGCCCGAGGCCGGCGGCCCCGGCGATCAGCGCCAGGGGGAGGTACACCAGCAGTCCCGCGGCGGTGGTCACCACGGCGAGGTAGGCGGTGTCGCCGGCGCCGATCAGCACGCCGTCGAGGACGAAGAGCACCGCCGCCGCGGGCTGCATCAAGGCCAGGTACCACCATGCGGCCCCGACCGTGTCGAGCACCGCGGGGTCGGACGTGAACAGCCTCGGGATCAGCCCCGCGCCGGCCAGGAGCAGCACGGCGAGCACCGCACCGCCGGCGAGCCCCCAGCGCATCAGCCGTCCGGCGAGCGCCCGCGCCGTGGCCCCGTCGCCCGCGCCCACCGCCGCCCCCACCATCGCCTGGGCGGCGATGGCGAGGGCGTCGAGGCTCAGCGCCAGGAAGCCCCAGAGCTGGATGGCGATCTGGTGTGCGGCGACCGTCACCGGTCCGATGTGCGCGGCGACCGCGGTGGCGACGGTGAAGGAGAAGAGGAAGGCGAGGGTGCGGGCGCCGAGGTCGCGGGCCGCGACCAGCTGCGCCGCCATCCGTCGCGGTGACGGGCGCAGAGGGCAGCCCTGCCGGGCCAGGGCGATGGCGAAGATCACCGCGGCTCCCGACTGCGCGAGCGCGTTCGCGATCGCCGAGCCCCGGAGGCCGAGATGGGCACCGTAGACGAGCGCGGCGCTGAGCCCGGCGCTCACCGCGTTGGCCACCACCACCACCACGAACGGGGTCACCGTGTCCTGGAGGCCGCGCAGCCAGCCCTGGCCGGCGAGTGCGACACACACGAAGGGCAGGCCCAGCGCGGCGATGCGCAGCCACGCGATCGCCTGCTCGCGCACCTGCACGTCGCCGCCGCCGACGAGGGCGACGGCGGCGGGCGCGAGCAGCTCCGCCACCGCGGTCATCAGCAGCCCGGTGAGGAGCGCCAGCCAGGTGGCCTGGACGGCGAGGTCGAGCGCGGCCTCGCGCCGCCTCGCCCCGAGCGCCCGGGCGACGCCCCCGGTGGTGCCGTACTCGAGGAAGGTGGTGACGCTCGTGACCGCGGTGATCACCGTTGCGGCGACGGCCAGGCCGGCGAGCGGCACCCGTCCGAGGTGGCCGACGATCGCCGTGTCGGCGAGCAGGTACAGCGGCTCCGCCGCCAGCGCACCCAGCGCCGGCAGGGCGAGGGAGAGGATGCTCCGGCGGCTCACCATGACACGTCAGGCCTCCCGCACCTCGGCGAGATGCTGCCAGAAGGCGATGAGCGCGGGGGCGAGGGCGGCGGGGCGGCGCGCCGCCCGGAACTCACGGCGTGCCGGCCGCAGCGGCAGCGCGACGATGCGGCCTGCGGCGAGGTCGTCGGCGACGACGGCGCGCGAGGTCACCGCATAGCCGAGGCCGCCCAGCACCCCGGTGCGGATGGCCTCGGCCTGGCCGAGCTCGAGGCTGGGGCTCCGCCCGTAGGCGCGGCCGAGCACCCGGGCGGCGAGCGCCTCGGTTCCCGACCCCTCCTCGCGCGCGAGATAGCGGTGCGCGGCGAGCGCCGCCGGGGTCGGCCGCCGCACCCGGGCGAGCGGATGGGTCGCGCCCACGACGGCGAGGAGCTCGTCCTCCTCGAGGACCATCGTGTCCAGCCCCGCGCTGTCGAACGGACCCTCGACGACCGCGCAGTCGACCTCACCGGCGCGCAGCAGCTCGATCGCGGCGGCGGTGTTGGCGAGGCGCACGCGGATGTCGAGCCCGGGGTGGGTCGTGGCGAAGCCCGCCAGCCAGACCGGGAGGCGGTGCACCCCGGTGGTGTTGCTCGCCGCGATCGCGAGGCTACCGGTCCCCAGCCCGCGGTGCTCGGCGGCCACCTGCTCCACGTCCTCGGCCGCGTGGAGGGCCAGGGCCGCGGCGCGCTCGATCGCCCGTCCGGCCGGGGTGACGCGCACCCCGCGGCCCACGCGCTCGAGGAGCTGGAGGCCGAGCGTCCGCTCGAGCAGCCGGAGCTGCTCGCTCACGGCGGCCTGGGAGCGATGGATCGACTCCGCGGCGCGGGTGACGTGCTCGCGACGCGCGACGCTCAGAAAGGTGTGGAGCTGCTCCAGGGTCACGCGTGGACGCGCCGGATCGTTCGGCATACCCGATGATCATGCTCGAAACAATCAGTTGGACGCCAGCGGACATGGCGCCGAGACTGGCGAGCATGAGCGTTGTCCAACGCACCCTCGCCCCGTCGCCGGTGCGCCGCAGGCGTGCAGCCGCCGGTGGACCGGTGACCGGCGCCCTCCCCGGCCTTCTCCTGGTCGGCGCCTGCGTCGCCGCCGCCTACGCCGCCGCGGCGGTCGTCCCCACGGTGTCGCCGCTGATCTGGGCGGTGTTCGCCGGCGCCGCGGTGGTCGCCGTGCGCCCGCTCGGCACCCGTTTCCAGCCCGGCGTACGGGTCGCGAGCAGGCGGCTGCTGCGGCTCGGCGTGGCGCTGCTCGGCCTGCGCCTCGCGGTGGGCCAGTTGCTCGGGATCGGAGTCCCCGGCCTCGCCGTGGTGCTGCTCGTCGTCCCCGTCACCCTGTTCGGGACCCGCCTGCTCGGGCGCCGGCTCGGCTGCCCTCCCGGTCTCACCCTCCTGGTGGCAACCGGCAGCGCGATCTGCGGCGCCTCGGCGATCGTCGCCATGGACTCCGTGACCGAGAGCGGGGAGGAGGACGTCACCGTCGCCGTCGCCACGGTGACGCTGTTCGGCACCGCCGCGCTGGTCGTCCTGCCGCTCCTCGACCGGCTCGCGCTCCACCTGTCGCCGGCCACCTTCGGGACCTGGGTGGGGGCCAGCGTGCACGAGGTGGCCCAGGTGGTGAGCGCGGCCACTCCGGCGGGGCCGGCGGCGGTGAAGGTCGCCACCGTGGTCAAGCTGACCCGCGTGCTCATGCTCGCCCCGCTCGTGCTCGCCGTCGGTCTGCGACGCCGGCGACCGGGCGCACCCGGGCGTCGCGCCCTCCGGCCCCCGGTGCCGCTGTTCGTCGCCGGGTTCGTGCTCTGCGCCGGTGTCGCCAGCACCCGCCTGCTCCCGCCGGAGCTGCTGAGCGCGGCGAGCGCCGTCGACGTCGGACTGCTCGCCGCATCCCTCGCCGGGCTCGGACTGGGTGTCGACGTGCGCCGGATCGCGCGCCTCGGCTGGCGGCCGATGGCACTCGGCCTCGGATCCTGGACGATCGCCGGACTGACGGCGCTGACCGCCGCGGCGCTGCTCGTCCGCTGACCGCCGGCGCCCCACGCACGTCTCCGCCGTGGTCGTGTGGTGTTATCGTGATTGTGATAGTTGGTACGCCACGGCAGAGCGAGGAGCCGCGGATGCGCGAGACCGAGGCCGTCGAGCTGATCGTGGGCGGGGTTCGGGTCCGGCTGCGCAAGGCGGACGTGATCCGGGCGGTGCGTGAGGGGGACTTCGGGCTGGTGCGGCAGCACGCCGTCGAGATCGAGAGACAGCTGTATCCTGTCAAGGAGGTCTTCGCCCGTGCGACGGGCATCGACGTCCTCGACTTCAACACCACCCAGGCGCGCGCAGCGTTGCGCCGGCTGGGCTTCGAGGTGCGGACTGTGAGCCCGCTCGGGCATCGCCGCCGATCCTGACCTCCTGCGGCGGCTGATCGGCGCCGACCACTCCCACCGTCGCCTGCTGCATGGCGACCAGCAACGGCGAGCGCTCGGCCGGCGACTGCGCACACTGTGCGAGGACCTCGATGAGCTTCTCGGGCGGGTGGCCGACGCCGTGCGACACGACCGGGCCGGCGAGGCCGCCCGGCTCCTGGGCCAGACCGTGGTGATCACCGCCGAGCTGGCCGGGCGGCTGCCCCGCCGTGCCCCGGCTCGAGGGCGCCCGCTGCCACACGTTCTCGAGTGCGTTCTCGACGAGGTCGATGTGCACCGGACACTCAAGCTTCTCGAGGAGCTCGACACCGAGCTCGACCACGCCACGCGGGGTTGCGGAGCCGGCCGGGCGGGCGCCCTGGCGGACAGCCTGGTCCTCGAGATCGGGGACCTCACCTGGGCGGCCGCCTCAGGCCGGACCCGCCCCCGCCCCGTGTCGCGCCGAGTGGATGGGCGCGCACGACGACACGCCGTTCTCAGCCGGGAGGTGTCACCATGGGTGAGATCATGAGCTCCTCCGACGCTCAGCGACAGGAGCACCTGCGTCGCGCATCGGGCGCTGCGCGTGCGAGGGACATGATGGGTTTCCTCCACGCGTGCCAGCGAGCGGGGACAAGTGCCTACTCGATGCTGGCCGAGCTCCAGGCTGCCGACGGCCTCACGCCCGAGGAACGGGCAAACCTCGCCACCATCGAGAGGGAGATGGACTGCTACCGGGGGAAGCACGGCCGTCTTCCCCACGAGCAGGCCACCCAGCGCCCCGGTCGTGGCTGGTTCCGCTCACGCTGACGGGGCGTGGGGCTCGGGCCTCAGCCGCCTGTCCGGATGACCCCGGGGATCGCCCCGTCGGGATGAGCTCTCAGCCAGCGACCCTCGGCGCCGGCCGCCTCCCACGCCATCGCACACCAGCCCAGTGAGTAGCGGCCGTGGCCGGTGACGGCGTCGCCACCCGGCCGGTCACAGTACGGACATCTCCCGCCCCGCGCGAACATGGCGGCCAGGAACACCGCGCTGGGCTCTCGATCGTCGAAGCTCGCTGTGATGATGATGATGAGTGTACGCTCACACCCCCGCGGGCAGGGTCGGCTCCCCCGGCGGCCACTCGCCGGCGACGTAGCGCTGGCCGCCGTTGAGCTGGATGTAGGCGCCGGACTTGCCGTCGAACTCCGAGGTGGCCGACGCGCTCCAGTAGATCTCCCGGGCGTCGCTGATCCACGTGTACTTCCCCGGCGCGAAGTGGAGGTAGGGGAGGTGGGGGTCGTGGGTCGCGCGCCAGCCGCCGTAGGACGGGCTGGTCAGCGTCGCCCGCTCGAAGGTCAGCGGGCTGAGCGCGGGACCGGCGAGCTGGAGGGAGTTGGCGATCACGGCGAATCCGGCCCACTCGACGGCGGCGAGCGGGACCTGCCCCTTCCCACCCCCGGCGCGGTAGACCTTGCCCCCGTCCGAGACGGCGACGGGCTGGAACGCGGGCAGGTCGCCGATGCCGAAGGCGTGCTGCCACTGCTGCTGGTCGTAGGCGCGGGCGATGACGTCGAGGTCCATCAGCAGGCCGCCCTCCATGACGTTCTCTGGGAAGTACGCCTGTGAGGTGGCGGCGTGGGTGCCGAACACCGGGAACACCGGGTCGCCGGCCCAGAGGATCGTGGTCACGTTGGCGCCCTTCAGCTTCGCCATCAGCGTCGTCGACTGGGCCACCGCGGTGCTGGTGTCGAGGGAGTAGAGCGCGAGCTGCGCGCCGTTGTGGTCGCAGCGGTCGATTCCCGCCTTGAGCTCATCGAGCGCCGGCCGGAGGATGTCGAGGTCGTCGGCGACGATCGCCACCTTGCGGGGAAGCCGCTGCAGCAGCGGGTCGCCGGCGAAGCGCGCGGGGAGGTTGGCGAGCCTCTTGCACCAGTACTCGGCGGCGAGGGTGGCCTGCTCGTCCTGACCCATGAGCAGCCCGTAGAGATACGGCCGGTGGGCGGTGTTGAAGGCGTTGCTCAACCCGCCGAAGCTGATGATCCCCTTGCGCGCGAGCTCGTCGTAGACCTCGCCGACGACGTCGAACCACATCGCGGCGAAGGGGTGATACTGCGCCGCCGCGGCGTCGACCTCGTTGCGCAGGCAGGGGATGTCGGGCGGGGCGAACTCGCACTGGCCCTGGACGACGTCGAGATGGACCCTGCGGCCGTAGAGCTCGTAGTGGGAGTTGATGAAGGTCGTGGCCCGATCCATGAAGTCGCGCTCCTGCTCCTGGGTGAAGGAGAGCCCCTGCTGTGCGATGATGGCGTCGACCGCGGCGTTGTGCTTCGGCTGGTAGAGCACAACCTCGACGGTGGTGCGCGTCACCACCGGGGAGGTGACGCCGCCGTTGTCACCGCGCCAGGTGGCGACGCAGGGCGGCGCGATGAGGAACCCGCCGAACTGCCTGTCCCCGGCGCAGTGGGTGGTGTCGCCCGCGGCGGCGGCGCCGGCCTGGCCGAGCGGTCCTCCCAGAGCGGCGCCCTGCGACCGGCCGCCGCCCGCCGTCGCCGCCGCCCCGCCACCCCGCGCCGCGGCAGCGCCCGGCGCGTCCTGGGCTGCCCCGGCGTCGCCGCCGTCGCCGGTCCCCGGTGCGGCGATCGCCAGCGGAGGCGGTGCGCTCATCGTGGTGGGCGCTCGCGAAGGGAAGGCGATGGCGAGCACCAGCTGGGCGACGGCGAGCAGAAGCAGCGGCGAGAACCGACGGAGTCGGAGCACCTGGCGCCTCCCCTGCCCGGGCCGATGGGTCACGGGAGGATCCCACGCGCCTGACGGGCGCGTCAAACCACGGTACGCAGCTCGCGCTTGAGGATCTTCCCGGTCGGGTTGCGCGGCAGCTCGTCGAGGAACACGACCTCGCGCGGCACCTTGTACCGGGCGAGGTTGTCGCGCACGAACGCCTGCACCTCCTCGGCGCTCGCGGCCCCGCCGGGACGCAGCACCACGAAGGCGCGCAGCCGCTGGCCGAAGTCGGCGTCGTCCACGCCGATGGCGGCCGCGTCGGCGACGGCCGGGTGGGTGACGAGCAGTTCCTCGACCTCGCGTGGGAAGACGTTCTCACCCCCGGAGACGATCATCTCGTCGTCGCGGCCGTCGATGTAGAGACGCCCCTGCGCGTCGAGGTGGCCGACGTCGCCGGTGGAGAGCAGCCCGTCGATGACCTCCTTGCCACCGCCGCCGGTGTACCCCTCGAAGGGCGACTGCGTGCCCACGAAGATGCGCCCGGTCGTCCCGCGGGGAACCTCCCCGCCACGCTCGTCGAGGAGCCGGACCCGCACCCCGAGGGTCGGGCGGCCCACCGACGCCGGCGCGGCGCGGATGTCCGCGGGCGTCGCCAGCGTGGCCACCGACACCTCGGTCGAGCCGTAGAGGTTGTAGACGACGTCGCCGAGCAGCTCCATGGTCCGCAGGGCGACGGTCGCGGGCAGCTGCGATCCGGCGGAGAAGACGACGCGCAGCGAGGAGAGGTCGCGCCGCCGGATCTCCTCCTCGCCGAGGGCGAGCACCCGCTGGAGCATCACCGGCACCACGCACACCCCCGTGGCATGGTGCGCGGCGATGTCGTCGAGGAGCTGCGCCGGGTCGAAGCGGCGCCGCAGCACCAGGGTGGAGCCGAGCGAGAGCGAGAGCAGGGTGATGAGCAGGCCGGTCCCGTGGTACATCGGCGGCGCGATCACCGTCGCCTCGCGCGCTCGCATCGGCATGCGCTGGAGCACCCCTCCGGCGAGGGTGAAGGAGCGCTGGTCCGCTCGCGGCGCTCCCTTGGGCGTGCCCGTTGTGCCGCTGGTGAGCAGGACGACCCGGCCGAAGCGCGACGGCGGCGGCGGCGGGCCGGGCGGGGCGCCGGCGATCAGGCGGTCGAGGTCGTCGGGCTGTCCGCCATCGACCGCGCACACCAGGCGGCCGTGGGGCGGCTCGACCTCGGCGACGATCTCGGCGAGGTCGGCGTCGTGCACGAGCAGGTCGACGCCCTCGCGCTCGGCGACCTCGCGCGCCTGGCGCGGCGAGAACGCCGTGTTCAACCAGATCACGTTCATCCCCAGCCGCGCGGCGGCGAAGGACACGAGCAGCGGTGAGCGATGGTTGCGGCAGAGGATGCCGGCGCTCAGCCCGGGACCCAGGCCGCGGCTGTGCAGCGCCGCGGCGAGGCGGTCGATCTGGTCGTCCAGCTCGGCGAAGCTGATCGAGCCGCGGTCGTCGGCGATCGCGCAGCGGTCGCCGTGGCGGAGCGCCGCGACCCGGGGGGTGGCGCCGAACGGCCCGAGCTCGCGGATCGCCCGCACGATGGCGCGCATCCGCTGCGGCGGGTCGAGCCCGAAGACCCCGGCCCGCACCAGCGCGACCACCGATCGTGCCTCGAGCGATGCCCGGCGCGCGGGCTCGAGCAGAGATGTCATCCGTCCTCCTCCTCGGCCTGGATTCTCGCAGGGGGAGGCCCGCCGGGGCTGAGGGGGTCACCTCCGCAACGTCGACATGAGGAGGTCGAGCTGCCGCGCCGTCAGCTCCTCCTCGGTGATGCGTCCGCGCAGCGCCCATCCCTTCAGTGCCGGCAGATGGCCGAGGAGCACGATGTCGTACGCGAGCACGAACGGCTCCACGGATCGAAGCTCGCCGGCCGCGATCCCGGCGGCGATCAGGTCGGCGAACAGGCCGGCGATCGCGACCTCGCGCTCCATGTAGCGCTGCCGTGCCGGTTGCGGGAGCCGGCCGTATTCGCGGTAGGTCATGAGGATCTGCCGCCGGTTGGCGCGGCAGCCGGCCAGGTACACGCCGGCCGCCGCGCCGATGCGCTCCTCGGTGCCCCGATGCTGATCGACCACGGCCGTCAGCTCCTCGAGCACGCCGCCGTAGATGCTCTCGCACGCCATCACCAGCACGTCCGTCTTGGTCCGGATGTGGCGGTACATCCCGCCGACGCTGATGCCGCAGCGCTCGGCGAGCTCGTTCACCGAGAGGCTGCCGAAGCCGCGCTCGACGATCAGCTCGCCGGCGACGGTGGCGAGCCGCTCGCGGCGCGCCAGGGTGCGCTGCTGGACGCGGCGGCGGCGGCGCGGCGGCTCGTCGGCTGGGAGCGGTGCGGTCATGGGACGCGGACACGTCCGTCGAGCAGGCGCCGGACCTCCTCGACGATCACCGCGAGCGAGGTGCCGGTCCCGAAGGCGGCGCTCACCCCCGCCTCGCGCAGCGCTGGGACGTCACCGGGAGGGATGGTGCCGCCCACGACCACGGTGACGTCGTCGAGTCCCGCCGCCGCGAGCCCGTCCGTCACCCTGCGGCACTCGCCGAGGTGGTTGCCGGAGAGGCTGGAGAGGCCGAGCAGGTCGGCGTCCTCCTGGGTGACCACCGCCACCAGCTCCTCCGGGGTCGCATGGCCGAGGTAGATGACCTCCATCCCCGCGTCGCGGAGCGCGGTGGCGACGACGATGGCACCGCGCCAGTGCGCGTCCATGCCCAGCTTGGCGATCACCCCCCGGCGGCCGGCGAGCGGCCCTACCACAGGGGGAACACCCACCGGCCCAGGGTCTCGCGAAGGCTGCGCCCGATCTCGCCGAGGGTGACCTCGGCATCCACGGCGCCGAGCACCGCGGGCATGACGTTGGCGCCCTCGCCGCAGGTCGCCTCGAGCCGCCGCAGCGCGGCGTCCGCCGCCCCGGCGTCGCGCCGCGCGCGCACCTCGGCGAGCCGGGCGCACTGCCGCTCGAGCGTGCCGGCGGGCAGCTCGAAGGCGTCGACGGGGGCGCCGTCGGTCTCGAGGTCGGTGTTGAGCCCGACGACCCTCCGCTCACCGCTCTCGAGCATTCGCTGGTCGCGCGAGGCGATCGCGGCGAGCTGTCCGTGGACCCATCCCTGCTCGGTGGCGGCGACGATGCCGCCGAGCCGGTCGATGTGCGCCACCAGCTCGCCGGTGCGCTCCTCCATGGCATCGGTGAGGTGCTCGACGAGGTAGCTGCCGCCGAGCGGGTCGGCGCTCGCGGCGACGCCGGTCTCGTGCAGGATCATCCGCTGGGTGAGCAGCGCGGTGAGCGCCGCCTCCTCGGTGGGGATGCCCACCGCCTCGTCGTAGCCGTTGACGTGGAGCGACTGGGTGCCGCCGAGCACGGCGGCGAGCGCCTGGAGCGCGCTGCGGGCGATGTTCACCTCGGCGTGGCGGGCGGTGTTGCTGACACCCGAGGTCTGAACGTGGAAGCGGAAGCGCTGCGCGGCCGGATCGTCCACGCCGAGCTCGTCGCGCACCCATCCGGCCCACATCCGCCGCGCGGCGCGGTATTTGGCCACCTCCTCGAAGAGATCGCTACAGGCGTCGAGGAAGAAGGAGATGCGGCGGAGCACGCGGCCGGCGGGCAGCCCCCGGCCGATGAGCTCGCGGGCGACCGCCTGGCCGTGCGCCAGGGTCAGCGCCAGCTCGAGCGGCGCGTCGGCGCCGGCCTCGCGGTAGTTGTAGCCGCTGACGCTCACCGGGTTCCAGCGCGGGATCCGCCGCAGTGCGAACTCGGCGAGGTCGCACTCGAGCCGGAAGGAGCCGGCCGGCGGCAGCGCCTCGGGCGCGATGGTGATGGCGGTCTCCATGAGGAAGTCGTTCTGGCTCGTGCCCGAGAGCGACTCCGCCGCGACCCCCCGTCGCTCCGCGCTGCGCACGAACATGGCCAGGTGCACCACCGCCCCGATCGGCTGCGACGACACCAGCGACACGCTGGTGCGATCCAGGGGGATGCCGGCGAAGAGATCGTCGAAGTCCTCGCGCACGTCGACGGCGACCCCGCCGCGGCCGACGTCGGCGCGGGCGCGCGGGTCGTCGGAGTCGACGGCGCGCAGGCTCGGGTAGTCGAACACCCCGTTCACGCCGGTGGCGCCGCGCTCGAGCAGCACGCGGTAGCGATGGTTGGTGTCGGCGGCGGAGCCGAATCCGGCGAGCTGGCGGATCGTCCACGGCCGCTCGCGGTACATCCCCGCACGGATGCCCCGGGTGAAGGGGAACGCGCCGGGCCTGCCGATCCGCTCCTCCCACCCGGGCGCCAGCAGGTCAGGACCGGCGACGGAGGGGACGGGCAGGCCCGATGCGGTGGCCACCTCGGGCTCGACGCTCGTGTCCATCGATCTGCCCTCCGGATCCCACAGCGGCCGGTCCAGTCTAGAGATGCGAGCGGTCGCTCGCAACAGTGGCCCGGACCCTCCCCTTCAGGGGTGGGGTAAAGCGAGGGGTGGGATATCATGATCGCTGGATGCGCACCTGTGGCTGATCCCGTTGCTGATGTCGATGCGATGCGCCTGGCCGCGGCGCAGCTGCACGCCAGCGAGGAGCGCTTCCGCCTCCTCGTCGAGGGGGTGAAGGACTACGCGATCTTCCTGCTCGACACGCGCGGGTACATCACCTCGTGGAACAAGGGCGCCCACCGCATCAAGGGATACACCGCCGAGGAGATCATCGGACAGCATTTCTCGATCTTCTACCCGCCGCGCGAGATCGAGAGCCGCAAGCCCTGGCGCGAGCTGGAGATCGCGGCCGTGGAGGGCCGCTTCGAGGAGGAGGGCTGGCGGCTGCGCAAGGACGGCCGCCGCTTCTGGGCGAACGTCCTCATCACCGCCCTGTACACCCCCGAGGGCCACGTCCACGGCTACGCCAAGGTCACCCGCGACCTGACCGAGCGGCGCGCGACCGAGCGACGGCTCGAGGCGATGCGCCGCCGGGAGGTGGCCAAGCTCCGCGAGCACGCCCGGCGCATGGCCGACCTCGAGGCGACCAAGAGCGACTTCCTCCGCCTCGCGTCGCACGAGCTGCGCGGTCCCATGTCGGTGATCCGCGGCTATCTCTCACTGCTCCAGGAGGGCGACCTCGGCGAGCTCGGCGAGCAGGCCCAGCAGGTCGTCGCGCTGCTGATGACCAAGACGGAGGAGGCGAACGCGATCGTCAACCAGCTTCTCGAGACCGCGCGCCTCGAGGAGAACCGGATGGTGCTGAAGCTCGAGCTCGTCGACCTCCGCGACATCGTCACAGCTGCGGCGGCGCGGGCGCGGACGCTCGCCTCGGCGCGCCACCGGATCACCGTGGACACCTCGCCCGACCCGGTGCTCGCGAACCTCGACGTCGACCGCATCCGCACCGTCGTGCAGAACCTCCTCGACAACGCGGTGAAGTACTCGCCCGGCGGCGGGCCGGTCGAGTGCGCAGTCGTCGACTCGCCGGAGACCGGCGAGGCGGTGGTGGTCGTGCGCGACGAGGGCCTGGGGATCTCTCGCGAGGACATGCCCCGGCTCTTCAGCCGCTTCGGCCGCCTGGTGACCCCGGAGAACAGCAACGTCCCCGGCACCGGACTCGGCCTCTACCTCTCCCGTGAGCTGGTGCGCCGCCATCACGGTGACATCACCGTCGTCTCGGCGGAGGGTCAGGGAACGACCTTCCGGATCAGCCTGCCGCGTGCCTGAGCCCCCGGCGAGCGGTCGCCCGCCCGCCGGGAGGAGGGAATCAGGCGCCGCGCAGCGCCTCGGTGGGGGTGAGCCGCGCGGCGCGCATCGCCGGGTACAGGCCGGCGATGGCGCCGACGACGAGCGCCGCGCCGATTCCGGAGGCGATCGCCGCCGGGGGAACGCTGAAGGTGACGGTGCGAACCGTGGTGTACACGGCGGTGGCACCGACCCCGAGCAGCGCGCCGGCGATGCCGCCGATGCCGGAGAGCAGGACGGACTCGGTGAGGAACTGGAGGCCGACGTGCCGTCGGGTTGCGCCGAGGGCGCGGCGGAGGCCGACCTCGCCGCGGCGCTCGAGCACGCCGATGACCATGACGTTGCCGATGCCGACGGCGCCGACGAGCAGAGCCACCGCGCCGAGACCGAGGAAGAGGGTGGTGAAGGCGTTGTCCGCGGCCCGCCGCGCCGCCAGGGCGTCGGAGGGACGGCTGACCAGCACCTCCTCCGGATGCGCCGGGTCGGCGGCGTTGGCGAGCAGCGACTGCACGGCGCCGACCTGGTTCGGCGCGGCGCGGACGTAGAGACGGGTCGGGTTGCCGTCGAAGCTGGTGCCGAAGAGCTGCTGGGCGACCGGCCAGCCGATGAGCGCGGAGCTGTCGAGCTCCGGCGCCAGCGGCAGCGGGTCGAGGATGCCGACCACGGTGAACCAGTGGCCGCCGAGCCACACCTGGGTGGTGCTGGACAGGTCGCTGATCCCCAGCCGCTGCGCGGTGGCGGCGCCGAGCACCGCCGTCGGGTAGCGCTCGGTGGCGGCGTCGAGGAAGCGGCCACGGGCGACCGAGCCGCGAAGCACGCCGAGGAGGTCGGTGCGCACGGCGGCCACGGAGATGCCGCCGGACTCCTCCGCCGGCACCCGGTCGGTGCGGTAGACGGAGGCGCTCACCGCCGCGGTGGCGGTGGCCTGCTGCACCCCGTCGAGCCGTCCCACCATCCCCGTCGCCGCGGCGGGAAGCTCGGCGTTCTGGCCGAAGAGGGTCTGCCCGGGGCCCAGCGAGAGCAGGTTGGTGCCGAGCGTGTCGAGCTGGGCGGCGAGGTCGGCCTGCGACGAGGAGGAGATGCCGAGCACCGCGACGACCGAGGCGATGCCGATGGCCACGCCAAGGGCGCTGAGCGCGGTGCGCAGCCGCCGGGTGCGCAGGCCGATGCCCCCCACCCGGAGCACGTCGGCGGCACGCAGCCGGCTGCGCACCGCTCCAGAGCCGGTCATGCCGCCGCCTCCTTCCCAGCCGTTGGCGCTGACGCGCCAGGGGATGAGGGGGACTCCCCCAGGCCATCATGGCTTCGCGATGACAGCCTTCCCCCTGCACAATCGCCCACGATGCGCCCGTCGCGCAGCTCGACACGGCGGGGCAGCGAGGCGGCCACGGCGAGGTCGTGGGTGATGACGGCGATGCTCGTGCCCTCGGCGTTGAGCTCGCGGAGCAGCGCGAAGATGGCGGCGCCCGAGACCGAGTCCAGGTTGCCGGTGGGCTCGTCGGCGAGCACGATCGCGGGCCCGCCGACCACCGCCCGGGCGACCGCGACGCGCTGACGCTCGCCGCCGCTGAGCTGTGGGGGACGGTGCCCCAGCCGGTGGCCGAGGCCGACCCGCTCGAGCGCCGCGACGGCGCGCCGCCGCCGTTCGGCCATCGGCGTGCCCGTGTAGAGAAGGCCGTTCGCGACGTTGTCGAGGGCGCTCATTCCGTCGAGCAGGAAGAAGGACTGGAAGACGAAGCCGATGCGCCGAGCCCGGAGCCCGGCGAGGGAGCGGTCGGAGAGACGGCCGGTGTCCTCTCCCGCCACCAGCACGGCGCCGGAGGTGGGCCGCTCCAGCGTTCCCATGATGTGGAGCAGGGTCGACTTGCCCGACCCCGACGGTCCCACGATGGCGAGCAGCTCGCCGGCGTGGATGCTGAGGGAGACCGAGCGCAGCGCCTCCACCGGGGGGCTGCCCGGATAGCTCCGGCCCACCTCGTCGAGCTCGAGCACGGTGGCAGCGGTCACGACGAGGGCACCTCCACCGACTCGCCCTCGCGCAGCCCGGTGCCGGTCACCTGGACCAGGCTGGCGGAGAACAGGCCGGTGGTGACCGGAACCCGGTGCCGGCCGCCGTTCTCGATCACGTCGACCGCGTAGCCGCCGCCGGGCAGGACGGTGAGCGCGGTGATGGGCACGGCGAGCACGCCCTGCACGCTCTGGGTGGTGATGACGACGTCGACGGGCGCGGCATCGAGGTTGCCCAGGTGGCTCTGGTCGGAAAGGCTGACGGTGACGTCGATGGTCGGCGAGCCGCCGCCGCCGTTGGCGCTCGAGGAGCGTGCCACCCGCGCGATGTCGCTCACCGTCCCCGGCACCGAGAGCCCGGTCGGCAGTCCCACGCTGACGGCGTCGCCGACCTTGAGCAGGGCCTGCTTGGAGGCGTCGAGGGAGACGTCGACGCTGCGGGTGGTGTCGGTGGCGGTGCTCACCACCATGCCGGGGCCGACCGCCGCGCCGGTGTTGACACTGTGGGTGCCGATGCGGATTGCGCCGGGGAGGAACACCACGGTGCCGAGCTGGACGTCGCCGGTCTGATCGACCCCGAGCGCCCTCTGCCAGCGCTTCACCGCGGCGGTCTCGGCGTCGGTGTAGGTGTCGCCGGCGCCGAGCTCGCCGCGGGTCGCGTATCCCAGGGCGATGAGGTTGTCGTCGAGCTGCTGCACGTCGGGACCGCTGACCCCCTTGGTGAGCGTGCGCCAGGCAGGGCGGGCGCCGTACATGAGGATCACCGGCGAGCCGTCCACCTCGTAGAGCTTCTCGCCCCGGCTCACCGTGCTGCCCTCGGCGGCGAGCGCGGTGAGGATGCCGTGGGCCTGACCGGCGACCTGACGGCTGCCGGTGTACTCGAGGGTCCCGTTCAGGCTCTGGGTGGCGCTGAGGTCGGTCCGGGTCACCGGGGCGGTGGCCACGGGCGGGGTCGACGGCGCCGCGGCGGCGCTGCCTCCACGGCCCTCGACGATGGCGCCGGTGACGCCGGCGACGGCGATCGCGGCCGCTCCGGCCACTCCGAATGCTGCGGTGCGTGCGCGCATGCCTCAGCCCGCCGCCACGGCGCTGCCGAAGCCGATCGCGGCGCCGCCGCCACCGCCCCCGCCGCCGGTGCCGGAGGCGCTGAAGCCCCCGACCTTGCCGAGCTGCGACCCGCATGCCTTCTGGGCGTTCTGGAAGTTCGGGTCGTCGGGGTTGATCGATCCCGCCCCGGAGCCGGGCTGGATCTTGACGATGCCGCCGTTGCCGGGCTGCGGGTCGGGGATGTCGACCCCGTGCGCGCGCATGCATCGGGCGAAGTTGAGAGCGTTCTGCTGCGCCTGCGCCTGCTGCTGCGGGGACAGCTGGCCGCCGTTCGGGAGCAGCGACTGGCAGGCAGTCTGCGCGTTCTGGAAGGTGGTGCCGTCGATGTTGATCGTGCTGCCGGGGCCGCCGACCTGGACATGGAGACCGCCGCCGCTGCCGCCGCTCTGCGGATCGGGGATGTTGACGCCGTGCGAGCGCATGCACTGGGCGTACCTCAGCCCAGCGGCCTGCCTGCTCGACGCTGTCGTGGAGGACGCCTGGGTGGAGGGGATGCCGTGGCCGCAGCCGGCGAGCAGCGCTGCCAGCGGCAGCGCTGCAGGGAGAAGGGGAGGTCGCATCTTGCCGTGCTCCGCGGTGGGATTCCCGGGGGGCGGTCACCGCGTCCCGGCCCCGCCGCCCATGACACGCCCCGACCTTGAGAATCGCCTCAGGCGCGAGTAGGAATCGTCTAAGGAGACCGGCGGCTACTTCTCCGACCGCCGCGCGCTGACCGTCACTCCTGGATCCGGCTCGACGTGACCGGCACCTGCAGCCTCAGCAGCGCGCCGCCGCCGGGCGCCTGCTCGACGCCGACCTCGCCGCCGTGGGTTCTGGCCACCTGCTGCACGATCGCGAGCCCGAGCCCCGAGCCGGGGGTGCGGCGCGCCTCGGGCGCGCGCCAGAAGCGCTGGAAGACGTGCTGGGCGTGCTCAGGGGGGATCCCCGGGCCGTGGTCGCGCACCGTCACCGCACCGCCGTCGACGCGCACCTCGACCTCACCTCCTGCGGGGCTCCACTTGCCGGCGTTGTCGAGCAGGTTGGCGACGGCGCGGGCGAGGCGGTCGGGGTCGCCCTCGACCGTGGACGGCCGGGCGTCGAGGGTGAAGCGGACCTCCGGGTAGTGCGCGGCGGCACCGTCGACGGCGGCGGCGACGACCTCGTCGAGCGGGACCTCGGCGCGCACCAGGCTGGTGGGCTCGTCGCCGCGGGCGAGGTCCATGAGGTCGGCGACGAGGTGGCTGAGCCGCTCCACCTGGCTGAGCACGTCCTGGACGAGGCGGTCACGGTCGCCGGCATCGAGACCGCTCTCGCCGCGGGCGAGCACCTCGATGTTGGTGCGCAGGCTGCTCAGCGGGGTGCGCAGCTCGTGGGAGGCGTCGGCGACGAGCTGCCGCTGGGTGCGCTGCGACTCGTCGAGCGCCTCGAGCATGCGGTTGAAGCTGTGGGCGAGCCGGCCGAGCTCGTCCTCGCCCGGCTCCTCGATGCGCCGGCGCAGGTCGCGGGTGTCGGCGACGTGCTCGGTCGCGAGCATGAGGCGGTCGACGGGCTGCAGCGTCCGCCGCGCCACCAGGCGGCCGAGGAACCCGGCGACGAGCACGACCGCCAGACAGACACCAGCGAGGATCCAGCGGAGGCGCGCGAGCACGGTGTCGACCTCGTCGAGCGGCCGCGCCACCTGGAGGATCTGCCCGCCGCCGACCGCGGCGGTGGCGATGCGCACCGGGGTGCCGTCGACGGTCGTGGTCTCGTAGATGACGCTCCTGCCGCCGCTCTGGGCGAGGTCGCGGTCGGCGGCGCTGACCGGCAGCCGCGTCTGCTCGCCGGGCGCGAGCACCACCCGGCCGGCGGCGTTGGCGACCTGGGTATAGCCCCCGGCGGCGCCGAGCTTGGTCACGGGGAGCTGGTTGAGCGCGATCACCGTGCCGCAGGCGCCGGGGGGCGGCGACGGCGTTCCCGCCACCGAGCCCTGGGATCTGCAGAAGAACCCCGGGGCGGGCACCGGCACCAGCGATCCCGGTGCGGGGACGGTGAGACCCCCGCTCGCGCTCGTCCCGGACACGCCGGTCGCGGCGCCGCCAATGGCGGTGCCGCCGGTCACGACCTTCACGGTGCCGACCTGGTCGACGCGCTCTCCGAGGGTCTCGTCGACCTGGGCGAGCATCTGCGAGCGCACCACCAGGTACACGATCATCGCGGCGACGGCGACGGTGATCGCCGCGGTGGCCGCCACCAGCGCGCCGATCCGGCTGCGGAAGCTCACGTCTTCAGCACGTAGCCGAAGCCGCGCACGGTGTGGACGAGCCGCGGCTCGCCACCTGCCTCGAGCTTGCGACGCAGGTAGCCGATGTAGACGTCGAGCGAGTTGGTCGCCTCGCCGAGGTCGTATCCCCACACCCGGGTGAGGATGGTCGACCGGCTCAGCACCCGCCGGGGGTTGCGCAGGAAGAGCTCGAGCAGCGTGTACTCGGTGCGGGTGAGCTCGAGCTCGCGGGTCCCGCGCCGCACCTCGATGCGCTCGGGGTCCATCACCACGTCGGCGAAGCGCAGCGGCTCCTCGCCGTCGCCGGGCTCGGCGCGGCGGATCAGCGCGCGGACCCGGGCGAGCAGCTCGTCGAGGGCGAAGGGCTTGACCAGGTAGTCGTCGGCGCCGGCGTCGAGCCCCTCGACCCGGTCGGAGACGCCGTCGCGCGCGGTGAGGAGCAGGATCGGGGTGCGCCGCCCCCCGGTGCGGATCCGGCGGCAGACGGCGAGCCCGTCGAGCTCGGGCAGTCCGATGTCGAGGAGCACGACGTCCTGGCCGGTCGCCTCGATCTCACGCAGCGCGCCGAGCCCGTCACCGGCGAGGGTGACGCTGTAGCCGTCGAGACGCAGCGCGCGACCCACTGCGTCGCGGATGGCGGGATCGTCGTCGACGACCAGGACGCGATGGGGCATGGCGGCAGGATTGTGTCACCGCTTTCTAAGAAT
>DATARS010000069.1:0-27371 GCA_036269455.1 Candidatus Dormiibacterota bacterium | reverse complement strand
GCAGTCCCTTGGAGCCATCTACGATCCCGCGGCCAACACCTGGACCGAGAACTACACCGGCCCGCTCAGTGAGAACAGCCTCCCGCTCAACGCGCGGCTCTTCCTCACTCCCAACAACAAGATCTTCTACAGCGGCTCCGGCCAGTCCTGGGGTCCGTTCGGCCAGGCGATCGACGAGGCGACCTTCGCCCTGCAGCAGTTCTTCGACCTCAAGACCAAGCAGTGGGAGATCGTCGGACCCAACCCGCTCGGCGTGCGCAGCAGCCCGTTCTCGGTCGCGCTGCCGATGGCGCCCCCGTACGACCGGATGACGATCATGACCTACGGCGGGGTGCTCGGCCCGCCCCCCGGCGGCGAGCTCGCGGTCCCCTTCACCCAGCTGACCACGGTCGGCGCGGACGGCAGGGTGATCAACCGCATGGGTCCGAACCTGCACCACCCGCGCTGGTTCGTCTCCGGCGTCTCCCTCCCCGACGGTGAGGTGCTGGCGCTCAACGGAGCCGACAAGGACGAGGTCATCGACCCCGGCAGCGAGCGCGCGGTGCGCACCCCCGAGCTCTACAACCCGACCACCAACAGCTGGACCGACGTCGCCGCCGAGAGCCGTGACCGCACCTACCACAACTCCGCGGTGCTGCTCCCCGACGGCCGCGTCCTCAGCGGCGGCCATTCGCCGATCCCGGCGAGCTACGGCGCGCACCACACCGTGGTGCCGGGCGTGACCGCGAACAACGACAAGGACCCGAGCTTCCAGATCTGGAGCCCGCCGTACCTCTACTACGGTCCGCGGCCCCGGATCACCCATGCGCCGCACGCGGTCGCCTGGGGCTCGACCTTCACGGTGAACGTCGACGATCCCTCCACCATCAAGCAGGTGGTGGCGATGCGGACCCCGTCGCAGCAGCACGTCAACGACAACGACACCCGCACCCTGGACCTCGCCTCCACCCAGACGGGACCGCACACCCTGACGGTGACCGCGCCCCCGACCGGTGTGGTGGCGCCTCCGGGCAGCTACTACCTGTTCGTCAACCGCCAGAACCCGAAGGGCCTGACCCCCTCGGTGGCGCGCATCCTCTTCATCGGCAGCACCTCGAACAACTCCGAGGCGGTCCAGCCGATGCCCGATGACGCGACCGTCGCCCACGGCGGCAGCGCGACCTCGGTCAAGGACGACAGCTACCAGGCCACCTACCTCGGCGGCACCGGCCAGCAGCTCGACCAGGCCGCCGGCCGCGCCGCGACCGCGTCCAACAACGGCGTCTCGGCCCTCGCCGCCCGCCTGAGCGGCGCGGTGCACAACCTTCCCGGCGGTGCTCCGCTGGCAGTCGGAGGCCTCCTCATGGCCCTGATCGCCGGTCTGGGCATCCGCGCGCGGCGGTGGATCGTCCACCGCGGCCGGAGCTGAATCCCGGCCATCCGGATCTGACGTGACGAGAAGGGGGCGCTCCGGCGCCCCCTTCGCCATCCCCGCGCAACAGATCGGCGGTATACAGCGGGCATGCGCCTCCCCCATCCCTACCGCTGGGCGCTCGGCCTGGTGGTCGCCCTGGTCGCCGCCCTCGCCATCGGCGTCGCCGTCGCCCGCCCCTCGGCCGGCGGCTCCCCCGGGAGCGCCACCAGCAGCCTGCTCGTCCCCGCGTCCGAGCGCCAGCCGGTCCCCGACTTCACCGGCCTCTCCGGCTGGGTGAACAGCCCCCCGCTCCACGAGAGCCAGCTGCGCGGGAACGTGGTGCTCATCGACTTCTGGACCTTCTCCTGCGTCAACTGCACCCGCACCATCCCCCACCTGCGCACCCTCGACGACACCTACCGCTCCGCCGGCCTGGTCGTCGTCGGGGTGCACTCGCCGGAGTTCGACTTCGAGAAGGATCCCGCCAACGTCGCCGCCGCGGTCAGACGGCTGGGGGTCACCTGGCCGGTGGCGATCGACAGCGGGATGGCCACCTGGAACGCATTCGGCAACCAGTACTGGCCCGCCGAGTACCTCGTCGACCGCCAGGGGAAGGTCGCCTACTTCCATCCCGGCGAGGGCGACTACGGCACCACCGAGAAGGCGATCGTGCAGCTGCTCGGCGGCGCCGCCACCCCGGTGCCCGCGGTCGCCGGCGGTCCGGCGCCGGGGAGCGACACCACCCCCGAGCTCTACGCGGGAAGCCTGCGCGGCAGCCTCGGCGACGGCGAGACCTACGGTGCCCAGGGCGCCCGGGTCGACTTCCCCGATCGGGGTGCGCCGGCGGCGCGCGACCGGATCACCCTCGCCGGGCCGTGGGTCGACCACGCCGAGTACCTCGAGGCGGCGGGGCCGGGGCACGTCCGCCTGCGCTTCCACGCCTCCGATCTCTACGTCGTCGGGGGCAGCGCCTCGGGTTCGCCGCTCGCCGTCCGGGTGAACCTCGACGGCGCCCCGGTCCCGGCGGCGCTGCGCGGCCCCGACCTGACCGCCACCGGGCTGAGCGTGTCGAGCTCCGACCTGCGCCACGTGCTCACCGGGGTGAGCGCCGGCGACCACGTCGTCGACCTGACCGTCCCCGCGGGGTTCCAGCTCTACACCTTCACCTTCGGCTGAGCCGGGACGCGTCGTGGTCGGCCTCCCCACCCTGATCGCGACCTTCGTCGCCGGCCTCGGCTCGTTCCTCAACCCCTGCTCGCTGCCGCTGCTCCCCGCCTACCTCTCCTACGCCGGCGGGGTCTCGGCCGCCGACCTCGCCGACCCGCAGCGGCGCGAACGCCATCGCGGCCGGCTGGTGGGCGGGACCCTGCTCTTCGTCGCCGGCTTCAGCACCGTCTTCGTGCTCCTCGGCATCGGCGCCGGCGGGCTCGGCCGCCAGGTGCGCGCGGTCGAGCGCCCGGTGGAGATCGCCGGCGGGGCGGCGATGGTGCTGCTCGGCCTCGCCCTCGCCGGGGTGCTCCGCGCCGGAGTGCTCGAGCGCGGCCGCCGCCTGGAGCTCCCCGCGCGGCTGCGCGGCGCCGGGCTGTGGTCCGCCTACCCCTTCGGGGCGGTCTTCGCCATCGGCTGGACCCCCTGCGTCGGGCCCTACCTGGCGTCGGCCCTCACCCTGGCGGCGGTGAGCACCCACGTCGGCAGCGGCGCGGTGCTGCTCGCCGCCTACGCCCTCGGCCTGGGACTCCCCTTCGTGATCGCCGCGCTCGTCTACGCCTCGCTGCCCGACATGGGGCGGCGGCTCAGCCGCTTCGCCGTCCCCGCGGCGCGCATCGGCGGCCTGCTGGTCGCCGCGCTCGGCGTGCTCCTGCTCAGCGGCCAGTACTCCCGGCTCACCTCGCTGCTGGCGTCGCTCTCGGTCCCCCACGGAGGGTGAGGCCCGGCTCACCATCGGTCTCCCCGTCGCCAGGTGCGAAGATCTCTGCTCCAGGAACGACGGTCACGGGGAGCACGGGATGGCCGAGGATCCATTCGGGGCGCGCACCGCCCTCGCCGGCACCGACGGGGTGGAGCTGTACCGGCTCGACCGGCTCGCGGCCCAGGGGGTGGCCGACCCCGCGCGCCTCCCGGTCACGGTCAAGATCCTGCTCGAGAACCTGCTCCGCCACAGCGGCGAGCGCCACGTCTCCGAGGGCGACGTCGAGGCGCTGGCGCGCTGGGACGGCGGCCCGGCCACGGACGACCGCGAGCGCGCCTTCACCCCGGCGCGGGTGCTGCTCCAGGACTTCACCGGGGTGCCCGCCGTGGTCGACCTCGCCGCGATGCGCTCGGCGATGGCGCGCGCCGGTGGCGACCCCTCCCGGGTCGACCCGCTGGTGCCGGCGGACCTGGTCGTCGACCACTCCGTCCAGGTCGACGCCTTCGGCACGGCCCAGGCGTATGCCGCCAACATCGAGCGCGAGTACGAGCGCAACCGCGAGCGCTACGAGCTGCTGCGCTGGGCCCAGCAGGCGTTCAACGGATTCCGGGTGGTGCCGCCGGGGATGGGCATCGTCCACCAGGTCAACCTCGAGTACCTGGCCTCGGTGGTGGCGCTGCGCGACCTCGGCGGCGTGCGCGTCGCCCTCCCCGACACCCTGGTGGGCACCGACTCGCACACGCCGATGGTCAACGGCATCGGCGTCCTCGGCTGGGGGGTCGGCGGCATCGAGGCCGAGGCATGCCTGCTCGGCCAGCCGCTCTTCCTGCTCACCCCGGTGGTGGTCGGGGTGCGCTTCCACAACGCGCTCCCGCCCGGGGTCACCGCCACCGACCTGGTGCTGACCCTAACCGAGATGCTCCGCAAGCACGGAGTTGTGGGCAAGTTCGTCGAATTCTGCGGGAGCGGGCTGTCGGCGCTCACCGCCGCCGACCGGGCGACGATGGCGAACATGTCGCCGGAGTTCGGCGCCACCGCCTCGCTCTTCCCGGTCGACGCCCAGACCCTGCGCTACCTGCTCGAGAGCGGCCGCGACCCCGGCCACGTCGACCTGATCGAGCGCTACTGCCGCGAGCAGGGGATGTTCCGCACCGACGGGGACGAGATCCCGCGCTTCAGCGAGATGGTCGAGCTCGACCTCGCCACCGTCGAGCCCAGCGTCGCCGGTCCCAGCAGGCCCCAGGACCGGGTCGCCCTGAGCGGGGTGTGGCAGTCGTTCTGCGCCAAGTTCGGCATCCCGCCCGAGCCCACCGGCAACGGCAGCGTGGCCAGCGAGCTCAGCACCCTGGAGAGCGAGGGCGGCAGCCCCCACCCCGTCGACGTGGCCCGCAGCCGCCGCCGGGGTGACGGGGTCCGGGCGCTCAGCGCCGGATCGGTGGTGATCGCCGCCATCACCTCCTGCACCAACACCTCCAACCCGTCGGTGATGATCGGCGCCGGCCTGCTCGCGCAGCGCGCCGTCGAGCGCGGCCTGCGGCTGCCCGACCACGTCAAGACCAGCCTCGCCCCGGGGTCCCGGGTGGTCACCGACTACCTGGAACGTGCCGGCCTGCTCGACTCGCTCAACGCGCTGCGCTTCAACCTCGTCGGCTACGGCTGCACCACCTGCATCGGCAACAGCGGGCCGCTCCCCGAGGCGGTGGCGGAGCGGATCGAGGACGACGACCTCGCCGTCGTCGCGGTGCTCTCCGGCAACCGCAACTTCGAGGGCCGCATCCATCCCCAGGTGAAGGCGTCCTACCTCGCCTCACCGCCGCTGGTGGTCGCCTACGCGCTCGCCGGCACGGTCAACATCGACCTCACCCGCGAGCCCCTCGGCTACGGACGCGACGGCGAGCCGGTGATGCTCGCCGACATCTGGCCGAGCTCCGAGGAGGTCGCCGCGGTGGCGGGCCGCGTGCTCGGCCGCGAGATGTTCGACCGCGAGTACTCGCGCATCTTCGACGGCGACGACCACTGGCGGCAGCTCGACGCGCCGGTCGGGGCGATGTTCGCGTGGGAGCCGGACTCGACCTACGTCCGCGAGCCCGGCTTCTTCACCGACCTCTCCCCGGAGCCGGGGACGCCCGGCGACATCGAGGGCGCCCGGGTCCTCGCCGTGCTCGGCGACTCGATCACCACCGACCACATCTCCCCGGCGGGGGTGATCTCCCGCACCAGCCCGGCGGCCGACTACCTCCAGGCGCACGGCGTCGAGGTGCGCGACTTCAACACCTACGGGGCGCGGCGAGGGAACCACGAGGTGATGGTGCGCGGCACCTTCGCCAACATCCGGCTGCGCAACCGGCTCGCCGGCGGCCGCGAGGGTGGCCTCACCGAGCACCTCCCCAGCGGCGAGGTCACCTCGATCTTCGAGGCGTCGTCGCGCTACCAGGCCGAGGGCACCCCGCTGCTGATCATCGCCGGCCGCGAGTACGGCTCCGGGTCGAGCCGTGACTGGGCGGCGAAGGGGCCGCTGCTGCTGGGGGTGCGCGCGGTGATCGCCGAGTCCTACGAGCGCATCCACCGGGCCAACCTGGTGGGGATGGGGATCCTGCCGCTCCAGTTCCGGCCCGGCGAGACCGCCGGCTCGCTGGGGCTCACCGGGCGTGAGACCTACGACCTGCACGGCATCGCCGCCGGCCTCAGCCCCGGCTGCGAGGTGCGGGTCACCGCGCGCGCCGAGGGCGGCGCGGAGACCACCTTCACCACGGTCGCGCGGCTCGACAGCCTCACCGACGTCGACTACCACCGCCACGGTGGCGTGCTCCCCCTCGTCCTCCGCCAGCTCATGGCCCGGGGCTGAGGCGGCTGCGCTACTCTGGCGCGCCATATGCCCAATCAGCCGCTGACCCGTGACGAGGCGCGCACCCGCGCCCGCCTGCTCTCCGAGGTGTCGTACCAGACCGCGCTGCGCCTCGAGGACGGCGACGCCTTCGAGAGCGACACCATCGCCGAGTTCACCTGCGCCGAGCCCGGCGCCGGAACCTTCATCGACCTCGAGGCGCTCGAGGTGGTGAGCGCCGAGCTCAACGGCCGGCCCGTGCCCGCCGAGGCCTTCAACGGCTCGCGTCTCGAGCTCGAGGGCCTCGCCGAGCGCAACCGGCTGCGGGTGGTGGCGCGCTGCGCCTACGGCCGCACCGGGTCGGGGCTGCACCGCTTCGTCGACCCCGTCGACGGCGAGACCTACGTCCACACCCAGTTCGAGCCCTTCGACGCCCACCGGGTGCTCGCCTGCTTCGACCAGCCCGACCTGCGCGCCCCGCTGCGGCTGCGGGTGTGGGCCCCGGACGGGTGGGCGGTGATCGCCAACTCCGCCCCCGACGGCGACGCGGCCGGCGGCTGGCGCAGCTTCGCTCCGACCCAGCCGATCTCCACCTACCTCTATGCGATGTGCGCCGGTCCGTACCAGGTGGTGCGCTCCGAGCACCGCGGCATCCCGCTGGGGATCTGGTGCCGGCGGTCGCTGCTCGAGCATCTCGACGCCGAGGAGATCTTCGACGTCACCCGCAGCGGGCTCGACTTCTTCGAGGCGCTCTTCGACCACCCCTACGCCTTCGGCAAGTACGACCAGGTCTTCGTGCCCGAGTGCAGCGTCGGGGCGATGGAGAACCCCGGCTGCATCACCTTCACCGAGCGCTACATCTTCCGGGCGCGGGTGACCGAGGCGGCGCGCGAGGCGCGCGCCTCGACGATCCTCCACGAGATGGCGCACATGTGGTTCGGCGACCTGGTGACGATGCGCTGGTGGGACGACCTCTGGCTCAACGAGAGCTTCGCGACCTACATGGCCACGCTCTCACTCGCCCGTGCGACCCGCTTCACCAACGCCTGGGTCACCTTCGCCAACGAGGAGAAGACCTGGGCGGTGGCCCAGGACCAGCTGCCCTCGACCCATCCCATCGTCGCCGACATGACCGACACCGACGCGGTGCGCACCAACTTCGACGGCATCACCTACGCCAAGGGCGCGTCGGTGCTGCGCCAGCTGGTCGCCTGGGTCGGCGAGGAGGCGTTCACCGCGGGGGTGCGCACCTACTTCCGCCGCCATCGCTTCGCCAACGCCGAGCTCGGCGACTTCCTCGCCGTGCTCGAGGAGTCGTCGGGACGCGAGCTCGACAGCTGGGCGGGCGAGTGGTTGCAGACCGCCGGGGTGAACACCCTGCGGCCGGTGCCCGGCCCCGGCGGCACCGGTGTCGCCATCGCCCAGGATGCGCCCGCGCACCTGCCCACGCCGCTGCGCCGCCACCGCCTCGCCGTCGGCCGCTACGCGGTCCAGGACGGCGCGCTGCGCCGGGTCGAGCGCGCCGAGCTCGACGTCGCCGGTCCGCTCACCCCCGTCGAGGGGGTCGGCCCCGCCGCTGCCGGCGAGCTCCTGCTCGTCAATGACGACGACCTGACCTTCGCCAAGATCCGGCTCGACCCTCCCTCCCAGGACACCGCCCTGCGCCACCTCTCGCGCCTCGACGCGGCGCTGGCGCGCAGCCTCTGCTGGGCCGCGGCGTGGGACATGACCCGCGACGCGGAGCTGCCGGCCAGCCGCTGGGTGGTGCTGGTCACCGAGCACGCCGCCGCCGAGGACGACATCGGCACCATGCAGCGGCTGCTCGGCCAGGCCGAGCTCGCCGCCGACCTCTACGCCGACCCCCACCACCGCGGCGCGCTCCGCGAGCGGCTCGCCACCCGGGCGGAGGCGGCGCTCGACGCGGCCGAGCCGGGCAGCGACGTCCAGCTCGCCTGGGCGCGCACCCTCATCTCCACCGCCGCCGGCGAGCGCCTCGCCTTCGTGCGCGCACTGCTCGACGGCACCACCCAGATCGCCGGCCTGGTGGTCGACACCGACCTGCGCTGGCACATCGTCGCCACCCTCGCCGCCGCCGGGGCCGCCGGCCGCGAGCTCGTCGATGCGGAGCTGGAGCGCGACCCCAGCGACATCGGCCGCCGCCGCGCCGCCGGCGCGCTCGCCTCGATCCCCGACCCCGCCGCCAAGCGGGAGGCCTGGGAGCGGGTCACCACCGACCGCGAGCTCCCCCTCGCGACCCTCGGCGCGATCATGGGCGGCTTCCACCGCCCCGGCCAGGAGGAGCTGCTCCGCCCCTACATCGACCCCTACGTCGAGCTGCTCCCGGAGATCTGGCGCGACCGCGCCACCGAGGAGGCGATGGCGCTGACCGGCGGTCTGTACCCGACCTGGATCGTCGACCAGTCGGTGGTCGCCGCCGCCGACCGCGCCCTCGCGCTCGGGCTGCCGGCGACCGCCGACCGGATCCTCGCCGAGAACCGCGACCGGACGCTGCGGGCGATGAGGGCTCGCGCGGCGGACGGCTGAGGGGCGAGGAGGTCGGGAGCGGTGACTGTCTCGACCTCGGCGAAACGCATGCCTCGTCCGAGGGCGCGGCGGGCGATGCATCGCCCGCCGCGCAGGCGCGGGCCGGCTCCTACTGGGGACGGGCCTCCGCTGCCACTCCGAGGTCGGCGAAGACGACCTCGAGGTTCTCGACCTGGGGCGGGGAACCTCCGGTCATCTCCTGCATGTACTCACGGACGCCGGCCATCTGGGCGTTGCTCGCCTCCCGGTCGGCCGCCGTCTCCCAGCTGGATGCGGCGATGAGCTTGCCGTTGCTGCGGTTGACCGCCTGCAGCACCGACCGGTAACCGCTCAGGGCGGTGAGGATGGGGACCGCGCGCGCCCGCAGCTCGCGCTGGATCTCGTCGATACGGTCGGGCGTTGCCTGGACCGAGACGAGCCGCGTGGCGACGCCGGGCTGCAGCGGCTGGCGGCGCTCGAGGTGTGTCACCTCGTACTGCTCGACGTCGAGGACCTCGAGGCCGTGCCTGGAGACGGTCGTCGCGCGTGCGTTCGCGGCGGCGTCGTTGCTGGCCGTCAGGGCCTCCTCGGATTCCCAGTAGCTCACCACAACGGCCTGCCCGCCCTCGCGATCGGCGAGAAGGGCGATACCCGCGCAGCCGGGCAGCTTGCGGACCGGTGCCGACACCTGGTCGAAGGCGGAGATCGCCCCCTCCAGCGCCTCGGGGCTCCCGGCGAGACGGACCATTCGCAGATGCATCGAGCCACCCTCCTCAGATGTGGTTGTCGCAACATGATTGTCCGCCCGCGACGGCCGGCGCGCCCGGCATCGACACCCCTGGAGCGTGCATTTCGACCTGATTGACGGCGATCAACGCGCCCCCATCGAGGGTAGGATCTCCGCGTTCATGTCCCCCGAGGTGCTCGGTCCCCGCGCACTCAACCGTGCCCTCCTGGAGCGTCAGCTGCTGCTGCGGCGCGGGCGGATGCCGGCGGCGGCGGCGATCGAGCACCTGGTCGGGATGCAGGCGCAGGTGCCGACCTCGCCGTACTCGGGTCTCTGGTCGCGGCTCGAGAGCTTCCGCCACGAGGAGCTGGCCGGGCTGATCACCGGGCGGGGCGCGGTGCGCACCTCGCTGATGCGCACCACCCTCCACCTCGTCACCGCAGCCGACGCCCTGGCGCTGCGGCCGCTCCTCGAGCCGGTCCTCCTCCGCGGCTTCCACACCGGCAGCCCGTTCGGCCGCCAGCTCACCGGCGTCGACCTCGATGCGGTGGTCGCCGCCGGGGTCGCGCTGCTCGAGGAGCGGCCGCGCAGCGTCGCCGAGCTGGGGGCGCTCCTCGCCGAGCGCTGGCCGGGCCGGGACGCCACCTCGCTCGGCTACGCGGTGCGCCTCCTGGTGCCGGTGGTGCAGGTGCCGCCCCGCGGCGTCTGGGGGTCCGCCGGTCAGGCGCGGCTCGCCCCCGTCGCCCGGTGGCTGACCGGCGTCGAGGCCCCGCCGCTGCGCCTCGAGGACCTCGTCCTCCGCTACCTGGGCGCCTTCGGGCCGGCGAGCGTCCGGGACGTCCAGGCGTGGTGCTGGCTGACCCGGCTCGCGCCAGTCCTCGAGCGGCTGCGGCCGCGGCTGCGGGTCTTCCGCGACGAGGCGGGTGTCGAGCTCTTCGACCTCCCCGAGGCGCCGCGTCCCGACCCCGACACCCCGGCACCGCCGCGCTTCGTGCCCGAGTACGACAACCTGCTCCTCTCCCACTCCGATCGCAGCCGGGTGATCGCCCCCCAGCACCGCGAGCGGATCTTCACCCGCGGCGCGCTGCTCGTCGACGGCCTCGTCCACGGCGCCTGGCGGGTGCGTCGCGCCCGGGACACCGCGACCCTCGAGCTGGAGCTCTTCGCCCCGCTCCACGGCGCGGACGCCGCCGCGGTCACCGCCGAGGGCGAGCGGCTGCTCGACTTCCTCGCCGGCGACGCCGCCACGCGGGAGCTCCGCACCGTCGCCCGCTGAGGAGCACCCCGGCCCTTGAGTGACGCTTATGTCATCTTGGTCGGCCTTTCCCTATTTACAACCCCCGGATGACGATGATATCGTCGTCAGCCATGACGACCGTGATGAGCCTCGACGACCTCCTGGTTCGCAATCAGCAGTGCTCCCAGCAGCTCCTCCTGGGCCGCACCGAGATCCAGTCGACGCTGGTGCCGACGCCGCCGTACATCGTCCTCTCCTGCCTCGACATCTTCGACCGCCAGCCCGACATCCTCCGCGCCACCGAGGCGCTGGTCAGCCCCGAGGAGCTGGGGCGACGGGTCCGCGAGCCCGGCCACACCCGCGACCGCCGCGTCGGCGGGGTGGACATGCTCAACGTCTGGGCGCTCAGCAGCCTCTATCTCTGGGGGCGCCAGTTCGGCATCGGGCTGGGGCTGTGGAAGCCCGGCGACCGGCTCGACGAGGTCGCCTACGTGCTCGACTTCACCCGCCGGGTGTGCCAGGGCTACCGCGACGACGGCGCCTTCGTCGCCTTCGAGGACATCTCCGGCCACAACCGCTGCGCCGCCCCCGAGCTGGTCTCCACCTTCACCGAGGCGATGACGCCGCTCGACGCCGCCGGCCACGCCGCCTTCAAGCGGCTCAACGCGACCCTCTTCCTCTACACCTTCCTCGACAGCCTGGAGTGCCGGAAGAACACCTTCGACTCCGGCCCCTATCCGTCGCCCCACCCGGGCGAGGTGGTGATGCTCCGCGACTACTACGCGATGGGCCCCGACGGGTACAGCTGGAGCGCCGCGGCCGCGGACGTGCCGTACCACAGCCTCACCCTGGCGATGTCGATCCGCGACACCGCCATCGAGATGACGCCGTGGGCGACGCCGAGCTTCAGCCCCGAGCAGTACATCGACCGGGTCACCCGGGCGGCGCTCTTCACCCGCGACCTCGGCGAGTGGCGCCAGGTCCCGCTCGAGGAGGCCGCGGCGATCGCCGACGCGACCCGCGCCGCGCACATCCGCCTCTACCGTGACGTCGCCTCCTGGGACCTGGAGCGGAAGATCATGTCCGGCGCCCTCTACTACTTCACCGAGGGCACCCTCTCCTGGGCCCACGAGGCCGGGGTCGAGGGGCTCGACTGGTCGCTCTCGCCGCTCGTCGAGGAGTGCTTCCCGCGGATGACCGCCGAGACCGTCGGCGAACTCTTCGGGTCGCTGTTCGCCCCCTACTCGCCCACCACCGCTGAGGCCCGGCCATGACCACCACCTCCACCGTGATCGGGACCGGCACCCCCACCTTCGCCACCGCGCCGGTCGAGGGCGAGATCGCCCATGTCACCTCCCCGCTCGAGGTGCTCGACCTGCTCGACGACACCGACCGCGTCTCCAGCCTGGTGCTGCTCATCGGCGAGCCCGGGGCGACCTTCCTCTCCCCGCTGCTGCTCGCCGGCCCCCGGGCCGTGGTGTGCACCGCGGGGACGCCGAAGAGCCACCTCGGCATCGTCACCCGGGAGTTCGACATCCCCTGCGTGATGGGCGTCGAGCTCAGCGGGCCGCTCGCCGCCGGGACCCAGGTCGAGATCCGCTTCGACGACGCCGAGCACGCCAGCATCCTCGTCCGGGGGGATGGGGGCGGATGACCCAGGCGGCGCTCTCCCCGGAGCCCACCCCGCGCACCGCGCGGGCGGCGTCCACCCGTGAGCGGCTGCTCCGCGCCGCCGGGACCGTGCTCGCCGAGCACGGCTACTCGGCGACGCGGATCGCCGACATCGTCCACGCCGCCGGGGTCTCCCACGGCAACTTCTACCGGCACTTCCAGAACAAGGACGACGTCGTCGTGGCGGTGCTCGAGCCGCTGCTCGACGAGCTGGTCGAGCCCTTCGTGCGGGCCCTGGCCGAGAGTCGCGATGATCTGGAGTCCATGGTTCGGGTCAACACCGACTTCTTCTCCGCCTATGCGCGGCACCGGCGGCTGTTCCCGCTGCTCCGTGAGGCCGCGGCGGTGAGCCCCAGCTTCACCGGGATGTGGCTCGACCTCCGCGCCCGCTTCACCGGGCGGATCACCGCCTGGCTGGAGGCGATCGGCGCGGCGCCTCCGGAGGCCGCGGCCGACCCCGCGCTGCTGGCCCAGTCGCTGGGGGCGATGACCGAGCAGCTCGCCTACACCCAGATCGGCAAGAGTCCCCAGCTGCCGCGACCTGAGACCATCGCCGAGCTGGGCCGGGTGGCCGGCACCATCTGGCACCGCAGCATCGGGAGCCGAGCATGAACGAGATGGGCCCGGCCCTCGCCCCCCAGGCGTGGGCGATGCTCTGCGAGCTGCGCCTGCGCGGCACCATGCGCGGCGCCGACCCCGGCCACACCGGCGAGCTGGAGCTGATGGGCTGGGCCCTGCGCCGGGGCGAGCTGGTGGCGATCACCGAGGCCGGGCGGGCCGCCCATGCCGAGCGCGCCCTGCTCACCACGGGGTCGCCCGCCGAGGTGCTGGTGCGCGAGGTCTACGACCGCTTCGGTGCGCTCAACGCGCGTGTGCTCCGGCTCTGCACCGAGTGGCAGATCCGGCCGGGCGGCGTGCCCAACGACCACTCAGATCCCGACTACGACGTGCGCATCCTCGACCGCCTGGCGCGCACGCTCGACGGCGCCCGCGCCGAGCTGGTCCGCCTCACCGCGGCGGACCCCCGCTTCGCCGGCTACGCCGAGCGCTTCGACGCGGCGCTGCAGCGCGCCGACCGGGGCGAGCACGCGTGGGTCGCCTCGGTGGCCTGCGACTCCATCCACACCGTCTGGATGCTGCTCCACGAGGAGCTGCTCTGTGCCCTGGGCGCGTCGCGTGCCGACGAGCAACCGGTGGCCTGATCGATCGAGGGGGAACCATGACCGAGACCGCGGCGCCCACCGAGCTGACCGCGCGTGACGCCCTGCGCCATCAGCTGCCCGACCATCCCAGCGCCCGCGAGGCGATGTACTGGGTGATCTGCCTCCCCGAGGAGCGGATCGGGATCTCCGTGTACGCGTACCTCAAGCCCACCGGCGAGGCCACCCAGGTGGTGCTCGCCTGGGATCCCGAGCTCCGCACCGTGCTCCTCGACGAGATCCGCGACGTCCCCGTTCGCGGGGCGGATCTCGACGACTTCGCGGTGGGGCGGCTGCACATGCGCCAGCCGGACCCGCTGCTCACCTGGGACATCGAGTACGCGGGCGAGGAGATGCAGCTCGACTTTCGCTTCCGCGCGCTGCACCGCGCCTTCTCCTACTGGGAGAACCCCAACGGCAGCCCGCTCGCCTTCACCAGCCACAACCGCATCGAGCAGTGCGGCACCGTCGAGGGAACCCTGCGGTTCCGCGGGCGCAGCGTCCACTTCCGCACCACCGCGCACCACGATCACTCCTGGGGGATGCGCGACTGGCAGGCGATGATGCACTACAAGTGGATCGCCGCCCAGTCGGCCGACGCCCAGCTCGCGGTGCACGCCACCCAGGTGATCTGGCGCGGCCGGGTGATGGTCAACGGCTACGTCCTCCGCGACGGCCTGCTCTCCCCGCTGGTCGACGCCCGCTTCGACGGCACCTACGAGTCCGACCTGCACCCGCGCACCGTGGAGCTCGAGGTGCGCGACGCCGCCGGCCGGGTCACCCGTGCCCGCGGCGAGCGCTTCGGTGGCACCGTCTTCCCCTTCCCCGGGGTCGAGCTCACCGAGACCGGCTGCCGCTTCGAGATCGAGGGACGGCCCGGCGTCGGGCTCTGCGAGATGCTCTGGCCCGCCGGCTACCGCGACCACCTGGCCTCGACCTGGGGGCACCTCGGTGGCCGCTGAGCGGCCGCAGGCCCTGCTCCTCGACCACGCCGGGGTCATGACCGTCCCGATCGGCGTCGCCCTCGCCGCGGTCTGCGAGTCCGAGGGGATCGAGCCCGACTCGGTGCGGATGCTCATCGCCGCGGCGTACACCGGCCATCCCGACGGCGACGACATCGTCGCCCTGGAGACCGGGCGGATGCCCCTCGCCGACTTCGAGACCGCCTTCGCCGCCCGGCTGCGCTCGCGGCCGGGGATGCCGCCCCCGGTCGCCGCCGGGCTGGTGCGCCGGATGTTCGCCGTGCTCCCCCCCAACCCGCGGATGCTCGCGGTGGTCCGCCGTGCCCGCGCCGCCGGGGTGCGGACCGGGCTGCTCAGCAACACCTGGGGCGGCGCCGAGGGTCACGACGAGGCCGCGCTGGGTGCGCTCTTCGACGCCCTGGTGCTCTCCCACGAGGTCGGGCTGCGCAAGCCCGATCCGGCGATCTACGCCCTCGCCGCCGGCCGGCTGGGGGTGCCCGCGGCGGCCTGCGTGGTCGTCGACGACCTGATCACCAACGTGATCGGCGCCCGGGAGGCGGGGATGCGGGCGCTCCACCACGAGGACGACGCCGCCACCGAGGCCGCCCTCGAGGAACTCTTCGGACTCGCCGAAGCGGTTCGGTGACGGCGGGTTGCCCACCCCCCGGGCGCGGGGCTACACTGGCGAACATCCGTGCGTAGCCAGTTCCGCCCCGCGCACCCCACTCGCCTTCTCAAAGGTGCGCGGGGATGAGGCCGGCCCCCCGACGCTGGGTGGAGAGTGCAGCTCCGCCCCTGCCTGGCCTCCCCCCTGTGCTCGGCACGGTGCTCGCCGCCCGCGGCCACGACCTGGCCGCGGCGGCGGCTCTCCTCGACCGCGGCGGCGAGGTCCACGACCCGTTCGCGCTGGCGGGCATGCCCGAGGCGGTGATCCACCTCGGGGTCGCGGTGAGCGAGCGCGCGAAGATCGCCGTCTACGGCGACTACGACGCCGACGGCGTCACCGCCTGCGCGATGCTCACCCTCGCGTTCCGGGCGGCGGGCGCCGACGTGGTCCCCTACATCCCCAACCGGATGACCGAGGGCTACGGCCTCCACGGCCCCGCGCTCGAGGACCTCGCCTCCCGCGGCGTCGCCTATGTGGTGACCGTCGACTGCGGCACCAGCAGCGTCGACGTCGCCGCCGGCCGGCCCGCGGGGATGCGGCTGATCATCACCGACCACCATCTCCCCCTGGCCCCCTCCGGCGGCGACGTCGAGCTGCCCCAGGTCGACGCGCTCGTGAACCCGAAGCGGCCCGACTGCACCTACCCCTTCGACGCCCTCGCCGGCGCCGGGGTCGCCTGGAAGCTGCTCGCGGCGCTCGAGGCCGAGGGCGTCGTCCCCGCGGGCAGCGCCGACGCGTCGCTCGGGCTCGCCGCCCTGGGGACGGTCGCCGACATGATGCCGCTGCGCGGCGAGAACCGGCTCCTCGTCCGGCGCGGGCTCGAGGCGCTGGGCTCGTCGCCGTCGCCGGGGATCGCCGCGCTCTGCGCCGCCGCCGGGGTTCGCGGGCCGCTGCGCGCCTCCGACCTCGCCTTCGGGCTGGCGCCGCGGATCAACGCGGCCGGCCGCATGGAGGACGCCGAGCTGGCCCTGCGCCTGCTCCTCGCCTCCTCGGCGCGCGAGGCCGAGCCGCTCGCCGCCCGTCTCCAGGGGCAGAACGTCGACCGCCAGGCGGCGGTGGCACGGGCGATGATCGAGGCGGAGGAGCGGGTCGCCGAGCTCCCCGACGACGCCCCCGCCATCGTCCTCGGCGACGCCCGCTGGCCGATGGGGATCGTCGGGCTCGTCGCCGGCCGCCTCGCGGAGCGCTACTCCCGCCCCACCTTCATCGCCAGCCTCGAGGGCGAGGAGGCCAAGGGCTCGGCTCGCTCGGTGCGCGGGGTCCACCTCGTCCGCGCCCTCGGCGAGGCCTCCTCCTGCCTGCTGCGCTACGGCGGCCACGCCGTCGCCGCCGGCTACAGCCTCGACCCGGCCCGGCTCGACGAGTTCGGCGAGCGGGTGAGCGCCGCGGTCGCCGGGCAGCTGGGCGACGCTCCGCGCGAGCGGCTCCACCACGTCGAGGCCACCGTCGGCATCGACCAGCTGGTCCCCGAGCTCTGCGGCGAGCTGGCGCAGCTCGAGCCCTGCGGGCAGGGCAACCACGAGCCGCTCCTCTGCCTGCGCGGTGCCACCGTGGTCGGGTGCTCCACCTTCGGCTCCAGCCGGCAGCACCTCAAGGTGAACCTCACCGACCCCAGCGGCCGGGTTCTCGAGGCGGTCGCCTTCAACAAGCCCGGCGTCGCCGCCCACCTCCCACGCGGCCGCCGGATCGACGCCCTGTTCGCGGCCGACCTCGACCGCTGGGACGGGGTGGAGCGGGTGCGGCTGCGGCTGCGCGACGTGCGGCCCGCCCGCGAGGCGCTCGCCGCCGCGGTCTGATCGGGGCACCTCCCACCGCAAGGGAGATGGTGACTCCGTCGTTTCGTCATGGCGGCCGGTTCGCGACCGGCCGGGGCGCCCCGGCGAGGCACGGTGGAGGCGGACCGTCGCACCCCCACCGGCGGCGGCCCATCCCACCGGCCCCCGCAACACCCAGGCACTGTGTCCCGCGTCCTCACCGCCGCGTCCCTCGCCGCCGCCGTGGCGCTCCTCGCGCTCCCCGGCTGCTCGGCCGCGTCCGTCGCCGGCGCCGCCACCCCGCCGGCGGTGAGCCCGTCGCGCGACGGCGGCGACCTCCCCGATTCCACCGCCACGCCGGTGCCGGCCCCCACCGCGGTGCCCAGCCCGGACCCGACGGCGACCCCGAGCCCGACCGCCGCCCTCACCCCCGCGCCGACGTCGCGGCCGCGGCCGAGGCCGTCGCCCACGCCGGCACCGACGCCGGCGCCGACCGCCCGGCCGACCCCGCAGCCCCTGGGGCCGATCGTCGCCCTCGGCGACAGCATCACCTACGGCTACGGAACCGGGGTGACCAGCAGCTACTTCGGCCCCGCCCCCGCCAGCAGCTACCCCTGGGACATGGCCCGCGACCTCGGCGTCCCGGTGGTCAACGCCGGCATCAGCGGGACCACCGCCGCCGAGGTGCTCGACCCCGCGTCCGAGAGCGAGCCGAGGCCGGCGAGCCTCCAGCTCCCCGCGCTGCTCGCCCTCCATCCACGGCTGATGATCGTCGGCTTCGGCACCAACGAGGCCAACCGGGGCTGGCCGATCTCACAGGCGATCGACGACCTCCGGCGGCTGCTCACCCGCATCGCCGCGGCGCACGTCCCCATCATCCTCATGGGCACCCACGTCGACTGCACCGTCGACCCGTGCTCATCGCCCGGCACCCCGCCCGGCACGCCGCCCCAGGTGTACACCACCGCCTGGGACCAGGCGCTGACCGCGCTCGGCGCCGAGTTCGGTGCCGGGGTGGTCCTCGACGTCGAGCACGGCCTCGCCGCCGCCGGCGACATGACCGACTGGATCCATCCCAACGCCGCCGGCTACCAGGTCATCGCAGATCGCATCGAGGCTGCCGTGCGGGCGATACTCCCCTGAATCTCCATGCGAGCGCTGTCCGTCGTGGCACTTCTCATCACCATGGCCGTCCTGCCGGGCTGCTCCGGCCGCGCGGCGGCGACCCCGACCCCGGACCCGCCCCCGACGGCGGTGCCGACGCCGCTCCCGGTGGCGGGGACCGGCCCGATCGTCGCCATCGGTGACAGCCTCACCTACGGCTACGGGAACGGGGTGACCCTGAACGCCTACGGCCCGCCGCCCGAGGGCAGCTATCCCGCGGACATGGAGCGCGACCTCGGCGTCCCGGTGATCAACGCGGGGATCAGCGGCACCTCGGCGCACGAGGTGCTCGACCCCGCCTCCGAGCCCAACCATCCGCGGCCGATCTACCTCCAGCTCCAGAGCCTGATCGCCCAGCACCCGCGGCTGATGGTGGTGATGTTCACCACCGAGGCGCTCCGCGGCTACCCGATCTCGCGGACGATCGGCGACCTCACCCAGCTGGTGGTGAGGATCGACGCCGCCCACATCCCGATCCTCCTCGCCGCCACCCACGTCGACTGCACCGTCCACGTCGAATGCCTGCCGCCGAAGCAGGTCTACACCGCCGCGTGGGACCAGGCGCTGATCACGCTCGCAGCGCAGTACAACGCCGGCCTGGTGCTCGACGTCGAGCGCGGCTTCACCCCGGGGCTGCTCACCGACTGGATCCACTGCAACGCGCTCGGCTACCAGATCATGGCCAACCGCATCGAGGTCGGTGTCCGCGCCCGGCTCGGCACCGTGACCTTGTAGAACGCCCTAGAACAGATGCAGGTCGCCGGCGGGGATGCTGGAGATCGTGCCGAGCGGGTCGGGGATGAGGACGCCGAAGGCCATGAAGCGGTGGTCGTAGCCGAAGCTCGAGCCGCGATGGAAGGTGCCGGTGCAGGTGATGATGCTGATCCGGCTCACCGCGTCGGAGGCGATGTTGCGCTGGGTGGGGTCGCCGTTGTACGCGGCATCGCCGTAGAGCCGCTGGAGCAGCGACGGTGAGTTGGCCTGCGCGAAGCTGTACACGCCGGCGTCGGTGATGCGGTACCGCGACCTCGCGCCGCCGCGCTGGTCGACGATCTCGACCACGTCACCGGGCTTGAGGTCGCGGATGTTCCAGAAGGCGGCGGGCCGCCCGAGCACGTCGTCGACGTGGCCCGCGATGGTGGCGGTGCCCTGCTGGCCGGGCTCGGAGCCGCCGCGGTACCAGAAGGACTCCGCCCAGTTCGGCGAGGTCGCGGGACCCTCGGGGGCGTCCATCGCACCGGTCGGGGTGCGGCCCACGGCGAGCACCGGCGCGTCGATCCCCACGCTCGGTGCGCGGAAGCGCAGCGGCATCGCCACCGGCGGCGCGCTCAGGCTCAGCGCGGCGTCGACGAGCGGCGCCGGGGGCGCCGGGGTGGGGATCAGCGGGAGCGCATCCTGGCCCGACGGCGCGGGAACGGCAGGCAGCCGCACGGTCGCCGACGTCACCGAGGCGACCGGCTGCCCACATCCCGCGAGCAGCAGGACCACCGACGCCCCGACGATCACGCGCAGCCGCGCGGCTCCCCTCATGCCATCCATGGTACGGACTCCCGGGCCGTTCTGAGGGTACTTGTGACGCGTTCGTCCTTTACAGGGCCACCCCCCGGTGTTAGCGTCATCGCGGGCCGGGGTCCCACGCTTGGGGGAAGGACACCGCCTCCACAGAGCGAGTCCGGAGACCGAGATGATCGACGAGGTGACACTGCCCCGGCTGGTCGTTGCCGGGGTCTGCTCGGGCACGGGCAAGACCACCGTGACCCTCGGCCTGGTGGCCGCGCTCCGCCGCCGCGGCCGCAGCGTGCAGACCTACAAGGTCGGTCCGGGACTCCTCGACTGCGCCTACCTCGCCCATGCGAGCGGACGGCCCTGCCGCAACCTCGACGCCTGGATGCTCGGCGACGAGGGGGTGTGGCGCTCGCTCGCCCGGGGCGCCATCGACTCCGACTGCGCGGTCATCGAGGGCGCCGGCGGCATCTACGACGGACACGGGCGCGGCCCCGACGAGGAGCGCGGCGCCTATCCCTTCCCGGGGAGCACCGCCGAGCTGGCGCGGATCGCGCGCTGCCCGGTGATCCTCGTCGTCGACGCCACCGCCATGGGCGAGACCGCCGCCGCGATCGCGCTCGGGGTGCGCCAGCTCGACCCCCGGCTGCGCCTGCTCGGAGTGGTGCTCAACAACGTCGCCAGCGACCACCACCGCCGCCTCATCGAGGACGCGGTGTGGGGCTACGCCACCCTGCCGGTGCTCGGCGCGCTGCCCGCCGACCAGGCGTGCGGCATCCCCGAGCTGCACATGGGACTGCTCCCGGTGGCCCAGACGCCGCGCATCGACGCCGCCATCGAGCAGGTCGCCGACGCCGTCGAGCGCCACTGCGACCTCGAGCTCATCGAGCGGCTGATGGCCGCCGCCGAGCCGCTGCCCGGGGTCTCGTCGGCGCGTACCGCCGATGACGGCGAGCGGGTCCGCCTCGGGGTGGCCTTCGACGACGCCTTCTGCTTCTACTACCCGGAGAACCTCGAGCTGCTCCAGGAGGCGGGCGCGGAGATCGTCCCCTTCTCACCGCTCGACGATGCGCTCCCGCGCGACCTCGACGGCCTCTACCTCGGCGGCGGGTTCTCCGACGTGTTCGCGTCGAGGCTGAGCTCCAACCACGCGCTCTTCGAGGCGCTCCACCGCGCCCACGCGCAGGGGATGCCGATCTACGCGGAGTGCGGCGGGCTGATGCTGCTCGGACGCTCGCTGCGCACCGCCGACGGCACCGTCCACGAGATGGCCGGGCTGGTGCCGGTCGAGGTGGCGACCCGTTCGGCGACTCCGCGCGCGGGCTATCGCACGCTGCGGCTGATGGAGGACTGCATGCTCGGCGCCGCCGGCGGACGGCTGCGCGGCCACGAGTACCACGCCTGCTCGCTGGTCGGCCCCGGGACGATCGAGGGCAGCCGCCCCCGCCCGGCGTGGTCGGTCCACGACTCCGACGGCGAGCCGCTCGGCTGCGAGGGCTGGGTCGAGGGCGACCTGTTCGCCTCCTTCCTCCACCTCCACTTCGGCCAGGACCCGAGCATCGCCGACCGGCTGGTCGGCCGGATGCGCGACACCCGCCGCGCCCGTCCGGGCGCGGGCATGGTCCCCGCCTAGCCTCACCGCGCAGCCAACGGGTGTACGCTCACCCGGATGGCTACCCTTCCGCAGACCGTCGGCGACCTGCGTCGCTCCGAGTACGGCGTCGCCTCCGTGAAGGCGGAGCTGCGCCGCAACCTCATCCGCAAGCTCGCCTCGGGCGAGCCGCTCTTCCCCGGCATCCGGGGCTACGACGACAGCGTCGTGCCGCAGCTGGAGAACGCGATCCTCGCGGGCCAGGACGTCGTCCTCCTCGGTGAGCGCGGCCAGGCCAAGTCCCGGCTGGTGCGCGCCCTGGTCTCGCTCCTCGACGAGCACATCCCGGCGATCGCCGGGTGCGAGATCAACGACGACCCCTACAACCCGATCTGCCGCCGCTGCCGCGACCTCGTCGCCGAGCGCGGCGACGAGACCGCGGTCACCTGGCTGGGGCGCCAGCACCGCTACTCCGAGAAGCTCGCCACTCCCGACACCAGCATCGCCGACCTCATCGGCGAGGTCGACCCGATCCGCGTCGCCGAGGGGCGCTACCTCAGCGACGAGCTCACCATCCACTACGGCCTGGTGCCGCGCACCAACCGCGGCATCTTCGCAATCAACGAACTGCCCGACCTCGCCGAGCGCATCCAGGTGGGCCTGCTCAACGTCATCGAGGAGCGCGACGTCCAGATCCGCGGCTACCGCATCCGGCTGCCGCTCGACGTCTACGTGGTGGCCACCGCCAACCCCGAGGACTACACCAACCGAGGGCGGATCATCACCCCGCTCAAGGACCGCTTCGGCGCCCAGATCCGCACCCACTACCCGAAGACCCTCGAGCACGAGATCGCCATCGTCGAGCAGGAGGCGACCGTCTTCGAGGAGTCGCCCGCCGAGGTGCGCGTCCCCGCCTACATGCGCGAGATCATCGCCGAGATCACCCACCTGGCACGGCGCAGCCCCCAGGTGAACCAGCGCAGCGGCGTCTCGGTTCGGGTCAGCATCGCCAATTACGAGAACCTCGCGAGCAACGCGCTCCGCCGGGCGATCCGCCGCGGCGAGAAGGAGGCGGTGCCGCGGATCAGCGACCTGCCCTCGCTGGTGGCGTCGAGCTCGGGCAAGCTCGAGCTCGAGACCTGGGAGGAGGGCGACGACACCGCCGTCCTCGAGAAGATCATCCGCACCGCGACGAGCAACGTCTTCCGGCGCCACTTCACCGTCCAGGAGTTCGCCGACGTGGTGCAGCGGTTCGACCGCAGCGGCTTCACCGTCGAGGTGAGCGACAGCTCCGCCGCCGACACCTACCTGCCGGTGATGCGCGACCTCGGCGGCCTCGAGCGGGTGCTGACCAAGCTCGAGGAGCCCTCCACCCCCGCCTCGCAGGCGGCGGCGCTGGAGTTCGTCCTCGAGGGCCTCCACCTCAGCAAGCGGCTCAACAAGACGCCGGTCGACGGCAGCGCGATCTACGGCGGCTGAGGTGAGCAACCCCGACTTCCGGCCGCGCCGCTTCACCTCCTGGGACGGCACCCAGGACCCGCTCGGACCCGACGTCGAGGAGCTCTTCTCGCGCCTCAGCGAGGACGTCTTCCACGGCTGGGACTTCGAGTCGGCGCTGCGCCGGCTGCTCAGCCAGGGCTGGCGCGACCGCGGCGGCAAGCGGCTGCTCGGGCTCGAGGAGATGATGGAACAGCTGCGCCGGCGCCGGCAGCAGCAGCTCGAGCGCTTCAACCTCGACGGCATCTTCAAGGACATCGAGGAGAAGCTCGACAACGTTCTCCGCACCGAGCGCCAGGGCATCGACGAACGGCTCGAGCAGGCCTCCGACGACACCGCCCGCCGGGTGCTCGAACGGGTCGCACGCAAGCGGCGCGAGACGCTCGACAAGCTCCCCGAGGAGCCCGCCGGCGCGATCAAGGAGCTGCAGCAGTACGAGTTCATGGACCCGCGCGCCGAGCAGGCCTTCCAGAAGCTGCTCGAGGACCTGAAGAAGGGCATCGTCGACACCCACTTCAAGGAGATGTCCGAGCGGCTCCAGCAGATGTCCGGCCAGGACATGTCGATGCTCCGGGAGATGATCCACGACCTCAACGCGCTGATGCGTGAGCGGCTCGAGGGGATCCCACCCGAGCAGCTGCAGAGCCACTACCAGGCCTTCCTGCGCAAGTGGGGGCGGATGTTCCCCGACGCGCCGGCGACCTTCGAGGAGTTCCTCGAGCACCTGCAGCGGCAGCTCGCCCGCATGGACTCGCTGATGCAGTCGCTCTCGCCGGAGATGCGCCGCCAGCTCGGCGAGCTGATGGAGTCCGCCTTCGGCGACGCCGAGCTGCAGGCCGAGCTCTCCCAGCTCGCCGGGGCGCTCGAGCTGCTCTCGCCGCGGCAGCGGCTGGGCAACCGCTACTCCTTCTTCGGCGGCGAGGAGCTGCCCCTCGACGATGCCATGGACCTGATGGGGCGGCTCCAGTCGATGGAGCGGCTCGAGCAGGCGCTGCGCGACGCCTACCGCGGCCGCGAGCTCGACCCCGAGAGCCGCGACCAGCTCCGCGAGCTGCTCGGCGAGGACGCCGCCGCCAGCCACGACCAGCTGCAGCGGATGATCCGCAAGCTCGAGGAGAGCGGGCTGGTGCAGCGCGACGGGCGCAGCCTCCAGCTCACCGCCCGGGGGATGCGGCGCATCGGCCAGAAGGCGCTCGGCGACCTCTTCAGCCGGCTCAAGCGCGACCGCTTCGGCAACCACGACCTCCGCGCCGAGGGCCAGGGCGGCGAGCGCAGCGACGACAGCAAGCCCTACGAGTTCGGCGACAGCTTCGCGCTCGACGTCGAGAAGACGGTGATGAACGCGCTCCGGCGCGAGGCCGCAGAGGTGCGCGAGGCGCCGCGCGGGGGCGGCATCCTGCGCTCGACCCCGCGGCTCGCCCCCGAGGACTTCGAGGTCCACCGCAGCGACGCCACCGCGCGCTCCTGCACGGTGCTGATGCTCGACATGAGCCGGAGCATGCCGCTGCGCGGCTACTTCTACGCCGCCAAGAAGGTGGCACTCGCGCTCGACTCGCTGATCCGCACCCAGTTCCCCCGCGACACCCTGCACATCGTCGGCTTCTCCGACTACGCCCGGGTGATCCCGCCGGCGACGCTGCCGCAGCTCACCTATACCGAGTACGTCTACGGCACCAACATGCAGCACGGGCTGATGCTCGCCCGCCACCTGCTCGGCCGCCATCCCGGCGCCAACAAGCAGATCATCATCGTCAGCGACGGCGAGCCCACCGCGCACATGGAGGGCTCGCACGCGGTCTTCTTCTACCCGCCGCTGCCCGAGACCTTCCACAAGACCCTGGTCGAGGTGCAGCGCTGCACCCGCGACCACATCACGATCAACACCTTCATGCTCGAGTCGAACTACCACCTGGTGCAGTTCGTCAAGCAGATGACCCGGCTCAACCGCGGCCGGGCGTTCTTCATCAGCCCCGACCGGCTCGGCGACTACATCCTCATCGACTATGTCTCGCAACGCGGCCGCGCTGCGTAGCGCCGCGGCCGTCCTGCCCCTGCTCGGGCTCGCCGCGTGCGGGTCGCCCTCGGTGGCCGATCCCACCGTCGGGTCCGCGGCGGCCACCGCCGCCTCCGCGGCGGCGATGACACTCACCAGCACCGACGTGCAGCAGGGGGCGACCATCGCGCGCGTCCACGTCTACACCGCCGACGGGTGCGGCGGCGGCAACGTCTCCCCGACGCTCTCGTGGTCGGGCGCGCCGGCGGCGACGCGGAGCTTCGCGCTCACCATCCACGACCCCGACGCCCCTCACGCCGGAGGCTTCTGGCACTGGGTCGTCTTCGACCTCCCCGCGGGCACCACCGGGCTGCCCCGCGGCGCGGGGTCGGCGGGCTCGTCCGGAATGCCCGCGGCGGCACGTCAGGGCCGCAACGACTTCGGCGACTCGACCTACGACGGGCCCTGCCCGCCCGTGGGCAACGCGCCGCACCACTACAACTTCACCCTCAGCGCGCTCGACGTCGCCACCCTCAACCTCCCCGCCGGGTCGGCCGCCGCCCAGGTGGACTTCGCGGTGCGCGCCCACACCCTGGCCGCGGCGCGGCTCACCGGCCTGTACGGCCGCTGACCCGGCCCGGTGCGGCAGACTCCGCTGGCGTGAGCACCGCCGGCGACGACCTCGAACAGCGCGCCGCCTTCACTGAGCGGCTGCGCACCCAGTTCGCCGCGCGCCATCCCGGGCTGCAGGTCGAGGCCGACCCGGCGCGGCTCTCGCTGCGGCTGCGCGGCCCCGGCGTCGACGTGGTGCTGCCGCTCAGCCCGCTCCACGACCAGTGCCTGCGCCAGCCCGAGCGCGTGGCCGCGCTGATCGGCGACTTCGTCCGCGGCTCCGAGCCGCGGCTCGCCCCCGGGGCCCCGGGCACGTCACCGGCGCAGGGCGCCGGTCCGATCGAGGGGCGGCTGCTCTGGTGCGTCCGCACCCGGTCCCACCTCGCCGACTTCAGCCGCGCCGCCGAGCTTCTCAGCATGCCCGTCGCCGCCGACCTGGTGGCCTTCGTGTCCGAGGCGCTGCCCGGCTCCTTCATGCGCGGCGTTCCCCGCGAGGAGTTCGCCGGCGCCTCCGACGAGGAGATCCGTCGCGCCGCCGACGCCAACACCGCGGCGCGCTTCGCGGCGCTGCCCGAGCGCATCCGCTCCGCCGGCCGGGTCGCCCGCGACGGCTGGCGGATGTCCGCCGATCCGCTCTACCAGGGCAGCGTCCTCCTCGTCCCCGCGGTGCTCGGTGCACTCGTCGAGCGCGCCGGTGGCGAGGTGCTCATTGCGCATCCGGACCGCTCGGTGGTGCTCGCCATTCCCGCCGGCGCAGCCACCGAGGAGGGCTTCCGGCGCCGGGTGCTGGCCGGCTATCGCGAGGCGATGAACCCGGTCTCGCGCGCCGTGCTGGTGACCGACGGGACCCGTCTCGAGGAGTACCGGCCGACGATCGCCCGCCAGCGACTCGGGCTGATGGGGTGGCTTCGGAGCTGAGCTCAGACGTCCCGCGGCGGGCGGGAGGCGATGCGCGCGGGCTGGCGCGCCGCCTCGAGCCGCTGCGCCGCCACCGTCGCCGCGCCGATCGCGGCGGTCGCGGCGAGGCCCGCCCCCGCGCGTGCCAGGCCGATGCCGACGCGCAGCGCGAGGCGGCTGAGCTCGCTGCCGCCACCCTCCATCCCTCCAGGGCCGGGAAGCTGCGGGGGCTCGCGGAACCAGAGGGTCACCGCCACCTGGTCGGCGAGGCTGTTGCCGGCACGGCGGCGGGAGCGCTCGACGCGCACCGCGCTGGGGAGCAGCGGATGCGGAGCGCTCGAGGGGAAGATCGGCGACCCCGGCGAGCCGCCGATGGCACGCACCACGGTGGCCGCCGCGCGCCGGCGGTCGCGGCGCTGGGCGGTGGTCGCCAGCGCGGGGCCCACGGCGTCGAGCGACGCTCGGACGAGACGGGAGGCGAGGTCGGGGAGCGCCGCCATCGCGGGGAAGGATACCCGTATAGTCCCGGGCGGATGAGCGCGGACCGGAGCGGGTGAGGACGAGCGCGATGGCCATCGACCTGCTGCCCGACCGGGTCACCGCCGCCCTGCTCGGCGCCGCCGCCGGGGAGGCCGCCGCCGGTGCCGCGGCGGGCACCCGACAGCTGCTCGACCTCGCCGAGTCGATCGCCGACCATGGCGGCCTCGACGCCGCCGACGCCACCGCCCGGGGGCTCGACACCGCCCCGGCGACGGGCGCCGCCGGCCTGGTGCTGCGCGCCGTCGCCTGCGGGCTCGCCTCGCCGCTCGACCGCCCCCGGCTGCGCCGGGACGCCCACCGCTCGGTGCGCCTCGCCGGCGGTGACGAGGGCACCGCGATCACCGCGGTCGCCGCCGCGGTGCTCGCCGCCGACCTCTGCCGCTTCGACCTCGACCTGGCCCTGGTGCGGCTGCGCCAGACCCTGCTCGAGGAGGCTCCGCTCGCCCTCCACGCGCGCCTGGCGCCGCTGGACCCCGGCACCGCGCCGCTCTGCTCCGGCGACCCCGGGTCGACCCTGCAGATCGCGATCACCGCCCTCGACCGCACCCGCACCCTGCCCGAGGCGGTCGAGGAGGCGGCCGGCTACGGTGGTGACATCACCGCCGCGATCGCGCTGGCCGGGGTGCTCGCGGGGGCGCGCAGCGCGTTCGAGGGCTGCGACGAGGAGTGGCTCGCCGCCGTGCCCGCCCGCGAGCGGGCCACCGCCGT
>DATARS010000068.1:0-3185 GCA_036269455.1 Candidatus Dormiibacterota bacterium | reverse complement strand
GTCGCCTACCAGCGCCGGGGCGCCGAGGTGTTCGACTACGGCAATTCGCTGCGCGACGAGGCGCGGCGCGGGGGCTTCGCCCTCGCCTTCTCCTACCCCGGCTTCGTCCCCGCCTACATCCGGCCGCTCTTCTGCCGCGGCCGCGGGCCCTTCCGCTGGGTGGCGCTGAGCGGCGACCGCGCCGACATCGCGGTGACCGACAGGGCCGTCTCCGAGCTCTTCCCCGACGACGACCGCCTCCAGCGCTGGCTGCGGCTGGCCCGCGAGCGGGTGCCGTTCCAGGGGCTGCCGGCGCGGATCTGCTGGCTCGGCGCCGGCGAGCGACACCTCGCCGGGCTACGCTTCAACGAACTGGTCGCCCGCGGAGAGATCTCCGCGCCGGTCGTCATCGGCCGTGACCACCTCGACGGCGGCAGCGTCGCCTCGCCCTTCCGCGAGACCGAGGCGATGCGCGACGGCAGCGACGCGATCGCCGACTGGCCGGTGCTCAACGCCCTGCTCGCCTGCGCCTCGGGGGCGAGCTGGGTGGCGGTGCACCACGGCGGCGGGGTGGGGATGGGGCGCTCGATCCACGCCGGCGCCCAGGTGGTCGCCGACGGCACCGCGCTCGGGGCGCGCCGCTGCGAGCTGGTGCTCACCAACGACCCCGGCACCGCGGTGATGCGCCACGCGGACGCCGGCTACCCCGAGGCGCACGCCGCCGCGCGCGAGCACGGGGTGCGCATCCCCATGGCGGGGGACGGGGGCGCAGGGTGAACGCCCGCGAGTGGCTGGCGGCGCCGCCGGGACGCGATCCCGACCTGGCGGTGCTCGGCGCCCCGCTGGCGCGGGCGTCGATCAGCCCCTCGCAGGCGCAACTCACCCCCGCCGCCCTCCGCGCCGCCCTGAGCCGCTTCAGCACCCACGACGGCGACCACAACGTCGACCTCGAGGAGCTGGCGGTGCTCGACCTCGGCGACATCGAGGGCGACGCCGGGGACGCCACCGCGGCGGCGGCGCACGCCCGGCTGGAGGCGGCGGTGGCGGAGGCGGCGCGCCGCGCCCCGGTCGTGGCGGTGATCGGCGGTGACAACTCGCTGACCCGGCCGGCGCTCTGCGGTCTCGCCGCCGGCGGGCTCGACGACGGGTGGGGGCTGCTCACCCTCGACTGCCACCACGACGTCCGCCCTCCCGTCGACGGCCCCCGCAACGGCACCCCCGTCCGCGAGCTGATCGAGCTCGGCCTCCCCGGCCCGCGCGTCGCCCAGGTGGGGATGCACGGCTTCGCCAACGCCGCCGACCACGCGCGCTGGGCGCGGGAGCGCGGGGTGCACACCCGCCGCGCCGCGGAGGTGCGCTCGGCGGGGATGACCCGGCTCCTCGACGAGGTGCTCGCCGTGCTCGAGCGCAACGGCGTCCGCCGCCTGCACGCCGACATCGACATGGATGTGCTCGACCGCGCCTTCGCCCCCGCGTGCCCGGCGAGCATGCCCGGCGGGCTGGCGCCGCACCACCTCCAGGAGGCCGCCCACCTCCTCGGTGGCGACCCGCGGGTCGCCGGCGTCGACCTGTGCGAGGTGGACGCCGCCGCCGACGTCGCGGGCACCACGGTGCGCTGCATGGCCTCGGTCCTCCTCGCCTTCTGCTCCGGCCTGGTGCAGCGGCGGCGGCAGGATCGGGACGGGGTCCTCTGAGGGTGGCGCCGCCGCTCGCCACCCTGCTGGTGCGCAACCTCGGGACGCTGGTGACGTGCGACCCCGAGCGAGGTGCCGTCCCCGGGGTGATCGAGGGCGCGGCGCTCGCCGCGGCCGGGGAGTGGATCTGCGCGGTGGGCCCCGAGCGCGAGGTCGCCGAGGTCGCGCTCGCCCCCGACGCGCTCGTGCTCGACGCTCTCGGCTGCACCGCGGTGCCCGGATTCGTGGACGCCCACAGTCATCTGGTCTGGCTCGGCGAGCGCAGCGGCGAGTACGCGGCCCGCGCCGCGGGGAGCAGCTACGAGGCGCTCGCCGCCGCCGGGGGCGGGATCCGGGCCACCGTCGCCGCCACCGCGGCCGGCGGGCTCGAGGAGCTGGTGGCGGGGGCGCGCCCGCGGGCCCGGCGGATGCTCCTCGGCGGCACCACCACCGTCGAGGTGAAGAGCGGCTACGGGCTCGACGAGGACGCCGAGCTGCGCCAGCTCGCCGCCGCCGCGGTGCTCGGCGCCGACCCCGAGCTCCCCGACGTGCTGGCCACCTACCTGCCCCTCCACGCCACACCCGAGGGCGACCGCGCCGCCTTCGTCGAGCGCGTCTGCGCGGTGGGGGTCGAGCGCGCCGCCGGGCTCGCCCGCTTCGTCGACGCCTTCTGCGAGCGCGGCGCCTACACCGTCGAGGAGTGCGCCCGGTTGCTCGAGGCGGGGCGCCGGCACGGGCTCGGGGCCAAGCTCCACGCCGAGCAGCGCAGCCGCAGCGGCGGGGCCCGGCTCGCCGCCCGGGCGGGCGCGGTGAGCGCCGACCACCTCGAGCACGCCAGCGACGACGACCTCCGCGCCCTCGCCGCCGCCGGGGTCACCGGGGTCATCCTCCCCGGCGCATCGCTGGTGCTCGGTGGCCCCCCGCCGCCCGGGCGCCGTCTGCTCGAGGCCGGAGCCCGGGTCGCGGTCGCGACCGACTGCAACCCCGGCACCTGCTACAGCGAGTCGATGCCGCTGATGGTGGCGCTGGCGGTGGCCCTCGGCGGCCTCACCCCGGCGCGGGCGCTGGTGGCGGCGACCACCGGCGGCGCCTCCGCCCTCGGGCTGCACGACCGCGGGATGCTCCGGCCCGGGATGCGCTGCGACCTCGCCATCCTCGACACCCCGCACTGGCTCGACCTCGGCTACCACCTCGGCGCCAACCCGGTGCGCACCGTGATCCGCGCCGGGCGAATCGCCGCGGGTTGAGGCTGCGCGTCAGCGTTGCGGGTCCCCGGAACGCACCAAACACGTGCACACAATCGGCTCCCTCGATCGTCGGAAGGGTGACCGGTCCGCACGGTGGGCCGGCAGATGGGAAAGGGAAGGGGGGAGAACCCATGCGGACCCGGCATCTCGCGGCGGTGGTCGCCGCGGTCTCTCTGAGCGCCACCGCGTTCAGCGTCGTCGGCCATGCGGCCGGCTCGACGGGCGGCAATGGCGCCGCCTGCGGAGCGGTCAGCGGTGCCGCCTCGAACGGCGTGAACAACGCCGC
>DATARS010000067.1:0-53844 GCA_036269455.1 Candidatus Dormiibacterota bacterium | reverse complement strand
CGTTGGCCCCGCCCGACAGGGTCAGGGAGGAAAGCAGGGTGAGGAGGTCACACGGCCAGCGTCTGGCGGCGGCGGCGCGGGGCGCTGCCGGCGACCACGGCGGTGCCGCCGAGGACCAGGACGAGGCCGGCGAGGCCGACGAAGGCGCCCGTCTCGGGGACGGTGTGGGGGCCGGTGATCATCTGCAGCAGTCCGGAGCCGCCAGAGGTCGAGGGGGCGGTGCCCGCCGCCGTCGAGGAGCCTGGCGCCGGGGCGCTGGAGCCCTGGGAGCTGCTGTCGAGGAGGCCCGCGGCCATGCCGGAGCCGCCGAGCACGTTGGAGACGGTGCCGAGCGCGGCGCTGCCGGTGCCGGTCTGGGCCGCCGACTGGGCCTGGAGCAGGGCGAGGTCGAGCACCCCGGGGATGCTCACCGGGATCGCGTTGGAGTTGCTCAGCTCGACCACCGGGGACCCGTTCAGCGAGGCCAGGTAGCTCTGCGAGGTGCCGGTGTGGAGCAGGTCGACGTCGAGCGAGCGCAGCAGGGTGAGCTCGGCCGCGTCGTTCCCCGCGCCGCCCGCGCCGGCCGCGCCCGAGGCGGCGGCATGGCTCATCGAGCGCAGCACCGACAGGGTGGCGAGCTGACCGTCGCCGGCGGCGAGGTCGGCCAGCGCGCTGCGGGCGTCGCCGGAGGAGCCGGCGCCGGTGCTCGAGCTCCCCGCCATCCAGTCCGCGAGCGCCAGGGCGAGCAGCGGGTTGGAGGGGAGGCTGAGCAGCGCGCCGCCCTGGACGCCGTTGCCGTCCGAGGCGCCGGCGGCGAGGTCGTTGCCGAGCAGCCGCACCCCGGTGGCGGCCGCGGCCCCGTGGTGCGGGGTGGCGTTCGCCGAGGTGCAGCTGATGCAGCTGTCGAGGATGCTCAGGTTGAGCCCGTGGGAGCTGGCGCTCGCCGCCGGGCCGGTCGCCGGGGCAGGGGCAGGGGCGGTGTGGGGCTGGAGCAGCTGGGTCACCCCGGCGAGGCCGGAGGGCAGCTGGACCGGCAGCGCCGCGGCCGACGCGGAGGTGGCCCCGAGGGCGAGCTGCAGAAGACCGGCCATCGTGACCGGAGCCGCCACCACCGCTCGCCTCTTCATCGCCGAGAACCCCCAGGGCCGCTGGTCGGGGCGGCCGCCCGATCCCGCATCCGGGACACGACAATCGAAACGAGAGCGTCAAACGAAAACTTGCGGTGGGCAGGGATGGGCAGCTGCGGAGGGCAGGGGCCCCGCCGCCGCCGCTGCTATCCTCGGCGGCCGTGCGCCAGCTCTTGGCCCCGTGGCGGATGGAGTACGTCGGCGAGCGGACCCCTCCCCAGGGGTGTGTTCTCTGCGCCATCGACGCCGGCACGACCGACCAGGAACGGCACGTCGTCGAGCGTGCCGAGCTGACCTTCACGGTGCTCAATCTCTACCCGTACAGCAGCGGCCACGTGCTCGTCGTCCCCCACCGGCACGCGCCCGACATCGTCTCCCTCTCCCCCGTCGAGGCCGCTGCGCTGACCCACGGGGTGCAGCGGGCGGTGCGCGCCCTGCAGGCCGCCCTCGGGCCCGACGGCTTCAACATGGGGATCAACCAGGGCACGATCGCCGGGGCCGGGATCGCCGACCACGTCCACGCCCACGTGGTGCCGCGCTGGGACGGCGACACCAACTTCATGCCGGTGCTCGCCGACGTCAAGGTGATGCCCGAGCACCTCGATCGCACCGCCGAGCGGCTCCGCGCCGCCTACGCACGAATCGCGAACGAGGCGTCCGGTCCCTGACGGCACGGCTGCTACACTCCGCCGGTCATCGGACGGACCGCGCCCCCGGCGCGTCAGAGAGATGCCCCGTCGGGGCGACAGGGAGGCCCCGGTGGGCTCGGTCATCAAGAAGCGCCGCAAGAAGATGCGGAAGCACAAGCACAAGAAGATGCTGAAGAAGACCCGTTGGCAGCGGCGCGCGAGCTGAGCTGACGGATCCTGGAGACGGCGGGCGGCACGGGAGCCGCCCGCCGGCCCTCCGCCATGCGCCTCTCAGCCGCCGGCGATCAGGCGGTCGAGCAGGTGCGACAGGGAATCGGTGTCGACGCCGCCGAGCATCGATCCGGCGACCCGTCCGCCGCCGTCGACCACCACCGTGGTCGGGGGCGCGAGCACCCCGAACTGGGCCGCGACCCGGCCGTCGTCGAGCCCCGCCGGGTAGGGCACGCCCTGCTCGGCCAGGTAGCTCTGCAGGGTGGCGCGGTCGTCACGCAGCGCGTCGCCCACGATCACCACGCCCCGGGGCCGGTACCGGGCGGCGAGCGCGTCCAGCCCGGCCTGCTGCTTGCGGCAGGGCCCGCACCAGGAGCCGAAGAAGTCGATCACCACCGGGTGCCCGCGCTCGGCGCCGAGATCGAACACCCCGCCGTCGAGGGTGTGAATCTGCACCTGCGGCGCCGGGCTCCCCACCTTGGGACCGCCTGAGCTGCTCACGGCCACGTCCTGCTCGAGCCCGCACCCCGCCAGCAGCAGGGCGGCGAGGGCCGCCCCGACCCGGGTCATACCTTGGCGTAGGAGTGGAGACCGACGATCCAGAGGTTGACCGCGTAGAGGGTGAAGAGGATCGAGACGAAGCCGACCGCGGTGATCGCCGCCGCCCGCGCCTCGCGCCAGCCGTAGGTCACTCGGGCGTGGAGGTAGATCGCGAACGTCACCCAGGTGATGAACGCGAAGGTCTCCTTCGGATCCCAGCCCCAGTACCGCCCCCAGGCGTGCTCGCCCCAGATCGCCCCGCAGATCACCCCGAAGGACCAGATCGGGAAGCCGAGCATCACGAACCGGTAGCTCCACAGGTCGAGGGTCCGCGCGCTCGGCAGCGCCCGCACCACCGCCCGCGCCGCCGCCAGCCGCGGATCGCCACCGCTGCGCCCGCCGCCCACCGACACCGGGGTGCCCCCGGGCGTCACCGCCCCGCGCATCGTCGCCGCGCGCGCCAGCCGCTGATCGGCCCAGCGCCGCGCCAGGTAGAACATCCCGAACACGAACGAGAAGGTGAGGATCCCCGACGACGACGCCATCGCGGTGACGTGGATCGTCAGCCAGTAGCTGTGCAGCGCCGGCACCAGGCTCCCCGGCGGCACGTACAGCATGTACGCGAGCCCCAGCAGCGCCACCGCCAGCCCCATCGCCGGCGCCCCCACCAGCCGCAGCCGGTGGCGCAGCGCCAGCACCAGGAACGCCGTCACCACGACCAGGCTGATCCCGGTCGAGTACTCGTACATGTTCCCCAGCGGCCAGTGCCCCGCCTCGAACGCCCTCGCCACGATCGATCCCAGATGGAACGGCCACCCCGTCATCGCCGCGACGACGCCCAGATCCGAGAACACCCGCCGCCGGAACGCCGCGTTCAGCACGAAGGCGAGGAAGCCCACCAGGTAGGCCACCACCGCGACCCAGAACAGCGCCAGGGAGAGAGGCGTCCCGTGCATTCGCGGGCCAGTATAGGGTGTTCAGCCCAAGCGTCCCGCCGCCCCGAGCCGCCCCAGCGGCGACGCGGCTGGCCGGGCGACACCGCTGAAGGCGTCAGAGCACGACCCCCTCGTCGATGCGGGAGAGGGCCTCGTGTTCCAGCAGGTCTTTCATCTGGTCGAAGGCGTGGTCGGCGTCGGCTGCGTTGCGGCGTTCGACGATGAGGGTGTTGACCACCTTGCCGAGGAGGGTGGGGACCTCGTATTCGATGATCACGGTGACGCGGGTGCGGCTGCGGGCGGTGGCGCGGTAGTCGTTGCGGAGGGTGGCGTTGATCTGGCCGGAGACCTCGAGGGTGCTGCGCTCGTTGGGGACGTGCTGGGTCACGACGGCCTCGCCGGGGAACGAGCGGCCGAACATGTTGTAGGTGAAGGTGTAGCGGGTCCCGACGGCGACGGGGCCGGGGCCGTCGGAACGGCGGACGTCGGAGAGGTTGGGCCACCACTCGGGGGCGCGGGTGAGGTCGGAGACGTAGGCGAAGACCTGGTCCAGCGGGCAGTAGATCTCCCGGCTGAGAACGAGGTGGGACACTGCTCATCCTCCCCGACGGGGTGACACCGTTGCACCGCCGTCCGTGCCGAGGATGGCACGTCGGACGGGGGCTGTCGAGGGGACTACACGCGCACCCCGGCGGGGACGTGGAGCTCGGGCTCGGTGGCGGCGCGCACCTCGTCGAGGCCGACGCCGGGGGCGAGCTCGCGGAGGACCAGGCCCTCGGCGGTGATGTCGATCACCGCGAGGTCGGTGACGATGCGCTGGACCACGGCGCGGCCGGTGAGCGGGAGCGAGCAGGCGCGCACGATCTTGGGGGTGCCGTCGCGCGAGGTGTGCTCCATGAGCACGATCACGCGCTTGGCGCCGTGGACGAGGTCCATGGCGCCGCCCATGCCCTTGATCATCTTCCCGGGGATCATCCAGTTGGCCAGGTCGCCCCTCTCGGAGACCTCCATGGCGCCGAGCACCGCGGCGTCGATGGCGCCGCCGCGGATGGCGCCGAAGCTCATCGCGGAGTCGAAGAAGGAGGCGCCGGGCTGGACGGTCACCGTCTCCTTGCCGGCGTTGATGAGGTCGGGGTCCTCGTCGCCGGCGTAGGGGTAGGGGCCAACGCCGAGGATGCCGTTCTCCGCCTCGAGGAACACGTTGACGCCGGGCGGGAGGTAGTTGGGGATCAGCGTCGGCAGGCCGATGCCGAGGTTGACGTAGGAGCCGTCCTCGAGCTCGCGGGCGGCGCGCGCGGCCATCTGCTCGCGGGTGAGCGCCATGGTCAGCCCTCCTCGCGCGGGCGGGTGGTGACCCGCTCGATGCGCTTCTCGCCGGGGCCGGCGTGGACGATCCGCTGGACGAACACCCCGGGCAGATGGACGTGGTCGGGGTCGATCTCGCCGGGCTCGACGAGCTCCTCGACCTCGGCGATGGTGATCCGGCCACTCATGGCGCAGAGCGGGTTGAAGTTGCGCGCGCTCTTGTTGAAGACGAGGTTGCCGACCCGGTCGCCGCGCAGGGCGTGAACCAGGCCGAAGTCGCAGACGATCCCCTCCTCGAGGATGTAGTCGCGCCCGTGGTAGTGGCGGGTCTCCTTGGCCGGGCTGGCCAGCGCCACCGAGCCGTCGGCGGCGTAGCGCCAGGGGAGCCCGCCCTCGGCGACCAGGGTGCCCACCCCGGCGGGGGTGAAGAAGGCGGGGATGCCGCTGCCGCCGGCGCGGAGCCGCTCAGCGAGGGTGCCCTGGGGGGTGAGCTCGAGCTCGAGCTCGCCTGAGAGGTACTGGCGGGCGAATTCCCGGTTCTCGCCGACGTAGGAGCTCGTCATCCGCGAGATCCGCTTCGCGAAGAGGAGGAGTCCCAGCCCCCAGTCGTCGACGCCGCAGTTGTTGGAGACCACCCGCAGGTCGGTGGTGCCCTGCTCGTAGAGCGCCCGGATCAGCTCCATGGGGTTGCCGCAGAGCCCGAAGCCGCCGACGGCGAGGGTGGCTCCGTCGGGGATGTCGGCGACCGCCTCCGCCGCGCTCGAGAACACCGTGCCCATGACGCCTCCCTCTGCTCCCCGCGCCCGCCGGTCACCCGGCGCGGGCGGTCTCCACCGTCCACGCCGGGCGACATTATGGCGAGCGGCGGCTACGCGACCGCCGGTGCGAGCGCCTCCCGCTCCTCGGCGTGGCTCCGGGTGCGGAGCGGGATCTCACGGAGGAAGGTGCTGAGGACCAGGGTGACGGCGGCCAGGAGCAGGGCGACCACGAAGACGTCGTGGATGGAGCCGGCGAGAGCGACCTTTCCGTGGCCGCCGCCGTGCACCGACAGCCGGCTGTTGAAGTACGAGCCCATCACCGCCAGGCCGAGGACCGCGCCCATCTGCCGGATGAACATCACCGCGCTGGTGGCCGAGCTCATCAGCTCGTGGCTGACCGCGTTCTGGGAGACCACGTTGAAGACCGGCATGGAGAGCCCGAGCCCGAGACCGAGGACCACCATCGCGGGGGTCACGGCGGCCTGCGAGGAGGTCACGCCGAGCAGGGTGGCGAGGCCGATGCCGCCGCAGATCAGCACCAGGCCGAGGATCGCCTGGTTGCGGTAGCGGCCCGAGCGCGAGAGCCACTGGCCGCCGACGATGCTGGCGACCACCAGTCCGGCCATCAGCGGCAGGAGCAGCAGGCCGGAGTTGGTGGCGTGGACCCCGACCACTCCCTGGAGGAAGAGCGGGATGTAGGTGATCGCGCCGAACATCACCGCGCCGACCAGGAAGGTCACCCCGCTGGTGACCGCGAAGATCGACGAGCGGAACAGCCGCGGCGGCAGCACCGCCTCGGGGGTGCGGGCCTCGATGAAGAGCGAGCCCACGAGCAGCGCGGCGCCGCCGAGCAGCCCGGTCCAGACCAGCGGCGAGCCCCAGCCGTCGGTGCCCTGGAGGGAGACGCCGAGGGTGAGCAGAGCGGCACCGGCGGCGATCATCCCGGCGCCGAGGAAGTCGATGCGCGGCCGCAGCGCGGGCCGGACCGAGGTGGGGAAGGTGCGCGCCAGCGCGGCGAGCACGACGATGCCGATGGGCAGGTTGACGTAGAAGACCCAGCGCCAGCCGACGTTGTCGGTGAGGCCGCCGCCGACCAGCGGACCGACCACGCTGGCGAGGCCGAAGACGCCGGTCATCATGCCGACGTAGCGACCGCGCTCGGCCGGGGAGAAGAGCTCGGCGATCACCGCGAAGGCGGTGCCGGTGAGCATGCCCGCGCCGACGCCCTGGAGGCCGCGGAAGGCGATCAGCCAGCTCATGCTCGGGGCGGCGCCGCAGAGCGCCGAGCCCCCGAGGAAGGCGACGATCGCGGCCATGAAGACCCGCTTGCGGCCGAGCTGCTCGGAGAGCTTGCCGACCACCGGCACCACCGCGGTGCTGGTGAGCAGGTAGACGGTGGTCACCCAGGTGTAGCGGTTGACGCCGCCGAGCTCCCGGGCGATGGTCGGCATCGCGGTGCCGACGATGGTCTGGTCGAGCGCGCTCAGGAACATCGCCGCCATCACCCCGAAGAAGGTGATCATCCGGGGCTGGAGACGGCGGGGCGCGGGCGCGATCGTGGAGCGCCGGGCGGTGGTCACTGGAGTCCCTCCTGGCTGGTCGCCGCCTCGACGAGGCGGAGGCTGAGATGGCGGAGCTGCTCGAGCTCCTCGGGGTCGAAGCCGGCCAGCAGCCGCTGGCTGGCCTGGATCTGCAGGGCGATGGCGGCGTCGTGGCGCCGCTCGCCCTCGGCGGTGAGCCGGGCGATGACCGCGCGGCGGTCGGTGGGATCGGGCACCCGCTCGACCAGGCCGGCGGCCTCGAGGCCGTCGACCACGCCGGTGGTGGTGCGCGGGGTGACGTGGCAGGCCATGGCGATGACCCGCATCTGGGCTCCGCTGCCGCCGAGGTGACGGATGATCCCCAGGGCCTTGACCTGGGGCACGGAGAGGCCGACCGCCTCGAAGACGCGGTCGAGCAGGCTGGTCACCGTCTTCTCGGCGACGGCGACGGCGGCGAGCACCTCGGCCCGGGGGCCGGCGGCGCCGAGACGGGCGACGCGCTCGCGCATCGCCGGGGAGTAGAGGCGCCCGTTGGCGTCGTGCTCGAGCCGTCCGAGGGACGAGGCGAGCACGGCCCCGGGGGACGCGTGGTCGTGGCTGGGGTGCGGCATGGCCACATTATGGGTGGCCACTTAGTGTGGTACCTCAGTATGTTGCAGGACCGTGACACCGGTCGCGGCGTCGCGGCTCATCCGTTTCCGCGTCGCGCCGCGTGTTGGTCTCGAGAGAAGGCGGACGCGCCACCGGCGCGGTCCGGCCGCGACATGCGACAGGGGAATGAACTGAGATGAGACTCACCGAGCGGACGCCGCGGCGCCGCACCACGCTGCTCACGCTCGTCGCCGCCGTGGCGGCCATGAGCGCGGCCGCCGCCCTCGGCGGCTCGGCGCTGGCGATGCGCCCCGTCGGCGCCGTGACCGGCTCCGCCGGCCTCGCCCCGGCCGCCACCTCGGCCCCCACGGCGACCGCCTCGGCGCTCGCGCTGCAGGCCTCGGCCGCGGCGATGGACGCTCCGCTCACCCCGCAGCCGACCGGCGCCCCGACCCCGTCGGGCACCGATCCCACCGGCAGGCCCGCCCCGGTGGTGATGCCCTGCAACGCCGCGGGCGTCAACTCCTCGGCCACGATCGTGCGGCCCTGCCCGCCCGGCCCCTGCATGATGGCCGGGGCGCCGAAGGGCGCGATGGCGCCGAACCCCTGCCCGGGTCCGACCCCGCCGCCCTGCCAGTACCTCACCGCGAACGGCGCCTCGGGTCAGAACCCGGCGTCCTGCTCCCCGCCGCCCTGCGCCACCGCGAAGGCGAGCGGGTCGCCCTCGTTCCGTGATCCCTGCCCCACCCCGGCGCCCAAGCCGACCCCCCAGCCCTGCCCGATGGCCACCAACGCCAACCAGGGCGACGGCAGCCCCGCGGCGATGTGGATGCGTCCCTGCATGCGCTGGGTGACGCTCACCGAGAAGGACAGCGGCCGGACCATCACCGTGAAGCCCGGCACCTGGATCCTCGTCCGCCTCAACGGCGGCGGGGTGTGGACCGAACCCGTCAGCTCGGACGGCGGGGTCGTCACCCGCACCGGCGCGGGCACGGACCGCAACGGCGGCAGCTTCGGCAGCTTCCGCGGCGCGAGCGCCGGCACCGCCGACCTCAGCGCCATGGATCAGCCCCGCTGCGCTCCGATGTGCAAGGTGCTGACGCGGTCCTGGACCGTCCACGTCGTCGTCGCCCCCTAGCCTCGTGAACCTCCCCACGGGGGGCTCAGCGGAGGATTTCGCGTCGGGACGTCCCCCGGTCCCGGCGCCCGGTTGCCCCCCCGTCCCGGACACCGGTCCGGCCGTGCGACCAGCCTCGCCGGCCGGCCGGTGATCCGGGCTCCGAGCGCTCTCGAGCGCAGTACGGAGCCCACCTCAGCCGTTCACCACTTGTGGCGCGTGTACGAGACATGTCGATCAGCGCAGCCGTCGCGGGCATGAGCACCGCGACCGCCGAGGTCACCTTCGAGGCCGTCTTCACCGACGCGTACCACCGCGTCGTGGGACTGGTCGCCGCCGTCACCGGCGACGAGGGCCTGGCCGAGGACGCCGCCCAGGAGGCCTTCGCCCGCGCCTACCAGCGCTGGAGCCGGGTCGGCCGCCTCGATCGGCCCGACCTCTGGGTGGCCAGGGTGGCAAGCCGGATCGCGATCGATCAGTGGCGCAAGCGGCGGCGGGAGACCGCCCTCGAGGGCGCCGACCGGGTCACCATCCCCGACGACGTCCAGCGCCACTGGGTCCAGTGGCACCTGGAGCGGCTCTCCCCGATGCAGCGAGCCTCGATCCTGCTGCACTGCTGGGAGGGCAGGCCGGTGGCCGAGGTCGCCAGCCTGCTCGGCCGGTCGCAGGCCACCGTCCGGACCCATCTGCTGATGGGCCGTCGCAAGTTCCGCAGCCTGGTGAGAGAGGAGGAGGCGCAATGACCGGGCCCGACCTCGACCAGGAGCTCGGAGCCATCGGCCGGCGGCTCTCGCCGCGTCTCGGCGCCGCCCACGACGCCGTCCTGCGGCGCACGACGGCGAGCTCGGGAGCGCGCGGGCGCCTCCCTCGCCTGGCCCTCCCGGGGCGCGGCCACCTCGGCGGGGCGGCCCTGACCGTGGCCGTCGGCGGCGCCTTCGCCGCAGCGCTCGCGGTGGGCGTCGCCAGCCCGCGGGTGTCGCCCAACACGACGGTGCCGTACACGGGGCCGTCGGTGGCCCTCGCCAGCTCACCGGGAATGCCCGGCTGGGGAACCCCTGCCGGCGGCCCGGGCACCCCACCCGCTGGCGCCGTGGTGCTGGGGACCGGCGGCACGCCCACCCAGGGCGCGGCGCCCACCCGCCTCCCGTCGGTGATGGTCTCCCCCACCGGCCCGGCGGCCGGCGGTGACGCGAACGACCACGGCAACGGCCCCACCCCGCCCCCGATGACATCGACGCCGCCCACCGCGGTGTCCCAGCCGGGTCCGACCGAGGGGCCCGGCGCGGTGCCCTCGTCGGGGTCCACGCCGACCCACGAGCCCCAGGGCGAGCAGTCGCCCGGGCCGCACGCCGCGCCGACCGCGCCCCCGCGCTTCGCGGCCACCACGACCCCGACCCCGGCGCCGCCCGCGCGGATCGTGCTGACCCAGAAGGACAGCGGCCGGACCATCACCATCCGCCCCGGCGACAGCGTCGAGGTCGACCTGGCCGGCCCCACGGACGGCTCCCGCTGGACGGTGCCGATGAGCTCGGACACCACGGTGCTGAAGAGCAGCTCGGGCAGCGCCAAGAGCAACGGAAGCGCCCGCGCCGTGTTCGGCACCGCGGGCCCGAAGGGCAGCGCCGACATCCGGGCCACGAAGGCCCCGGCGTGCGCCTACACGACGCCGCACTGCCCCTACGCCTACCGGATCGACTTCCAGGTCACCGTCGTCGTCCAGGCCTAGGCCCGAGGTCGCCGGTCGCCCGGGCGTGCGGGCGTGCGAGCATGACGTGAGATCTGTACGTCCGATATGTCAGGGCGCGCGGAGACGGCTGAACAGCCGTCACGCGCGAGGTCGCATATCCCCCCAGGGCCCGTCACCGCCTGCCGGTGAGGGCCGTACCCCCGTCCCGGGGCGTCAGGCGGGCCGTCGCTCCTGCTGGGAGGCGGCAACCAGGTCGAGGAGATCCCGCACCCGAAGGCCGGTCCAGACCGGATCGGAGAGCGGCGCGTCGAGGTGGACCTCGTACACGTTGCGCCGGCCGCTGCGGCGGCGGGCGATGAAGCCGGAGTTGACGAGGTCGCCGACGATCCGCTGTGCGGAGCGCTCGGTGATCCCCACCACTGCGGCGATGTCGCGCTCGCGGGCGCCGGGCTGGGCGGCGATGTAGAGCAGCACCAGACCGTGGTTGGTGAAGAGCGACGGGGTCGAGGGAGCCGTGGGCTGCCTCGTCGCGATGTCCAGAAGCATGGTCCCTCAATGACGACACGAAGTTCGGTACGACCAACCCAGCATACCCCCGGAAAAGGTAAGACGGCCGTAAGAGTTCGGAAATCGCGAAACATCGCAGCCGGCCGCTGTCGGAGCTCGGCCCCGTCGTCGGCAGGTGCACTACCTGATAGTGAGGATGTCCGCCTGGCCACTGCCACCACTCCCCCGATCCCCGATCCACCGCCCTTGCCGCCCCAGGGCCGGGCCCGCTTGCCGGGATATCGGCCCATCTGCGGTATGCCCTTGGGTGACCGCTGCTCACCCAGTCAACCCGGTACGGCGGACCCTGCTTAAAGCCGGCGCAACCCAAGCCGGCGCAACCTCGCACGCGAGCACAGCGAGCGCCGGCCGGGAGTCCGGCCGCGGGGGGTTGCTCCGGGAGTCGCGAAGCGACGCTCGGAGCAGGACGGGGGGCGGAGCCCCCCGGGTTAAAGGAGAAGGGGCGGAGCCGCATGCAGCGGCTCCGCCCCATCGGGGAACGGTTGTCAGTCTGGGTTCTAGACGATCTGGCGACGGCGGCGCGCGACGCTCGCGCCCACCACACCCAGGCCGCCGGCGACCAGGAGGAAGCCGCCGATGCCGAGCTCGATGCCGGTGACGGGGGTCGGGGCGCTGCTGCTGGCCGCGCTGGGGATGTGCAGGGCGCCGGTGCTCGGAGCCGAGGAGCCCGAGCCGTTGCCCGAGCCGCTGCCCGCGTTGGTCGAGGTGGAGGTGCCGTTGCCGCCGTTGTCGGCCGACGGGCCGCCGGTGGCGGTGAGGACGCCGGCCGCCTGGCCCGCGTTGCCGAGGAGGTCGTCGATGGTGCTGACCGCGGCGCCGCCGTCCGCGCCCGAGGAGAGGACGTTGATGGTGCCGACGCCGGGGATGGTGATCGGCAGGCCGCCGCCGTTGCCGTGGGTGGCGAGCAGCTGCTGGCCGTTCAGCGAGGCGACGTAGGCGGTCTGGGTGCCGTCGGCCGCGGTGTCGCTGTGGAGCAGGATCAGCGCGATGCCGCCGCCGAGCAGCGAGAGGTTGACGCCGTTGTTGGCGGCGTCGCCGTGGGCCGAGGAGCCCGCGAAGGCGGCGTTGCTCATCGACTCGAGCACCGCGACGGTGGCGATCTGGCCGTTGCCGAGGTTGAGGTCGGTCAGGGCGCTGCGGGAGTGCGCGTCCGACGCGGTGCTGCCCGCGTGGGTGGCGTTCATCCAGTCGGCGATCGCCAGGCCGAGCAGGCCGTTGGCGGGAAGAGCGAGGAGGCTGCCGGCGTTGCCGTTGGTGCCGGAGGTCTGACCCGCGGAGAGGTCGTTGCCGAGCACGCGCAGCGCCTTGGCGCCGGCGGTGGCGGACGACGAGCCGGCGGACGCGCCGGTGCAGCTCACGCAGGTGTCGATGATGCCGAGGTTCAGGCCGCTGGCCGCGGCGTTGCTGTGGGGGCTCGCCGCGGAGCCGCCGAGGGCGGGCAGCACGGACTTGACGCCGAGGCCGCCGAGCAGGCCGTTGACGGTGCTGGTGACGGTCCCGGTGACGCCGCTCACCGGAGCGGTCAGCGAGCCCAGGTTCAGCTGGTCGAGGAGCGGAAGCTGAACGGGAAGCGCGGCGGCGGATGCCGACACGGTGCCGCTGCCGAGCCCGACGATGCCGGCGATCGCCAGCGGAGCCGCGGTGGTGAGTGCGCGCCTGATCTTCATTGGTGGTACCCCAACCCTCTGCGAGTGAGTGATGACGAAGGCGGTGGGATCTGAGAGGTTTGACCCGTTTCACCGCGTACCAAGGGAACGACGCGAAGGTGGGGGTTCTTGTGGTCGGCGGATCGGGTTTGCCGACGCGGATGAGGTAGGATCGCTGCAGTCCCTCCACACCGTCGAAGCTCACGTCGCCGCAGGAGCCTCCACCCATGGCACTCGTCAGCGTCACCCAGGCCGCAGCCATCCTCGGCGTCAGCGATGACACCGTCCGCAGCCGGGTCGAGCGGGGTGAGCTGCTCTCGGCGCGTGACGAGGTGGGCTGCCTTCTCGTCGACCTCCCCGACGACTACGCCGACGCCCGCCCGGTGCTGCAGTCGCCCCGCGCCCAGGTGCAGGAGCGGCCGAACTTCATCATCGAGACCGTCCACCTGCGCAACCTGCTCGAGGAGCGCTCGGCGCGGGTCGCCGGCCTTCAGGCGGCGGTGGAGTCGCTCAGCGCCGAGCTGCAGCACCACCGTGAGAGCGGCGGACAGTCGGCGGAGCGCGAGCGCGAGCTGATCCGCGCGGTGCAGCAGGGTCAGGCGCTGCACGCGCAGGCGATCGGCCTGCAGACGCGAACCGTCGAGGGGCGGCTCACCATGGCCGCCCCCGCCTCCCCGGAGGCCGGGGAGGCGGGGAACGGCGCTCCTGCGCCCGCGTCGACGCCATGGTGGCGCCGGCGGCGCGGCGGGCCGATCCGATCGGTCAGGGCTTGATGCAGATCAGCAGCACGCACACGGGCGGCAGGGACGGCAGGGGAAGGGGAAGCGGCGGCACCTGGACGGTCACCTGACCCCCACCCGACGGGGTGGGCGTGGCGGTGGCATGCGCCGGGGTCGCGGTCGCGGTCGGGGTCGGCGCCGGCGTCGGAGTCGACGACGGCAGCCAGACCGCGGGGAGCGTCGGCAGGCCGGTGTCGCCGCTCGGGTTGGGAGGGGCCGCCGACGACGCCTCGCCGCCGGTCGAGCCGTTCGAGCCGCTGGAGCCGGCGCCGGTGCCGGTGCCGGTGTCACCCCCGGAGAAGGGCGGGGGCGTCGGGCTGACGCCGTGGGCGACCACCGAGCCGCCGCCCTGCTGGCTGCGGCCCGCCGGCGCGCTCGACGATCCGCCGCCGTCGCTCCCGGTGGTCTGCCCGGGCCAGGAGGGCGCGGTTGCGAGGGTGCCGCCCCCGTTGGACGCCGCGGACTCGAGCAGCGTCGAGGGCTCGCCCTGGTCGCTCGCAGTCGCGGGGTGATCGGCGAGCGCGGCGTAGGCGATCAGCGCACTCGCCGCGCCGGCGACCGCACCACCGGCGATCACCGCGATCAGCTTCCGTCTCATGCCCCAGCGCTCCTCGCCACCGACAGCCCAGACCGTCCGGGGCGGTGGCGCGGCTCCCCGACGCGCCGAACGGTACCGCGCCCTGCCGCGCCATCCACGAGGGAAGCCAGGTCGTCACCCGAGCGCGAGAATCACCACGTGCGTGGCGGCGTCATGACCGCTGGTCGCGGCGCCGGGCGGTGCGCCCGGAGAGGTACTGCGACGGCCAGCGATGCCCGGTGTGGCCGAGGTCGATGGCGGCGTTGAGCGTCCAGTACGGGTCGACGAGGTGGGGCCGCGCCAGCGCCACGAGGTCGGCACGCCCGGCGAGCAGGATGGTGTTGGCGTCGTCGACGCTGGCGATGCCGCCGACCGCCACGGTCGGGATGCCCACCTCGTGGCGGATGCGATCGGCGTAGGGCGTCTGCCAGAGGCGGCCGTGGCGCGGCCGCTCGCGGGGGTCGACCTGGCCGGTGGAGACGTCGACGAGGTCGACGCCGTGCTCGCGCAGCGCCCGGGCGAGCTCGACGGCGTCGTCGCCGTCGAACCCGCCCTCGACCCAGTCGGTCGCGGAGATGCGCACCGACAGCGGCCGCTCCGCGGGCCAGGCCGCGCGCACCGCCGCCACCACCTCGAGGGGGAAGCGCCGGCGCCCCTCCGCCGAGCCGCCGTAGGCGTCGGTGCGGACGTTGGTGACCGGGGAGAGGAAGCTGGAGAGGAGGTAGCCGTGGGCGCAGTGCAGCTCGAGCAGGTCGAAGCCCGCCTCGGCGCCGCGCCGTGCCGCGGCGACGAACCCGGCGACCACCTCGTCCATGTCGGCGCGGGTCATCGCCCGCGGTACCGGGCTGTGGGGCAGGTAGGGCAGCGCCGAGGGGCCGATCGGCTCCCAGCCGTCCTCCTTCAGGGGCTCGTCCTGTCCCTCCCAGGCCACCCGGGTCGAGCCCTTGCGGCCGGAGTGGCCGAGCTGCAGGCCGATGCACGCGTCGCTGTTGCCGTGGACGAAGTCGACGATCCGAGTCCACGCGGCCTGCTGCGCGCTGTTCCACATCCCCGTGCAGCCGTGGGTGATCCGCCCCTCGGGTGAGACGCAGGTCATCTCCGTCATCACCAGCCCGGCGCCGCCGACGGCGCGGCTGCCGAGGTGGACGAGGTGCCAGTCGCTCGGGAGGCCGTCGACGGCGCAGTACTGGGCCATCGGCGACACCACCACGCGGTTGCGCAGCCGCATCGAGCGCAGCTCGAACGGATAGAAGAGCGGCGGCGTCGCCGGTTCGTCGGGACGCAGGTGCTCCGGGGTGGTGCGCCAGAGCCACTCGGTGGTGCCGCGGACGAAGCCGGCGTCGCGCAGTCGCAGGTTGTCGTGGGTGACGCGCTGCGAGCGGGTCATCATCTGGAAGGCGAAGGGCTCGGGATCGAGGCCGGCGTAGCGGGCGATGCCCTCGAACCACTCCCGGCTGGTGTGAGCCGCGCGCTGGGTGCTCGCCACCACCGGGCGCCGCTCCTCCTCGTAGGCGTCGAGCGCGGTCTCGAGGTCCCCGTGCGCGCCCAGCGCCCGGGCGAGCGCGATCGCGTCCTCCATCGCCAGCTTGGTGCCCGAGCCGATGGAGAAGTGCGCGGTGTGGGCGGCGTCGCCGAGCAGCACGGCGTTGCCGTCGTGCCAGCGCGCGTTGCCGACGGTGACGAACTCCAGCCAGCGCGAGTTGTTGCCGAGCACCGGGTGACCGTCGAGCTGCCCGGCGAAGACGTGCTCGGCGAAGCGCAGCGCCCGGGGGTCGCTCTCGCCGGGTCGGAGGACGCAGGAGTGGTTGCCGAGCCCGGCGCGCTCCCAGGTGGTGCGGTCGGTCTCGACGATGAACGAGGACATCCCCTCGGCGTACGGATACGCGTGGGCCTGCACCACCCCCCATTCGGTCTGCGCGACGACGAAGGTGAAGCGCTCGAGCGGCAGCGGCGTCCCCAGCCAGATGTACCGCGACCGGCCGGTCTCAATGGTGGGGCCGAGCGCGGCGGCGCGGGCGCGGCGCACCAGGCTGTTGGCGCCGTCGGAGCCGACCACCAGGTCGTGGGCGGCGCAGAGCGGGTCGAGGTCGCCCACCTCGCACCGGTAGCGCACCTCGACGCCGAGCTCGAGCGCGCGCTCGGCGAGGATCTCGAGCAGCCGCCGCCGGGCGATGGCGGCGAAGCCGTGGCCGCCGGAGCGGACCAGCCGGCCGCCGTAGACGATGTCGATGTCCGTCCAGGAGCGGAACTCCGCCTCGATCCTGCCGAGGCTGACCGGATCCGCGGAGCGGATGTTGGCGAGGGTCTCGTCGGAGAACACCACTCCGAAGCCGAAGGCGTCGTCGGGACCGTTGCGCTCGAGCACGCTCACCCGGTGGCGCGGATCGGCGAGCCGGACCAGGATGCCGAGCAGCAGCCCGCCGGGGCCGCCGCCGATGCAGGCGATGTCCATCAGGGCGCGGGGTCGGGGATCACCGCGGTGGTCACCACCTCGATGAGCGCCGCCGGCTCGACGAGCTCGGTGACGCCGAGCAGCGCCATCGCCGGGAAGTGACGGCCGAAGTGCCGCCGCCACACCGGGCCGAGGGCGCGGCGCTCGCTGCGGTACTCGTCCATGGCGGTGGTGAAGAGCAGCATCGACACCGCGTGCTCGGGCTGTGCTCCGGCGGCGCGCAGCGCGGTGACCACGTTCCCGAGGGCGACGTCGAGCTGCGCGACCAGCCCCTCCCCCACCACCGCCCCGGCGGCGTCGGTGGCGATCTGGCCGGCGATCCAGACGGTGCGGCCCGTGGTCGCCGCCACCGCGTGGGAGAAGCCGATCGCCGGGGCCATGCCCTCGGGAGTGACCAGCCGGTGCGGGGTGCTCATCGTGGCGCCACTGTACCCCTGGTCAGGCGGCCCGGTTCATCTCCGGCCCGTCGCCCGGGCCGGGGCGCAGGCGATAGCGCTGCAGCTTGCCGGTGGCGGTGCGGGGCAGGCTGTCGAGGAACTCGACCTGGCGCGGGTACTTGTAGGGGGCGATCGTCCGCTTGACGAAGGCCTGCAGCTCCGCGGCGGTGGCGGCGTCGCGGGCGACGCCCTCGCGCAGCACCACACAGGCCTTCACCACGCTCCCGCGGTCGGCGTCGGGCACGCCCACCACCGCGACCTCGAGGACGTCGGGATGGCGCAGCAGCGCCTCCTCGACCTCCGGGCCGGCGATGTTGTAGCCCGAGGAGATGATCATGTCGTCGGCACGCGCCTGGAACCAGAAGTAGCCGTCGGCGTCGCGGATGTAGGCGTCGCCGGTGATGTTCCAGCCGTCCTGGACGTAGGTGCGCTGGCGCTCGTCGGCGAGGTAGCGGCAGCCGGTGGGGCCGCGCACCGCGAGGCGGCCGACGCAGCCGTCGGGGACGGGCACGCCCTGCTCGTCGACCACCCGCGCCTCGTACCCGGGCACGGCGCGCCCGGTGGCGCCGGGGCGGATGTCGCCGTCGGCCGCGGAGATGAAGATGTGCAGCATCTCGGTCGAGCCGATGCCGTCGATGATGCGCAGGCCGGTGGCCCGCTCCCAGGCCTCCCACACCGCGCGGGGCAGGTGCTCGCCCGCCGAGACGCAGCGGCGCAGCGAGCCGAGGCCCTCGAGCGGCAGCCGCAGCATCGCCTTGTAGGCGGTGGGGGCGGTGAAGCACACCGTGGCGTGGTGGCGCTCGACCGCGGCGGCGAGCAGGTCGGGGGTCGCGCGCTCGAGCAGCAGGCTGGCCGCGCCGGCGCGCATCGGGAAGACCACCATCCCGCCCAGCCCGTAGGTGAAGGCGAGCGGCGGGCTGGTGACGAAGAGGTCGTCGGCGCCGGGGCGCACCACGTGCCGCGAGAAGGTGTCGGCGATGGCCAGAACGTCGCGGTGAGCGTGCATGCAGCCCTTGGGCCGGCCGGTGGTGCCCGAGGTGAAGGCGATCAGGCAGATGTCGTCGGCGTCGGTCCGCACCGCCTCGAAGGGGTCGGGCCGGAGCGCGGCACGCACCACCAGGTCGCGGGGGCCGCCGCCGCCGTAGCGGGCGATGCGCATCTCCGGGGTCGCGGCGGCCTCGAGCTCCTCCAGGAAGCGCGCGTCGCAGAGCGCGGCGGAGGGACGGGCCAGCTCGACGATGGTGGCGAGCTCGCTCGCGCGGAGCAGCGGCATGGTGGACACCGCCACCGCGCCCACCTTCATCACCGCGAACCAGCAGGCCACCAGCCAGGGGGTGTTGGGGCCGCGGAGCAGCACCCGGTTCCCCGGCACCACCCCGAGCTCATCGACGAGCACGCGGGCGACGCCGTCGGCGTGGACGCGCAGCTCGGCATAGCTCCAGCTCTCGGTGTCGGTGACCAGGCAGCGGCGGTCGCCGCCGAAGCGGTCGATCCCGGCGTCGAGCAGCTCGGCCCCGCAGTTGAGGTGCGCGGGGTAGCGGAGCTCGGGGAGCTCGTGCCGGAGTGCCGGCCACTGCTCGCGTGGAGGCAGGTGGTCGGCGGCGAACTGATCGAGGTGCACCGAGGTCACATGCGAGATTGTCGGCACCCCCGCGCCCGCCGCAGGCCCCGAGACGGCTCTGTGACAGCCGCGTGGAGGCTCCGCTTCACTCCCGGCCGGACGCGTGCCTCCGCTGCTGGTGCCAGCGATCCCAGACCGCGCCGCCCCCCTCCTCGAGGACCTCCTCGACGTCGGGCTCGGCGTCCGGCCGGGCCGGGGCCACCCGGACCTCGACCACCGCCTCGTCGTCGCCGGCGAGCGCGGTGACCACCGCGGGGGTGTCGTGGAGGCGCGGCCGGCTGCGCGTGTAGGCGCCGTGGACGCCGCCGGCGCGCACCAGGATCACCCCGGTGTCCTCGGGAGAGCTCACCACCACGGTGCCGTCCCGGGCGCGTGAGCAGAGGTCCTCGAGGACGCCGTCGAGGTTGACCATCCGCGCCTTCAGGCCGCGGAAGAGAGGGGGCGCGGAGAGCAGGTCGACGACCGCGCGGGCGGTCTCGTGCTCGAGCCCGACGACGTCGAGCAGCGCCCGGCCGCCGCTGACGTCGCGAATCAGCCGCTGCACCGCCTCGACGCCGACGGCGGGGTCGTCACCCGCGAGGCAGGCCGCCGCCACGGCGCCGTCGACGAGCACCAGCACCCCGCCCAGGCCGCCGTCGTCGACACGCACGTACCCGGTGAAGGAGGTCCACTCCAGGCTCTCGAGGAGGCGGGCGAGATCGACGAAGTGACCGCTGAGCTGGCGGTGGACGGTGGTGCCCGCGGGGAGCGGGTGACCCTCGGCCGGCGGAGGCGGCGGCTCCGGAGCGCGCGCGAAGCGCGGCGCCCCCGCGCCGGGGAGGCTGAGCGCGCGCGGGGCCGCGGGGGCGCGGAGCCCGCGGACCAGATGCCACACCCGGCCCGGTGCGCCGCCGCGGAGCAGCAGCGTCGCGCCGACCACCCCGCCCGCGATCGCGGCGCCCCTGGTGACCGGGTCGGGGTGCAGTGCGGCGGCGGCGGCGAGCAGACCCAGCGCCACCACCGCGCGCGGCAGCAGCCGGGTCAGCTCGGCGGCGCCGGCGATCGCCGCGACCGCTGCGGTGCCGAGCCCGCCGAGTGCCAGCACCCCCGCCACGGTGGCGGGGAGATCGCCGGACGGGGCCTCGGCGAGGGCGACCAGGCTGGCGAGGAGGACGGGGGCGAGGCCCATCCCCAGCACCGTCGTCGGCCGGGAGGCGAGCTCGCCGCAACGCAGCGCGCCGCCGTCGAAGACCGCCACCCCGAGTGCGGTGGTCACCCCGATGGCGACGAGCAGGGGCGGCCCCGAGGGCGTCATGAGCAGCATGCCGCTGCCCCCGGCCGCCACCAGCCCAGCGGTGAAGCCGCAGAGGCCGAGAAGCAGCAGCGCCCAGAGCGTCGATCGCACCCCGGCGAGGCGGCCCCCGGTGCCGGCGCGCCGCGCCGGGTCGGCGGGGAGCAGGGCGCCGCCGAGCAGGAGCAGCCCGACCAGCGGGACGCCGAGGGCGAGCATCAGCAGCCCGCCGGCTCGCTCGACGGGCCCGGGCGGGGCGGCGGCGGTCGCCGGCGGGGTCGCCGCCGCCACCGGGGTCACCACGAAGCGGTACTCGCCGGCCTCGTGGTCGCCGTCGGCCCCGACCGCCGCCCAGCGCACTCGCCAGGTGCCCGGGGGCAGGGCGGGGGGCTGGAGCGCCAGGGTGCCCCCGGAGACGGTCACCGGCCATGGGATGGGGTGGCCGTCGCCGCTGACGAGCGCTGCCGAGCTGGCGGGGTCGAGGGCCTCGGCGAAGCTGAGGACGATGCGCCCGGGCGGCGCCGCCGCCGAGCTCCCCGAGGGCGGCGTCGCCGCGACCAGGATGGGGTGGGCGGCCGCGGACACGGGGACGAGCGCGAAGGCCAGGACGGCGACGGGCACCAGCCACCTCGCGAGTCGCATCGGTCCTCCCCTCGCCGGTGCTCGACAGCTTGACACTCTATGTCAGGCGGGGATGGCCCGCAAGGGCGGCCGCCGATCCGGTTCCCGCCGTCTTCGGCCGTTACCCGTGCGGGCAGGCCGCCGCCGAGGGCAGCGGGCCGGCGCCGGCGACCCTCAGCGCCAGTCGCGAGTCGAGCGGTGGCCGGAACTCGCGATGGTCGTCGGTGAGCACCTCCACCCGCAGCAGATGGGCTCCGGCCGGGGCCTCCACCGCGACCGGGGTGCGCCGGGTCTCCAGCACCTGGCGGCCGTCGAGAAAGACCGTGAGCAGGTTGCCGGCGCCGGGGACGGCGGCGCCGGAGCCGTCGGGGCGCCGGCCGCAGACGCTCACCAGCAGCGGGCTGGTGCGCTCGCCGCCGCCGGGCAGCGCCAGGCTGATCGCGTACCCGGGCGCCGCGGGCACGGTGGGGCTGAGCGCGAGCACGGCGGCGGTGCCGCCCAGGCCGAACACCCCGGCGGCGAGGAGGAAGCGCCGTCCGCGCCGCGCCAGCAGCAGCGCGATCGCGCTGCCGTACATCACCAGGGCGGCGAGCCAGGGCGCCCAGCCGGGCACGGAGGAGGGTGGCGCGATGTGCGCGAGAGACGGCTGCACGGTGGCCGGGCATTCTGCGGGTCTTGACGCGGCGCGTGGCACGGGTATCCTGCAGTGCGACATCAGCACTGTCGCGGGAAGGGAGACCGGAGGGTAAGCGGTGGCTGGGCGGAGACTGCGCCGTGCGGGATGTGTGGTGCTGGTGGCAGGCGGGCTGATCGCCCTCACGGGTGGGCGCACGGCCGCGCCGCCGCCGGTCGCCGCCACCGAGGCCGTCACCTCCGTGCCCGCGTGCCACCCGGCCGGCCCCGACGAGGCGCGCTGCTTCGCACGCCTGGTCACCGATGCGCACGGCAAGGGCGTGAAGAGCTCGTCGCACGCCCGCGGCCTCGGCCCCGCCGAGCTCAGCTCCGCATACAGGCTCCCCGCCACCGGCGGTGAGGGGAAGACCGTCGCGGTGGTCGACGCCTTCGACGATCCCACCATCGAGGCCGACCTCGGCGTCTACCGCTCGACCTTCGGGCTGCCCGCGTGCACCACCGCCAACGGCTGCTTCCGCAAGCTCGACGCCACCGGCACCGGGCACCCGCCCCCCGCCGACGCCGACTGGGCCAAGGAGACCGCCCTCGACCTCGACATGGTCTCGGCGGCCTGCCCCAACTGCAGGATCCTCCTCGTCGAGGCGGGCGGACAGGACATCCCCTCGCTCGGCGCCGCCGAGAACCTCGCCGCCGCCACCCCCGGGGTGGTCGCGATCAGCAACAGCTGGGGCGTGGTGGAGAGCGACAAGGAGGTCGGCTGGGAGCACTTCTTCAATCACCCGGGCATCGCCGTCGTGGTCGCGTCCGGCGACCTCGGCTACCAGCCGGTCTTCCCCGCGGCGTCACCGCACGTCACCGCCGTGGGCGGCACCACGCTGACCCGCAACCCCAACGTCGCCCGCGGCTGGGAGGAGACGGCGTGGAGCAGCTCGGGCAGCGGCTGCAGCACGCTGATGCCCAAGCCGGGCTGGCAGCACGACCCCGGCTGCACGCGCCGCTCCATCGCCGACGTCTCGGCGGTGGCGGATCCGGCGAGCGGAGTCGCGATGTACGACTCCTACGGAAGCCAGGGATGGATCAAGGCCGGCGGCACCAGCATCGGCGCGCCGCTGGTCGCCGGCATCTACGCGCTCGCCGGCAACGCCGCCAGCGTGGTCGGCGGGTCGTACCCCTACTCGCACACCACCTTCCTCAACCCGGTGGTGCAGGGGAGCAACGACTTCTTCTGCGACAGCTACCTCTGCAAGGCCGGACCCAACCCCGGGTACAACGGTCCCACCGGGCTGGGGACACCCAACGGGACCGGAGCCTTCTGAGCGGACGTTTCCGCGGCGTCGCAACAGAGATGTGACGAGCTCGCCCCGCGGGGCGGCCGAAAAGAGAGGTGGGGGATACTGCGGCGCATGCAGGTGCTCACCCGCGACCCCGTGGTCGAGCGCCACGCCGGTGACGACGACCCGATCATCAGCGTGCGCTCGCTGGTCAAGCGCTACGGCGCCATCGAGGCGGTGCGCGGCATCGACCTCGAGGTGCGGCGCGGAGAGATCTTCGGCTTCCTCGGCCCCAACGGCGCGGGCAAGTCGACGACCATCTCCATCCTCTGCACGCTGCTGCGGGCGACCGAGGGCAGCGCCGTCGTCGCCGGGCGCGACGTCGCCCGCGATCCCCACGCGGTGCGCCAGCGCATCGGGCTGATCTTCCAGGACCCGTCGCTCGACGACCAGCTGACCGCGCGCGAGAACCTCCAGTTCCACGCCATGGTCTACGGAGTGCCGCGCGCCGGGCGCCGCCGCCGCATCGACGACGCGCTCCGCACCGTCGAGCTCACCGAGCGCGCCGAGTCGCCGGTGCGGACCTTCTCCGGCGGCATGCGCCGCCGTCTCGAGATCGCCCGCGGCATCCTCCACACCCCCGAGGTGCTCTTCCTCGACGAGCCCACCCAGGGGCTCGACCCGCAGACCCGCGCCAACATCTGGGAGCACCTCCAGAAGCTCCGCCGCGAGCGCGACCTCACCATGTTCATGACCACGCACTACATGGACGAGGCCGAGTACTGCGACCGGATCGCGATCATCGACCACGGCCGCATCGTCGCCCTCGGGACCCCCGAGGAGCTCAAGGCGATGGTCGGCGGCGACGTGGTCACGCTGAGCACCGACGACGACCGCCGCGCCGCGGCGGAGATCGACGAGCGCCTCTCGGTCGAGGCCGCCGTCGACGGCACCGGGCTGCACATCGAGGTCGCCGACGGCGCTGCCTTCGTGCCCCGGTTGATCGCCGCGCTCACCGTGCCGGTGCGCTCGGTGACGGTGCGCCGTCCCAGCCTCGACGACGTCTTCATCAAGCTCACCGGGCGCGCCATCCGCGATGCCGAGGCCACCGCCACCGATGGGATGCGGCGCTTCGCCCAGGCCTTCGGAGGACGCCGGCGATGATCACCGCCCCCGCACGGATCGCCACCGAGCGCCGCAGCGGCGTCTGGGCCGCGACGGCGCGCGCCATCTACGTGATCTGGTATCGCGACCTGGTGCGCTACTCGCGCGATCGGGTGCGCCTGCTGATCTCCCTCGTCCAGCCGCTCCTCTACCTGCTGGTCTTCGGGGTGGGCCTCTCCTCGTCGCTCGGCGGCCGGGGCGTGGGCGCCGCCGGCGCGGTCGGGTCGATCGGCTACGTCAAGTTCATGTTCCCCGGCGTCATCGGCATGGCGATCCTCTTCAACGCCATCTTCAGCGCGATGTCGATCGTCTGGGACCGCGAGTTCGGCTTCCTCCGCGAGATCCTGGTGGCGCCGATCAACCGCTCGGCGGTGGCGATCGGCAAGGCGCTCGGTGGCGCCACCCAGGCGATGATCCAGGGCCTGATCATGCTGGTCTTCGCCCCGCTCGCCGGGGTGCACCTGAGCCTGGTCAGCGTGCTCGAGGTGCTGCCGCTGCTCTTCGTGCTCGCCTTCGCGCTCAGCGCGATGGGGGTGGCACTGGCGGCGCGGATGCGCTCGATGCAGGGCTTCCAGATGGTGATGAACCTGCTGATGATGCCGATGTTCTTCCTCAGCGGCTCGCTGTTCCCGCTCAACGGCCTGCCCGGCTGGATGACCGTGCTCACCCGCCTCGACCCCGTCGCCTACGGGATCGCGCCGGTGCGCCACGTCGTCCTCGCCGGCGCCGGCGTGCCCCAGTCGGTCCTCGACCAGGTGGCGGCGGTGAGCATCGCCGGGCACACCGTCCCCGTCCTCGGCGCCACCGCGCTGCTGCTCGCCTTCGGGTTCGTGATGCTCGGCCTCGGGGTGTTCGGCTTCCGCCGCCGCGACTGACCCGGCTCAGAGCACCCGGCCGGGACCTCCGCCGGAGGCCTCGACGGGCAGCCCGGCGCGCGCCCAGGCGTCCAGGCCGCCCTCGACGTTGCTGATCCGCAGGCCGAGCCGGGAGAGGTAGACGGTGGCCTGGGCGCTGCGCCCGCCTACCTTGCAGACACAGAGGTAGTCGGCGTCGGGGTCGAGCTCGCCGTGGCGGGTGGGGATCTGCATCAGCGGCACGTGGACCGAGCCGGCGACGTGCCCGGCCGCCCACTCGTCGTCCTCGCGGACGTCCAGGATGCGATGACCCTCGGCGGCGAGCCGGTGCGCGGTGGTCGCGGAGACCTCGGTCAGGCGGGGCACGCCGGAGATGCTACCGGAGGCTCTCGACCTCGAGCGGGTCCGCCAGGGCCTCGCCGCAGCGCAGGCAGTGGGCGACCAGGTCGCCGCCCACGAGGCTGATCCCCCGCCGCCGGCACTCGCAGCGCGGGCAGGCCGAGAGCCGGAGGTGGCCGCTGGCCGGAACCGGAGGAGTGGCAAGCTGTGCCATGACGCAACGGTAGGCGGGAAGGGAGGTGCGAACCCACGGCGTGCGCGCACAGATCCCGGCCGGCTCGGCTTGTGCGACCCGTCCGGTCGGTCACGACTCGCCCGACGCGCTCGCCGGGTGCCGCGGATACCCAGGTTGATAAGCGCGGCCGCAGCCTGCACGATGGGTGAACGGTGAAGAGGGCGGGTGAGCGTGGAGAGAAGCAGGGGGTGGTTCCGAGCGGCATGGTGGACCTGGGGATCCCCGGGTGCGAGCACGCCGTCGAGATCGGCCGCGGAGGCTTCGGCGCGGTCTATCGCGCCTGGCAGCCGGAGTTCGGACGCACCGTCGCCGTCAAGGTGCTCGGCCAGGCCGGGCTGGAGGCGGAGACCCGGCGCCGGCTGGCGCGCGAGCTCCGCGCCATGGGGGCGCTCTCGGGGCACCCCCACATCGTCACCGTCCACTCGGCGGGCTTCACCGAGGCGGGCAATCCCTACCTGGTGATGGGCTTCGAGCCCGGCGGCACCCTCGCCGACCGGCTCCGCCGCGGTGGTCCGATGCCCTGGCAGGAGGCGGTGCTCGCCGGCATCCGCGTCAGCGGAGCGCTCGAGACCGCCCACCGGGCCGGACTGCTCCACCGCGACGTCAAGCCGGAGAATGTCCTGCTCTCCGCCTTCGGCGAGCCCAAGCTCGCCGACTTCGGCGTGGCCCAGCTGCAGGGCGCCGCCGCCACCCGCGGCGAGGCGGTGGTCGCGAGCATCCCCCACGCCGCGCCCGAGCTCCTCGACGGGCTGCGCCCCTCGATCGCCAGCGACGTCTACGCCCTGGCGTCGACGGTCTACACCCTGATCCGCGGCCGCTCGGCCTTCGCCCGCGACGGCGGCGCCGAGGACGCGGGCACCCCCGACAGCCTGGCGATGATCGCCCGCATCGGCAGCCGTCCGGTCCCCGACCTCCGCGGCCTGGGGGTCCCCGACGGGATCTGCGGCGTGCTCGAGGGGGCGATGTCGAAGCGCCCCGAGGAGCGCCCGCCCTCCGCCCTGGACCTCGGCATGGAGCTGCGCGGCGCCGCGCGGACGGCCGGGGTGGTGCTGCCCGAGCCGCTGGTCCTCGGCGTGGAGAGCAGCGACACCGTGGAGCTGCTGGGAACGCCCCCGGCGCGCCCGGGGCGGCCCGCCGGCGCGGTGGTCACCGGCAGCACCCGCGAGCTCCCCGGGCCGGGGCCGGTCTCGCGGCGCCGTCCGGGACGCAGGGTGCTCATGCTCGGCGCCTCCGCGGGCGGGGTGGCGGTGGTCGCCGCGGCCGCGCTCGCCGGGGTGGCCTCGCTCCGCGGCCACGGCGCCGCCTGGGCGCTGCGAGCGCCGATGCCGACCGCCCGCTCCTGGCTGGGGGTCACCGCCGCCGCGGACGGACGGATCTACGCCATCGGCGGCCTCAACAGCCGGCCGCTCGACACCGTCGAGGCCTACGACCCCCGCAGCGACCGCTGGTCGGAGATGCCCCCGCTGGAGACGGCGCGCTGGGGCGTGGCGGTGGCCACCACTCCGGACGGCCGCACCTTCGCCATCGGCGGCATGTCCGACCACCCCCTCGACAGCGTCGAGGTGTTCACCCCCGGCGGCACCTGGGCCCCCGCCCCCCACCTCGGCACCGCCCGCTGGGGCGCCGCCGCGGTGACCGGCCGCGACGGGCGCATCTACGTGCTCGGCGGCTTCGCCGGCCGCGACGACCGCCATGCGCTGGCGAGCGTCGAGGTGTTCAGCCCCGACACCAACAGCTGGAGCGAGGTCGCCCCGATGCACCGGGCGCGCGGCGCCCTGGCCGCGGTGGCCGCCCCCGACGGCCGGATCTACGCGCTCGGCGGTGCCGACGGCCCCGACTTCGCCGACGTCGAGGTCTTCACCCCGACCACCGACAGCTGGGCGGAGGGAACGCCGCTGCCGTCGCCACGCAGCGGCCTGGCGGCGGGGATCGGCGCCGACGGCAGCGTCGAGGCGATCGGCGGCTACACCAGCCACGCGGTCGGGACCGTCGAGGTCTACACCCCTGGGTCGCATCGCTGGACCGAGGGCATCGCGCTGCCCGTGCCCCTCTACACCGCCGTCGCCAGCCTGCCCGACGGCCGCATCTACGCCATCGGCGGCGGAACCGACACCGGCGGGGTCGACTCCGTCTATCTGCTCACCGGAAGGTGACATCCACCTCCCCCCCGGCGGCTCGACATCGTCCCGTCCGTGGGGCTTACCGCGGCCCCTCTGCGGCCCCGACAATGCTGGAGAAGCAGATGGCTTCCCGCCAGGAGGGGTGTGGAAATGGGCGTTCCCGGAGCACGGGGAGGCCCGCGGTGACGACCCGAGAGGATGGGGCGACGCCCCGAGAGGGGGCACCCGGGCTGCTCCACCTCGTCGAGCCCGCCGCGTCCGACGGAGCGACTATCCTGCCGTTGCGGGGCACGTCGGGCGGGAGGCGATCGGGGCGGATGCATGAGTACCTCGAGATGACGGTCTCGACCGGCGTCGAGCTCCGCCCCCTCGACGGTGACCGGCTCACGATCGGCCGCCACGCCGGCAACGACATCGTCCTCGCCGGCGACGACAGCGCCTCGCGGCTCCACGCCGTGATCGAGCGCCTCGGCCCCGGCTGGTGGCTGCGCGACCTGGGCAGCCGCAACGGGACCTTCGTCAACGGCGCCCGGGTCACCGAGGGGCGCGCCCTGCAGCACGGCGACGAGCTGCGCGTCGGCAGCACCCGCCTCGTCTACCGGATCAGCCGGCCGAGCGAGGACGACCAGGCGGTGACCCTCGCCCGCGAGCCCGCGCCGCCGCTCACCCCGCGGGAGCGCGAGGTGCTGGTGGCGCTGTGCCGGCCGGTGTTCAGCGCCGACGTGCTCGGGGTGCCGGCATCGACCCGGAGCATCGCCGCCGAGCTGGTGGTCACCGAGGACGCGGTGAAGCAGCACCTGCTGCGCCTCTACGACAAGTTCGCGCTGCCCCCCGGGGCGGCGCTCAACCGGCGCGTCGAGCTGGCGCGCGAGGCGGTGCTGCGGGGCGCGGTGAACCGCGCGGACATCGAGGCAGGTGGCGGGCGGAGCTCGTCACGATGACAACCGGCACCCGGCGGCCGCCGCGTGCCGTGACCGGAGAGGGAAGGGAGATGGACAGGAAGCAGAGCGGCCGCCGCGCCGCACACCGCAGGTGCCGCACCGCGCTCGCGGTGGCGCTCCCCACCGCCACCGTGATCGCGGTGGTGCTGCTGGTTTCGGGCGGCGGTTCGCCGGCGCCGGCGAGCGCGCCGCTGCGCCTCGCCGGCGCCGCGATGGGGATGGTCCCGGCGATCCCACCGACCCCACGCGCGACCCCGCCACCGGCGCCCTCGTCGTCGCCCAACCCGGGCGACCTCTCCTATATCGCCCCCGGAGCCCCGTAGCTCGCAGTATCCCTGTCGTGTCACGACTGATCCGGCCTACATCCTCTTGACGGCGCGCGCCCTCAGCGGTTCAACTGTGGGCGAGAGAGAGAGGAGGGACCTCCGTGGACTCCAGAGTGGGCGCCCCCGCCCAGACGGCGGAGGGTGAGGAGGGCGCCGCCGGGACCGTCGAGCTCGACCTCTGGCTGGGGGTCGGGCAGCCGCCGGGGCTGGGACGGCAGCTCTCGCTGATGGGCGCCGGTCTGCTCGCCGGCGGCTTCGCCGCCTTCATGCTCGGCGTCCTCACCCTGGGCAGGGCCGACCCGGGCTTCCCTCCGCTCTCCGTCTTCGGAGCGACCCTGATGGCGCTCTCCGCGGTGCCCCCGCTGGCCGCGAGCGTGCTCAACACGCACCGCCCCTGGATCAGCCGTTCGACGGGCGTGAGCGGACCGCTGGTCACCTTCGCGGTGGCGACCGGCGCGCTCGCGATCGCCGCCGGCGTGGCGGCGCTGACGGCCTGAGCCCGGGCCGCTCAGGCGGCGACGGCGTCGAGGATGCGGTCGACCGAGCCGTCGCTCACCGCACAGGTCTGGAACTGGGCGGCCACGTGGTGCGTGGTGGTGGTGAGCGGCCGGGCGCCGCCGGCGGTGTCGCGGACCGCGACCACGCGGTAGCGGTGCACCGCGCCGCGGGAGTCGTACCAGGTGATCAGCGAGCCGGCCCCCAGGTGCATCAACGGGGTGAAGACGCCCTGGTTGTGGCCGACGAAGTAGGTCCGGCCGCGGATGCAGGTGTCGACGGCGGCCATGTCGGTGGGCACGGCCGCGGCACCGGTGCAGTCGGTGTAGACGCCGACGGGGGTGTTCAGGGTGCCGTCCGCGCTGGTGAGCAGGTTGCGCGGGCCACCCGGAGCCGGCGCCGGGGCGCCGCCGTGGCCGCTCCCGCCGTGGCTGGCGTGCGGCGAGCCGCCGTGGGAGTGGTGTGACGAGCCCGCCATCGCGCTCACGGACGGTGCGAGCGCCGCCACGTGGGCGAGCGCTGCCATGGCCGCGATGCCCAGCCGGCGACGGCGGATGGCATGGCGGGTCGTCGACCGGACGAACGTCATCTCTTTCCCTTCCTGTCGCCGGTGCCCGCCCATCGACGCGTCGGCGATCGGTCAGCCCATGGTGACCGGGCCGGGGCCGGATGTCCACCCCACTCGGGCGGACCCCGGATCAGGCCGCGGGCTTGCCCTCGAGCGTGGCGATGTGACCCATGTAGTGCTCGACGATGCCCCGCGCCCACTCGCCCGCCGCGGACCCCGGCGCCAGCGCCGACGGCGGCGCCGCCATCAGGGTCGCCAGATAGGTGGTGCGCGCCGCGCCGTAGCGCTGGAGCAGGTCGGCGTCACTCTCGTGGGAGACGAGCTCACGGGCCCGGCCGTTGAAGGCCCCCCGCTCCTCGTCGTGGCAGGGGAATCCTGCGATGTCCTCCATGATCCCCCGCGACGCCGCCGCGGTCCAGGAGGCGAGGTGGCCGATCACCTCACGGATGCTCCAGCCGCCACAGCGCAGACCGAGCGGAACCTCGCTGACAAGGCACTCGAACGTGGCGAAAGCGTCCTCGGCTGCACCGAGGAGCCGGGCCTTGACGTCGGCCTCTGTCTCCACGCTCCCTCAGGGGTCCGAACTGGTGGACCCCCGCCCCCGTTTGTTGACTAAGGATGCCTCCACCAGCACGGAGGATGGTTGGGATTGTAGCCTCACGTGGCCAGAGCGTCATCGTGCAGATCGGCTGGAGGAACCGGCCGCCGACATGGGCATATCCACCGAGGAGCCGACCCCCGCCGATCTGGAGCTCCTCGAGCTCGCTCGGGGAGCGTCGCGCCGCGCCCACGCCCCCTATTCGCGGTTTGCGGTCGGCGCCGCGGTGCGAACCCTCGCCGGCGGCGTCTACACCGGCTGCAACGTCGAGAACGCCAGCTACGGGCTGGCCGTCTGCGCCGAGCGCAGCGCGATCTTCGCCGCGGTCGCCGCTGAGGGCCCGGACATGCGGGTCGGCGCGGTGGCCGTCCACGCCGAGGCGAGGTCGGTGCCGCCGTGCGGCGCCTGCCGGCAGGTGATCGCCGAGTTCGGCCCCGAGGCGCGGGTGGTCTTCCCCTCCGGAGGAGCGCCGGTGGCGATGAGCCTCGGCGACCTGCTGCCGGAGCGGTTCGAGCTCGACGCCGGCCCCGGATGAGCCGTCAGCCGCCGAGCAGCTCGAGGGTGGCCTTGACCACCACGACGGCGACGGCGGCGACCAGGTAGGCGCGGAGCGCGAGCATCCCCAGGGTGCGGCCGCGGGTCAGCGGAGGCCGGGCCAGCTCGTCCAGGGGCGGCGTCCGCCACATCCGGCGGCGCTGCGCCAGGGCGCTCGGCGGCCGCATCCGGCGGGGCAGCACCAGGAGGTCGCCGCGGCCCAGGATGCGCAGCCGCAGGGCGCCGCCGAGGTCGAGGTAGTCGGCCTGGCGCCAGGCGCGGCGTCCCCAGCCGGTGAGCACCCCGGCGGTGAGCAGCCCGGCCATGGTCAGCGCGCCGAGCACGACGCTCGTCGGCGCGAGCGGCAGCTCGGGCAGCACGGTGGTGACCACCAGCAGCATCGAGAGCAGCAGCAGCCCCGCGACCACCGTCGACGCCAGCCAGTTGAGCCAGGGCGCGTTGACCCAGGGGCCGAGCACCTGGGTGTCGTTGCAGAGCAGCAGCAGCAGGACGGTGGCGCTGGGCAGGAGCACCCCGGCGAGGACCTGGACCATCACCGTGAGCGTCCCGGGGGTCACCCCGGGGAGCAGCGCCACCGCGGCGGCGATGACCACCACGGCGGCGATGACCCCGTAGAAGAAGGGGGCGGTGCGCGGCGTGCGATGGAGGGAGTGGCGCGCCCCGGCCACCTCCGAGCAGGCGTAGGAGGCGCCGAGGGTCACCGCCATGCCGCCGAGCAGGGCGCCGTCGAGCAGGCCGATGGCGAAGAGCGTGCGCGCGACCCCGCCGAGGCGGGCGCCGAGGCCGTCGGCCACCGCGCCGGCGTCGCTGAAGTGGCCGGCCAGCGGGGTGCCGGCGAAGGCCGCGGCGGCGGCGATCATCACCACCGCGGCGCCGATCACGGTGAGCACCGCACCGATCGCCGTCTCGGCGCGCTCGTAGCCGAGCCAGCGCGGGGTGATGCGCTTGTCGACGACGCTCGACTGGTGGAAGAAGAGCTGCCACGGCGCCAGCGTGGTTCCCGCCAGGGCGAGGAGCAGCAGGACCGCGTCGGAGTCGCGGCCGCCGATGCCGGGGATGATCAGGTCGCGGACCTGGGGGTGCGCCCCGCCGCCGAGGACCCCGAGCGGGAGCAGGACGACGTCGACCGCGATCAGCACGAACATCATCCGTTCCCAGCGGCGGAAGCTGCCGGTGGAGGTGGCGAGGAGCAGGGCCAGGGCGCAGACCACCACCGCCGGGCGGGTGGGGATGCCGAGCACCGAGGCGGCGAGGCGGACGCCGATGAACTCGGTCATCAGGGTGAGCAGGCTGAGCACGACCAGATCGCCGAGGGCCAGCGCCATCCACAGCCGCCCGAAGCGGGCGAGGATGAGACGGGCGTGCCCCACCCCGCTCACCGCCCCCAACCGCGCCGCCATCTCCTGGTTGACGATCAGCACGGGCAGGAGCAGGACCAGGATCCAGAGCAGCCGGGTCCCGTGGTTCTGACCCGCCTGGGAGAAGGTGGCGATGGAGCCGGCGTCGTTGTCCGCGACCATGGTGAGCAGCCCCGGCCCGGCGACCACCGCGAACGCCGCCAGCCGTCCCCGCCACGACGTCCGCGCGGCCAGCTCGCGGACCGGCAGCCGTCCCCAGGCGCCCCGGATGTCGCCCAGGTGCGCGGGATCGACGACGGCCGAGTCGGCGAGGTCGACGGCGGCGAAGGTGGACACGGATCCTCCCATGAACGCGCTCAGGAGGCTACGATGCGCATGGTGCCCAATTCTGCGGGCCGGCGGCCCAGAACAAGCAGCCCTCTCGGAGACGTGCGCTCCATCCACGTCGAGGACGTCGCACGCGCCCGGGCGCTGATCGCGCGCACCGACCACGACGGGCTCGCCGAGCTCTTCGGCGCCCTCGGTGACCCGACCCGGCTGGCGATCGTCCAGATCCTCCTCTCCCAGGAGATGTGCACCTGCGATCTCGCCGCCACCCTGCGCCTCTCCGAGCCGGCGGTCTCGCAGCACCTGCGGATCCTCCGCAACCTCGACATGGTGAGCTGGCGGCGCGCGGGACGGATGGTCTACTACGCGGTCGACGACCGCACCGTCCGCAAGCTCGTCGACCTGGCCTCGCGGCGCCAGCCGCGCGAGCCGCGGGCGCGCTTCGGCGAGGTCGGCGAGGCCATCAGCCGCTAGGGGATCACCTCAAAGACCCCTCGCATCGCGGGGTGCACGCGGCAGAAGAACTGGTAGGTGCCGGTGCGCGTCGGCGTGAAGCTGTACGAGGTGGCCTGCTGCGCGGTCTGGTCGGGGAACCCTGAGCCCGGGACCTGACCCCGGGCCGACGAGAAGGACAGCCCGAAGCCGATCTCCGTCGAGTCGAAGTCCATCGCGTCGTCGGGGCCGCGGCCGCCGTCGGCGAGCGGGTAGGCGATCCCGGTCCTCCCCGTGCAGCCCACCCCCGCCGCCTCGGTGCAGAGGGTGAAGGTGTGCCAGATGTCCGCCGCCGAGTCGACGTTCCAGAAGCGCGCCGGCTGGCCCAGCCGCAGCCGGGGGACGCCGGCGGTGCCGACCTGGCGGATGTCCGCGGTGCCGTACTCGAACCCGGCCGCGACCAGGTCGCTGACCACCGGGCCCGCCTTGGCCGGGATCGGGCCGCAGGCGCCCGGCGGGCAGCCCCCGTAGTTCGACGCCTCGGCCAGGTGGCCGTGGGTCACCTCACCGCGGAGGCAGAGCCGCCGTGACGGCCCGGCGAGCCGTGGCGCGCAGCTCGCCGGCACCGCGCCCTCGGGCACCAGTGCGGTCACCGGCGCCCCGGGATCGAGGGTCACCGGGTCGGTGAACACGTCGACGCCGGGGGTGCCGTGGGGGTCGTCGGGCGCCACCCAGGCGACCACGATCCCCATGTTCTCGTACCAGGAGGCGGCGTCGCTCTCGTAGGTGGCGTTGAGCCGGAGCAGGTCGCCTGGCCGGATGCGCACCTTCCACCCCAGCGCCGCGTTGGTGACACCCATGGCGAAATCCCAGGAGTTGCGGGGGCCGCCGGCGCGCTCCGGCCGGGCGTGGTCCCAGGGCACGGCCTCGGACACGTAGATGGGCCGCTCCACGCCGCCGCGCACCAGGCTCACCTCGTCGCGCACCCCGCCGGGATGGACGTGGCCGCCCATGGCGATCAGGGTGCCGGCCATGTCCGCGGTCACCTCACGGTCGGCGCCGGGCAGCGCCACCGGCTCGCCCTGCTGGGGGGTGACGTAGCCGAAGGAGTCGAAGCGCGCGCAGTTCTCCCGCGGCCAGGTGCAGACCCGGCGGCCCAGCAGCGGGTCGATGTGGCCGAAGCCGCGCTGCACGTTGAAGACCGGATAGGCGAAGCGGTCCGGCGCACCCGGAGCGACCGGTCGGTGCTGGACGTCGAGCCAGATCGGCCGCGCCGGGACGATGCCGAGTGCGGCGGCGTCGGCGTCGGCGACGTAGTCGACGTCGTAGGTGAGGTAGACGACCTTCGGCTCGCGTGTCTGGTTGTGGATCATGTGGAGCAGCAGCCAGACGTCCTGGGCGCCGACGTGCATCCCGTAGCCCGCGGGGAGGTCGATGATCGTCTTCTCCTCGCCGGCGGCGAAGAAGGGATACCGGTAGGTCGAGGGCTGCAGCCAGGCGGCATGGTGGAGGTGCACCTGGGCGATGTCGGGCACGCTGCCGTCGGCGTTGACCAGCCCCGGCTTGAAGCGCACCACGTAGCCGGGGTAGGCCGGCTTCTCGACGCTCACCGGCTGCAGGGTCGCGTCCATCTGGCCGGGCTTGATGAAGAGCGGGCCGACCGCGAAGTGGAGGCGCCGGCAGCGGTCGCCGTAGGGCTCGAGCCGGTCCCAGATGTGCGCCTGGTAGGGGTTGTCGGGGGTGCACGCGTCGGCCGCCATCGGGGCCAGCGCGCGCGGCTCGGGCGGCGGGGGACCCGCCTGCACCGCCGCCGCCTGCAGGAGCACCGCCAGGGCACCCATCACCACCACGGGCCGGAATCGCCGCCGCATCGGGCCCCCTCCCTGTCCGTCCGCCACCTCCAGGGATGCGAGGTGTGGCGCCGAGCCTAGACCGGCTGCGACGCCGGCTTCAAGCTCGAAGCGGGGTCAGCCTGGGGATGGCCTGGCCACGACGCCCGGCGGTCGTCCGGACCGGGGCGGGTGTCGGCCCCGAGGAACGGCGCCAGGGCACAGACGGCGAGCAGAGCGGCGCTGAGGAGGATCTCGGTCATGGGAGTACAATAGAGCCAATCATGAGAGCCAATCAACCGCACATTGGACCGCTCCTGGCCCCCGAGCTGCGCGGCGTCCTCGGCGACTGGCGGCGCGGCTCCGGAGCGCTCCGCGACCGCCTCACCGCCTCGCTGCGCGAGGGCATCGAGAGCGGCGACCTGGTGCCCGGGCTGCGGCTGCCCCCCGAGCGGACGCTCGCCGCGCAGCTCGGGGTCGGGCGCGGCACCGTGGTGGCCGCCTACGAGGCGCTGCGCGAGCGCGGGCTGCTGGAACGGCGCCAGGGCAGCGGCACGGTGGTGCGCTCCGAGGTGGGCGCGCTCGCCTCGGCCCGGGCCGCCGAGCTCGCCACCGCGCTGCAGCGCAACCTGCTCTTCCGCGGGCTCGACCCCGAGGGGGGCGGCGGCATCGACCTCGTCGGCACCCACGGCCCGGCGAGCCCGGAGGTGCGCGAGGCCCTCGTCGCCGCCGCCGCGGGCCTCGACCTCGGCGCGCTCAGCGCCCACCACGGCTACCACCCCTTCGGGTACCCGCCGCTGCGCCGCGCCGTCGCGGCTCACCTCACCGGGCTCGGGCTCCCCAGCTCGGAGGAGGAGGTGCTGATCACCGGGGGCGCGCAGCAGGCGATCAGCGTGCTCGCCACCTGCCTGGTCGAGCCCGGCGCGGTGGTGGTGGTCGAGGACCCCACCTTTCCCGGCGCCATCGACGCCTTCCGCACCGCCGGCGCACGGGTGATCACCGTGCCGGTCCGCAGCGACGGGGTCGACCTCGACGCCCTCGCCGGGACGCTCGCTGAGCACCCGGTGCGCGCCGTCTACCTGATGCCGACCTTCCACAACCCGATGGGCTGCGTCCTCCCCGAGGCCGGGCGCCGCCGCCTCGCCGCCCTCGCCCGGGCCCACGACGTGCCCGTCATCGAGGACGGCGCGCTCTCCGAGCTCAGCCTCGGCGACCCTCCCCCACCGCCGCTGGCGGTCCACGCGGGCCGCGCCCCGCTGGTGAGCGTCGGCTCGATGAGCAAGCTCTTCTGGGGCGGGCTGCGCATCGGCTGGATCCGCGGGCCGCGGCCGATGATCACCCACCTGGGCCGGGTGAAGGCGGTCGCCGACCTGGGCAGCTCGATCCCCAGCCAGGTGATCGCCGCCGGGCTGATCGGCCGCGCCGCCGAGGTCCGGGCGGCGCGGTGCGCCGAGCTGCGCACCAACCTCGACCTGCTCGGCGACCTGCTCGCCCGCCACCTGCCCGGCTGGACCTGGCGGCGACCCGAGGGCGGGGTCAGCCTCTGGGTGCGCCTCCCCTCCGGCAGCGCGAGCGAGCTCGCTGCGGTCGCCGCGATCCACGGCCTGGCGATCGTGCCCGGGCCGGTGATGTCCGCCCGCGGGTCCTTCGACGACCACCTGCGCCTGCCGCTCACCCGCGACGCGGCGACGCTCCGCGAGGGGGTCGACCGGCTGGCCCGCGCCTGGCACGAGCTCGACGCCGCCGACAACGACCGCTCCCAGCGCTTCCAGATCGTGGTCTAGCGCCGGCCCTCCGGGATGATCGACTCGCCGCGGCGACCCGGCCCGGGGACGGCGCGGACCGCGCGGGCGTCGAGGCTCTCGCCGCACTCCGAGCAGGTCGGCACCGCGGCAGCGACATGGCCGCAGCCCCGGTGCACGAGCTGGACGGGCGGACCCTCCGGCGCCGCCCAGCGATCGCCCCACTGGCGCATCGCGGTCAGCACGTGCCAGAGGTCCCGCCCCTTCTCGGTGAGCCGGTAGTCGTGACGCGGCGGGTGCTCCTGGTAGGGGATACGCTCGAGCACACCCTCCTCGACGAGCCTGGCGAGCCGCTGGTTGAGCACGTTGCGGGAGATCCCCAGGCGCGCCTGGAAGTCGTCGAAGCGGCTCACCCCGAGGAAGGCGTCGCGGACGAGGAGCATCGACCACCACTCCCCCACCACCTCGAGGCACTGGGCGAGTGAGCAGTTCATCCCCCGGAAGCTGGTGCGCTGCACCTCCGCATCATATTGGGTTGCGTGACGGAACTCAGTAGCCCGAGCCGCCGGTGCTCGACGAGGACGAGGACGAGGAGCCGGTCACCGGGGTCCCGGCGGAGGTCAGCGTCTCCCAGGTGCCGCCGAAGCTCTTGATCCCCTGGCCCCTCGCCGTGCCCGGGCCGCTGTCGCCGGTGAAGGTGTAGAGCGGCCAGCCCGCGTAGGTGATGTACAGCGCCCCGCTCGGCCCCTTGACGGTGCTGAGCTTCGACGTGTCGATGCCGCTGCCGGCGATCGGGGCGGTGACCCCGGAGGGCAGCTCGGTGTCCGGCCACACCTTGGTGCAGCCGTTGTCGTCGGTGCAGGTGAGGTTCGTCGCCGTCGACGAGGTGAGCAGGTAGAGGGTCCTGCCGTCGCCGTTGACCAGCACAGAACCCACCCCGGGCACGCTGGCGGCGGCCACGGTGATGCCGGGGTTGGCCGCGCCGGACGATGAGCCGGTCGTGGTCGCCGCCGCGGTGGAGGACGACGACGAGGCGGCGGCGCCGCTGCCGGACGAGCCGCTGCCGCAGGCGGCGAGCCCGAGCATCGCCATCGCCGACATGCCGAGGAGGGCGCGGGGGGTTGCGTCCATGGAAGGTCCTCCGTGGTGTGGACAGCCACCCTCGGATACACCCCGAGGTTACGGTTGACCAGGCCCGCGGCCGTCGGTACACTGCGATACCACTTTGGTACAGAGACGTACCTGGCCGTCGTTGATGGGCGCGCGGTGAGCGAGTCCCCGTTCCTCGAACGCCATCGCAGCGCGCGGGAGGCGGTGCTCGCCTCACATCGGGGACGGCTGATCGCCGCCGCGGGCCAGCTGATGGCCACCAGGGGCTGCGCCGCGATGACCGTCGGCGACATCGTCGAGCTCGCCCGGGTCTCACGCCGCACCTTCTACGAGCACTTCCGCGACAAGGAGGAGTGCGTGCTCGCCGCGGGGAGGCTGGGCCAGCGATTCGTCGCCTCGCGGATCGCCACCGAGCTCGCCGCCATCGACGGCCCCGACTGGCGGGCGCGGCTGCGCGTCAGCCTGCGGACCTACTTCGAGACCATCGCCGCCGAGCCGCGGCTGGTGCGCTCGGCGGAGTCGGCGATGGCCGCGGTCGGCCCGCGCGCGCTCGAGCTGCGCGCCCAGGCGCTGCAGTGGTCGGTGACGCAGATGCGCACGCTCAACGCCATCGCCCGCGCCCAGGACCCCACCATCCCCGAGATCGACGACACCGAGCTGATGGTGCTCGTCGGCGGCATCGGCGAGGTGGTCCGCGAGGCCGCGCGCCTCGACCGCATCGAGCAGCTGCCCGAGCAGGCGGATTCGGTGATCCGCCTCGCCGAGGCGATCCTCTCCGGGCGCATGCGCCCCCCCACGGAGACCCCCGCCCCATGAGCACCGCCTCGCTGCGCATCCGCCGCGCGTTCGACCGCGCCGCACGCATCTACGACCACGGTTGGCTGCAGCGGATCGCCTATCGCCCCGGGCAGGACGCGGTCGTCGCCGAGCTCTGCGCCGCGGGGTCGCGGCGGGTGCTCGACGTCGGCTGCGGCACCGGAATCCTCGCCACCCTGGTGCGGCAGCGCTCGCGCGACACCCGGGTGGTCGGCTGCGACCTGTCCCTGGGGATGCTCCGCCGCGCCGCCGAGCGCGTCCGCGGCACCTGGCTGCAGGCCGACGCGCTGCGGCTGCCGCTGCGCGACGGGGTGCTCGACGCCGTCGTCTCGACCCAGGCGTTCCACTTCATCCCCGACCGGCCCGCCGCGCTGCGCGAGTTCCACCGCGTGCTCGAGCCCGGGGGACTTCTGGTCATCGCGATGATCAACCCGCGCAGCCCGGCGCTCAGCCGGTTGATGAACGCATCCGCCCGGCGCGCGCTCGGCGCGGGGACGTGGCCGGCCCGCGAGGTGCTCAGAGAGGAGGTGGACGCCGCGGGATTCGAGGTGCACGCCCAGCGCGACGCCCGCGATCTCGCCCGCACCGTCGTCACCGTCGCCACCGCGCGGCGGACGGATCCACACCCGGAGGGATGAGCCATGCAACGCATGTCCGCCGTGTTCGCGGCCGCTGGAGTCGCCTGCGCCGGCCTGGGGGTGATGCTCCCGAGCTCGGCGCACGCGCAGGGTCAGGGCCCCCAGGGCTGCTACGGCTTCGGCCGCCTCACCCTCTCGCCGGGGGTGACGGCGAGCCCCTCGCAGGGGCGATTCCAGATGGCCCAGAACCTCGGTCCCTGCCGGCTGCCCGACACCTCGATCCTCTCCGGCACTCTGACCGGCGACGGCGACGGCTCGCTCAGCTGCGTGGCCGGCCAGGGCGCGGGCCGCTTCACCATCCGGTGGGAGAACGGCCGGACCTCGCTCGGCACCTTCTCCTTCGGCACCTCGGGGCCGCACATCTTCGGGTCCGGGTCGATCACCCAGGGCGAGTTCGCCGGCGACCGCTTCGGCATCAGCGGGGAGATCGAGCCACGCCACACCGAGGACTGCGCCTCCGGCGGTGTCAAGGAGGCCACCTCTTACGAGGCCATCGGGGTCAGCCCCGGCTGATCACCACAGGCGGTGGCGCATGCGGCGCGCCGCCTCGAGGAGGCCGGCGCCGGCCATCACCAGCACCGCGGCGGGGCCGTAGGGCAGGCCGGCGCCGGTCTTCGGCGGCGCGACCAGGGCGGCCGACTTGTTGCCCGAGGCCGGGGGGACCGGGGCCGCGGCCGCGGGCGCCGGGGGCGCTGCCGCCGCCGGCTTCACCGCGCAGTCGGTCGACACCCAGAAGGGCTTGTGCTGGTGGTGGTGCTGGAGGAAACGGAACTCGAAGTGCAGGCCCCTGCCCGCGGTCGGCTTGGCGCCGAGCGCGGTCGCCCTGGCGACGATGTCGGAGCCGCTGATGGTGTCGAGCAGCTGGTGGCCGCCGAGCGCCTTGTCGAACGTCCAGCTCACCTGGAGCACCTGCTGTGCCCTGCCGACGCTCGGCTTGAGGACGTTGATCTCGAAGCTGCCGGTGAAGTGGTCGAACCTCGCCCCGGTGACGGTGATCGGAGCGCAGCTCAGCCGCCGCTCGTCGTCGTGGAACGGGCCCTGCGGCGCTGTCACGTTGTCAACCCACACGTCGTTCGGAATGACCACGGCCGCGTGGGCGTGCAGGCCGGCGCCCGCTCCGGCGAGCGCCGCCGCCGCGACACCGCCGGCGATCATCGCGGCACCCGCCGCTCGCCGCGCCGGCCGATCACCCCTCCGCCCTCTCGGGGGCTCGCCACGCAGACCCAGCTCCACTTGATGTCCTCCCTTCCCGACCGACCCCAATGCGGCCCCGACCATACGCCGATCGGCGAGGAATTCCAACCCCACGATCCCAACGAACGATCACCGCTCCGGCGGCGGATCACCGTGCTACGGTTCGGGGCCCTGTCGCCGCCACACCGGCGCTCCGCAGCACCAGGAGGAATCCGAGATGGGCAGTCCCGTCATCCACTTCGAGGTGATCGGCAAGGACGCGGCGCGGCTCCAGGAGTTCTACGGCCAGCTCTTCGGCTGGAAGATCAACACCGACAACCCGACGAACTACGGGATCGTCGAGACCGGCGGAGAGGGCGGCATCGGCGGAGGCATCGGCGCCTCGCCCGACGGCGGCAACGGCCACGTGACCTTCTACGTCGCGGTGGACGATCCCAGGGCGGCGCTGGCGAAGGCCGAGGGACTCGGCGGCCGCACCATCATGGGGCCGGAGGAGATCCCCGGCGGCCCGACCATCGCGCTCTTCACCGATCCGGAGGGACACGTGATCGGCCTCGTCAAGGGGATGTAGCCGAACCGGCCGATCTCGCCTCTGCCGTCCGCCCTCGGGCTTCCGTAGGATCGGACGGTGGCGCTCCTCGTCTCGGCGCTGATCCTCGGTGTGACGCTCGGGACCATCTACGGCCTGATGGCGTTCGGGATGGTGGCGTCGTACCGGATCAGCGGTGTGGTCAACCTCGGGCAGGCGGGCATCGCCGCCCTCTGCGCCTCGGTCTACTGGCGGATGGAGGCGGTCTGGGCGGTGCCCCGCCCGCTCGCGGTGCCCGCCGCGATCCTTCTCGGCGGCGTGCTCGGCGCCGCGCTGGGGCTGGTGGTCATGCGGCTGCCGAGCTGGCCCAAGGGGCTGGTGATGATCCTCACTCTCGCCGTCTCCCTGCTCCTCTTCGCCTGGGCCGACCTCATCCTGCCGCTCAACAATCCCGCGGGCGCGCCGGTCTTCGGCTCGCGCGGCTTCGACGTCGCCCTGACCTACGTCACCGCGGACCAGATCGGCAGCTTCGTCACCTGCCTCGCCGTCGCCGCCGCCACCACCTGGGCGCTGCAGCGCACCCGCTTCGGCCTCTTCGTGCGGGTGATCTACGACGACCCCGCCACCGCCGCGACGATGGGGATCCCGCTGACCAGCTACGTGATCCGGGTGTGGACGCTCGCCGGCTGCATGGCCGGGCTCGCCGGGATGCTGGTGGTCACCCGCACCACCCTCGCCACCCCGCTGCTGCTCTTCGTGATGGTCTGGGGGCTCGCCGGCGCGGTGCTCGGTGGGCTCGAGTCCTTCGCCCTCGCCTTCGCCGGCGGGCTGGTGCTCGGGATCGCCGAGGGGATGATCGGCTCGATGCTCGCGGGCTACCTCGCCCCCGGCCTCGAGAACCTGTGCGCGGTCGTGATCATGGCCGTCGGCGTGCTCTGGGTCGGACGCCGGCGCCGCCACCTCGCCAACCTGCAGACCTGAGCGTGCAGCTCCCGCGCATCGCCCTCACACCGCAGGCGATCCCGGCGATCCTGGTGGCGATCCTCGGCATCGGCGGCTTCCTCCTGCTCCCCGGCTACCTGCTCTACGCGGGATCGACGGCGCTGGTCGCCGGCCTGATCGGCCTGGGACTGTTCCTGCCGATCGCGGCGCTCCGGGAGATGCCGCTCAACGCCGCGGGGATCGCGGGGCTCGCCGCCTACCTCTTCGCCCACCCCGCGACCAGCGGCGGCCTCGGCCACCACCTGCTCGGGATCGCGCTGGGGCTCGGCGCCGCGGTCGGCCTCTCGGTGCTCACCGGGATGGCGTCGCTGGTGGTCACCGGGCTGTATTTCGTCGTCGCCTCGCTGGTGGTCCAGATCGGCATCGAGAAGGTGGTCTTCTCGCTGCCGGGGGTGAGCGGCGGCGCGGCGGGGTGGAGCGTCGCCCAGCCCGAGCTCTCGGGGTGGTTCGACACCCAGCGCGCCGTCTACCTGATCACCGGCACGCTGGTGCTGGTGCTCGCGCTCGCGGTACGGCGCACCCTGCGATCCCGGCTGGGCTTCCAGACCGTGCTCGTCGGCCACGTCCCCGAGGGCGCCTCGGCGATGGGCCTGCGGCTGTGGTCGATCAAGCTGCTGGTCTTCGCGATGAGCGGCCTGCTCATCGGCATCGGCGGGCTGCTGCTCGCCTTCGTCAACGGCTCGCCGCCGCCCACCTTCTCCTTCGGGCTGATCTTCTCGGTCATCTTCGTCGCCATCCCCATCGCCGGCGGGATGCGCGAGCTCTCCTCGATCTGGCTGGTGGCCGCGGCGTTCACCGCGATCCCGATCCTGCTCGAGCCGCTGCACCTCTTCCCCAACCTGGTGTCCGGCGCCATCCTGGTGATCGCGCTCGCCCTCGGACAGAACCGCGAGCGGATCGCCGCACGGCTGCACGGCCGGGTGGCCGAGCCGCCCCCCGACGTGGCCCCGGCGCGGTCGGTGATCACCTCGTCGGTCACGGCGGGCCGAGCCCAGCCGGTGCTGCGCCCCGGGGCAGCGGAGCTCCGCGCGCTCGAGGGACGCGCGATCACCGTCGACTTCGGGGGGATCCGCGCCGTCGACGCGGTGACCATCCGGGTGGCGCCCGGCGAGCGCGTCGGCATCGTCGGCGCCAACGGGGCGGGGAAGACGACGCTCATCAACGCGCTGACGGGGTTCGTGCCCCACCAGGAGGGCCGGGTGCTGCTCGGCTCGACCGACATCAGCGAGTGGACGCCGATGGCCCGGGCGCGCACCGGGGTGCGGCGGAGCTTCCAGTTTCCCCGCCTCGCCGACGTGCTCACCGCCGAGCAGAACGTGGTCGGCACCCACGGCTACCGCCCGCGCCACCGCGAGCGCACCGATCAGCTGATGGCCACCTTCGGGCTCGACGCGCTGCGCACCTTCCCGGTGGCCACGCTCTCGTTCGGGCAGCGGCGCAAGCTCGAGCTGGTCCGCGCCCTGGCGCTGCGCCCCCAGGTGCTCATCCTCGACGAGCCCTCGGGCGGGCTCACCGACGAGCAGGGCGAGCGGCTCGCCGACGTGCTCCTCGACCTCCAGGCCGCCGAGGGCTGGGGGCTGCTGGTCATCGAGCACAACCCCCGGGTGCTCACCGCGCTCTCCCAGCATCTGCTGGTGCTCGAGAACGGGCGGCTGGTCGCCGAGGGACCGACCGCCGAGACCATCCGCCAGGAGGAGGTGCGCCGCGTCTACCTCGGCCGCCGGCCGGCCGGTCTCGACCGCACCGAGAGCCGTGCGTCGGTCGCGCCGGTCGCGCCTCCGGCGCCGCGGATCCGCATCACCGAGCACGTCAAGGGCCCGGGCGAGACCGCGGCCCGGCCCGAACGCGGGCTCGAGGTGCGCGACCTGCGCCTCGAGTACGGGCCGATGCCGGTGCTCCGCGGGGTGAGCCTCGACTGCCGCCCCGGCCAGGTCGTCGGCGTGGTCGGCGGCAACGGCGTCGGCAAGACCAGCCTGCTCGCCGGGATCGCCGGTCTGGTGCGGACCTCGGGGGGGTCGGTGCACCTCGACGGCGAGGACCTCTCGCGGGTGCCCGCCTACCGCCGCGGCCAGGCGGGGATGGTGATGGTCGCCGAGCGGCGGCGGGTGCTCCCCTCGCTCTCGGTCCGCGACAACCTGCTCGCCGGTGGCTGGGGCCTCGACCCCGCCGAGGTCGACGCCCGGGTGGAGCGCGTGCTCGAGCTCTTCCCCCGGATCGCCGAGCGGCTCGACGTGCCCTCGTACCGGCTCAGCGGCGGCGAGCAGCGGATGGTCTCGATCGGCCGCGCGCTGGTCACCGGGGCGCGCTGCCTGCTCTTCGACGAGCTCTCGCTCAGCCTCTCACCGCGGATGGTCGGCGAGCTCACCGGCCTGGTCCGCGCCCTCGCCGACGAGGGCCGGATCATCCTCCTCGTCGAGCAGTACATCGGCATGCTCCTGGAGATCGCCGACACCACCCACGTGCTCGAGCGGGGACGGCTGGTCTTCGGAGGCTCGGGCGACCAGGCCGCCGCCTGGCTCGACGACCACGGCTACCTGGCGCAGGCGGAGGCCGCCGCGGGACGGGCCTGACGCGCGGGCCCCGGGGCCGGGTCAGTGGCCGAGGATGTGGATCGAGATGCCGTTGAGGCTGTTGTTCAGCACGCCCGAGCACTGCACCAGGCCGCCCGCGGACGGGGTGGCGGAGCAGCCGTCGGCGGCCACCGGGTGGGCGGCGGCGGCGCCGATCGTCGCCCCGCCGGCCAGGGCCACGGCGGCGGCGAGGACATGTGCGACGGAGGAGCGTACGACCATCAGGGCGCACATCCTAGCCTGTCGGGGCGCTCCCGTCGAGAGGGGCGCGGGTCAGCCGTTCCAGGCGGCGGCGATCTCGGCGACCGCCGAGGGCGCCTGGGCCATCCCGGCGCGTGCGGCCGGCGCCCGCCGGGCGGGGTCGAGCACGTTGCGGCCGATCGCCCGCAGCGCCGCGGCGTCCGGCTGCACCAGGGCGACACGCGCCCGGCGGCGCAGCTCGCCGGCCTGCCGGGTCACCGCGGTGATGGGGCCGAAGCCGCGGATCAGCGGGGCGAGGATCACCACCCGCTCGGCGCCGGCGGCGAGGTCGGCGTTGGCGGGCGAGCGGACGCCGCCGTCGATGTAGCGGCGGCCGCCGATCGGGACCGGCGGCCACACCCCGGGCACCGCGCAGCTCGCGGTCACCGCGTCGACGAGGTCGACGCCGGACTCGCGGTCGAAGGCGGTGCGCTCGCCGCTGTCGACGTCGACGGCGGTGATCAGCAGCCGGCGCTCCGGCCAGGTGTGCACCGGCAGCCGGGCGGCGATCACCGCCCGCCGGGCGCTCGCCGGCACCGTCCTGGCGGCCAGGGCGACCCGGCCGAGGTTGCGGCCGGCCTGGGCGGCGTCGCGGGTACGGAGCACCGCCCAGCCCAGGCGAGCCATCCCCAGCGGCCCCATCCGGGCGGCGACCTCGCCGCCGGGATCGGCGAGCTGCAGCGGATAGCGGTCCCGCGGGTCGGTGCCGGAGGCGACCTGGGCGCCGACCACCGAGCCCGCCGAGGTGCCGATGACGAGGTCGGCGGCGCCGAGGTCGACGCCCTCCTCCGCCAGCCCGGCGAGCATTCCCCACATCCAGCCGATGCCGGTCAGCCCGCCGCCGCCGAGCACGAGGGCGCGCACCCGGGTCAGAGCACCCGCTCGAGGAGGTCAGCCACGCCTCGACCGCGCCGGGCCGGCGTCGGTGCCGGTGAGCTCCTGCTCCTCCACGGCGACCGTCTGCACCAGGGACCGCGCCCAGCGCTCCTCGACATTGCCGAGCTTCCAGATCACCAGGGCGGCGCCCCAGGTCACCACGAACATGGCGACGATGACGAAGCCGATGGTGTTGAGGTCGATGGCGTTCACCCGGGCCCAGAAGCCGCCCGACCAGCCCAGGCGGGCGGAGAGCAGGGTGGCGATCTCGATGGTGCCGACGATCAGCGCCACCGCCACCGAGAGCCCGGTGATGGTGATGTTGTAGTAGACCTTGCGCACCGGGTTGGCGAACGCCCAGCCGTACGCCTTGCTCATGAAGGCGCCGTCGGCGGTGTCGAGGAGCGACATCCCCGCGGCGAAGATGATCGGCAGGCAGAGGATCACGTAGAAGGGCAGCCCGGTCCCCGCCGCCCCGGCGGTGATGGCGAGCAGACCGACCTCGCTCGCCGTGTCGAAGCCGAGACCGAAGAGGACGCCGAGCGGGTACATCTTCCAGCTGGCGTCGATGCGCCGGGCGATCGGCCCGAAGAACCGGTAGAGCAGGCCGCGGTCGTTGAGCCTGCGCTCGAGCGCGTCGTCGTCGTACCTCCCCTGCCGCATCTCGCGGAAGACGCGGATGATGCCGAGCAGGACGACGAGGTTGAGGATCCCAATCAGGTAGAGGAAGGTGCCGGACACCAGGGTCCCGATCAGCCCGCCGGTGTTGTGCAGCGCCGAGCTGCTGTCGGTCACCGCCCCGGCGAGGCGGCGGGCGGCGACGGCGATGCCGATGGAGAGCCCGAGGACCACGCTGGAGTGGCCCAGCGAGAAGAAGAAGCCCACCCCCATCGGCCGCTGGCCGTCGGCCATCAGCTTGCGTGTGGTGTTGTCGATGGCCGCGATGTGGTCGGCGTCGAACGCGTGGCGCAGCCCGAAGGTGTAGGCGAGCACCGCGGTGCCGAGACCGAGCGCGGCGTGGTGGCTGGGGAGCACCAGCAGCAGGAAGGTCCCCCAGCCGAGGACGTGGAGCGCGACGACGGCCGCGTAGAAGCCGCCCAGACGGCGCCACTCCTCACGGCTCATCCGCTCCAGTCCGGGACGCCGTCCGCCCTGCATATCGCTGGACCCTAGCAAAGATGCAAGCGATTCGCAATAGCGCCCCTGTCGAATCAGCCAGGTGACGGCGCCACCAGCGCCGCCGCGAGGCGGTTCATCCCCACCACCGCGGGGACCAGGGTCAGGCAGGCTCCGGCGACGAGCGCGGCGGCGATCGCCGGGCTCAGCGTGTGGGTCTGGGCGCCGAGCGACGCCGCCGCGGCGGGCAGCCCGAGCTGGGCGCTGGCGGCCAGACCGAGCGCGAGCCGCTGACGGGAGGCGGCGACGAACGCCCCGCCGAGGTGCGCGGCCACGGCGAGCAGCCCCATCCCGGCGGCGAGGAGCAGCGCCCGACGGTCGGTGAGCATCGCGCCGAGGTCGAGCTCGGCGCCGAGGAGCACGAAGAAGGCGGGGACGAAGAAGCCGTTGCCGACCCCGCTGAGCTGGACCTCGAGACGCTCCGGCTCGCGGAGCTGGCGCAGCGCGATCCCGGCGACGAACCCCGCCACCAGGGTGCTCGCCCCGGTCTTCTCGGCGATGGTGCCGAGCACCAGGAGCAGCAGCAGCGAGAGGCGAAGCTGGAGGGCCCAGCCGCGGCTGAGCGACCGAGCCTGCAGCCGCCCGGTCAGCGGATGGGCGGCGGCCCATCGCGCGGCGGCATAGAGGGCCAGGCCGGCGGCGACGATGGCCAGGTCGCCGGTGAGCGCCCGGGCCACCGCGACCGACCCGCCCAGGGTGATCGGCATCACCACCACCGTGGTCGAGTCGGCGACGGCCAGCCAGCCCATGAGCAGCGAGACCGTCTCACCGCTGAGGCGCCGCTCCACGATGATCGGGAACGCGATCGCCGCCGAGCTCCCCGCGAGCAGCACCGCGAGCAGCGGCGCGCGGCCCACCCCGAGAGCGTGCGCGAGCCCGGCGCCGGCGGCGACCGCCAGCACCGCGGTGACCGCCAGCGCGAGCGCGCCCCGCGGCAGGCCGCGGCGCAGCCCGGGATCGCGCAGGTCGATGTGGGTGCCCGCGCTGAGCATGAGCATGGCGAAGCCGAGGTCGTGGAACGCCGGCAGCGGCTGGGCGGCGGGGTCGACGAGATGCAGCCCGGTGCGCCCGATCAGCACTCCGCCGGCGATCTGCCCGACGACCACGGGGATGCGGCCGCTGCGACCGGCGGCGAGCGCGGGGCCGAGCAGCCCCGCGACCACCACCAGGGTCAGAGTTCCGAACACCGCGCGACCGTACCGCGCACCGGGGTCAGTGGGTCAGTAGGGCTCGCCGGGGATCTGGAAGAGCGGGGTCCACGCCGACTCGGACGAGTCGGTCTGGTACTCGTCGGGGGCCGAGCCGCTGGTGAAGTAGCGGGCCTGGTAGGGCAGGCCCTGATAGAGCACCTTGGTGCCCTGGGGGTACGAGCCCGTCGCCGTCCAGGCCGGATACGTCCCCGTTGCCAGGGTGGGGACGCTGAGCGGACGGTCGCCGGGCAGCACCGGCCCGACCAGCTGCCAGGGGGTCTGCCAGCTGAGCTGTCCGGGGGTGTCGGGGGCGAAGTTCTGCGAGTACCACTTGGCCACGTAGACCTCGCCGCGCCACACCACCTTGTAGCCGGCGCGGTACATGCCCTGGGGCCGCCAGATCGGATAGGGGCTGGTGGCGGGGTCGTCCTTGGCGACGGCGGGCGCTGGGGTGGTCAGCGGGTCGGGGGTGGTGACCACGCCGGCGGCGACGGCGGCGTCACCGCTCACCTGGCCGAAGACCTCGGTGAACTGGAGCGGACGCTGCTGGGCCACGCCGCTGCAGGTGTTCGAGAGCACTCCGATCTGGGCGAAGTCGGCGCCACACTGGGTGTCGCGGTTGAGGCTCCACTCCGAGAGCCGGGCCATGCCCTGGGTGCTCGCGAAGGTCACCAGCGCCTGGGCGTCGGCGACCGCGAACCGCTCACCGGCGATGTCGTTCTGGCCGATCATGACGGTGACGCCCATGTGGTTCCAGACGTGCCTGGAGTTGAGGCCGATGCGGGCGTGCGCGTAGGCGGCGGAGATCTGGTCGTGGGCCGCGTTCAGGGCCTGCTCGACGGTGCCGAGCATGTCGCCGCCCACCCCGCCGCCGAAGTCCATGGTCATCAGGTTCACGCCGGCGAGGTCGACGCCGGCGCCGAGCACCGCGTCCACCACCCTGAGCGCGTTCGCGTTCATCCCGCCCGAGCCGACCGGGAGGGTGAGCCAGACCGCGAGCGGCCGGCCACCGGTCCGGATGCTGCGCTGCACGGTGGCGATCGCCTGTGCGCGCCGGCGCACGGATGTGGAGTCGTCGAGGGCGGCGCCCTCGATGTCGAGATCGATGGTGCTGAGGCGGTAGCGGTCGATCACCTGGGTGTAGGCGCTCGTCAGCCTGCTCACATCCGCGCATGCCACCCCCAGCTCGCTGCCGTTGCGGCCGCCGAACGAGGCGATGACGTCGCCGCCGTTGCTGCGCAGCTCGGTGATCCGCCGGTCGAGATCGAGCGCCGTCGACGCCGCGTCGAGGGTGTCGACGCCACCCCAGCTCGGGGTGCAGCCGTTCGACGGATCGGAGACGACGAAGCTCAGGACGGTGTCCTTCGAAGGGTTGAGATTGTGATCCTGAAACGCATAGCTCGGAGTGAGCGTGGTGTCGACATAGGCGGCGAACCACGGCGGCGCAACGCTGCCGGCATTGTCGACCGCGGAGCGGATGCGCACCACGGTGCCGGAGAGCGCAACCGTCACCACGAGCAGCGCCACACACACGCGCCATGGGGAGAGTCGGGGCCGGGGCGGCTCGACGTCGCCCTCGGTCTGCGGGAGCAGGGATGTGTCTGTTTGCATCGTGGTCCGATCGTAGCCGCCCGGTGACACCGGATCCCGGGGTTCGGGTCGCATGCTGGTGACGCATGAAGCACACATCTCCACGCCCCACCCAGACAGTGCCCACGACGGTCCGGCGTCCGCGCCGTCAGTGGGGCAGTGACCGGCACAAGGACCCGATGCCCGCGGTGCCGGTTGCGGTCACCGACCGCACCATCGCCATCGGCCGCTTCGCCATCGTCGCCACCGTGATCGCCTGGTCGGTGTTCGTCACCGTGCTGATCGTCCAGGAGTTCGTGCAGGGGCGCGCATTCACCCGGCAGTTCGGCACCGAGGCGGTGATCTACGTCGGCCTCATGACCCTGCTCACCGGGTCGGCGCTCGCCTACCTCACCGCGCGTCTCGGCTTCTTCTACCGTGCACGCGAGCACTGGCGCGTCCCCCGTGCCGAGCTGGAGCGTGCGATCGCCGCAAACGCACCGTCGCTCACCGTGCTCGTCCCCTCGTACCAGGAGGAGGAGCGCGTGATCCGGATGACGCTGCTCTCCGCGGCCCTGCAGGAGTACCCCGACCTCAAGGTCGTGCTCCTCATCGACGACAACCCCGACGTCCGCTACACGCAGCCGCGCGCCCTGCTGGCGGCGGCGCGGGCGCTCCCCGGGGAGATCAACGGGCTGCTCGCCGAGCCCGCCGCCCGCTTCCGTGAGGCCCGCGCCGCGCTCGCCTCCGCCCACGCCCAGGGGGCGGACACGGGCATCGAGGAGATGCACGCCCTCGCCGGCCTCCACGACGAGGCGGTGGCCTGGCTGCGGGCGCTCGCCGGCGCGCATCCCCAGGTCGACCACAGCGACGACTTCTTCCGCGACCACATCGTCGGCCGGCTCGCCGCCGACCTCGCCCTGACCGCCGGCGCGCTGCGCTCGGCGTGCGCCGCCGGCGCCGCCCTGCCCGCGGCCCGGCTCGACCAGCTCCACGCCCGGCTGGCGTCGATCTTCACCGCCGAGGTGTCGAGCTTCGAGCGCAAGCAGTTCGTCTCGCTCTCCCACGAGGCGAACAAGGCGATGAACCTCAACAGCTACATCGGGCTGATGGGGCGCCGCTTCCACGACGTGAGCACCCCCACGGGCCGCGCCCTCGTCGAGGCCGAGGACGGCCCCACCGCCTTCGCCGACAGCGACTACGTCCTCACCCTCGACGCCGACAGCGTGCTGCTGCCCGAGTACTGCGCGCGCATCGTCTACCTGATGGAGCAGAGCGAGCACCAGCGCATCGCCGTCGCCCAGACCCCGTACAGCTCCTATCCGGGCTCGGCGACGCGGCTCGAGCGCATCGCCGGCGCCACCACCGACATCCAGCACATCGTCCACCAGGGCATGACCTACTACGACGCCACCTTCTGGGTCGGCGCCAACGCGGTGCTGCGCAAGCGCGCACTCGACGAGATCGTCACCGTCCAGCACCAGGGCGACTGGGAGATCCGGCGCTACGTGCAGGACCGCACGGTCATCGAGGACACCGACTCGAGCATCGACCTGCGCATCCACGGCTGGCAGCTGCTCAACTACCCGGAGCGGCTCAGCTACAGCTCCACTCCGCCCGACTTCGGCGCGCTCTGCATCCAGCGGCGGCGCTGGGCGAACGGCGGCCTGCTCATCCTCCCCAAGCTGCGCCGCCAGGCACGTGCCCAGGCGAAGCGGAGCGAGGAGAGGCGCTTCGGCGAGTACTTCCTGCGCATCAACTACATGGCGTCGATCGCCTGGAGCACGCTGGCGCTGCTGGTGCTGCTCGCCTATCCCTTCAACGACCAGGTGCTCAACCCCATCCTCGTCCTCGTCGCCCTCCCCTACTTCACGATGATGGCCGGCGACCTGCGGTACTGCGGCTACCGCCGCCTCGACATCGTCCGCGTGTACGCCTTCAACCTGCTGCTCGTCCCCGTCAACCTCGCCGGCGTCGGCAACTCGGTGGTGCAGTGGCTGACCGGCGGCAAGGTCGCCTTCCGCCGCACCCCGAAGGTGAGCGACCGGACCACCGCGCCGATGCTCTTCAACCTCGCGCCGTACGCTCTGGTCGGCCTGTCGGTCTACACCATCGTCAACGACATCTCCGGCCAGCGCTGGATGAACCTGATCTACGCGAGCATCAACGCGGTGCTCGGCGCCTACGCGATCATCGCCTTCATCGGCGTGGGCAACTCGCTGGTCGACATCTGGATGAACCTCCTCTCGCTGCTGCATCGGCCGGAGAAGTCGCGGCGGCTGCGCCGCGCCGCCCCCGCCCATGTCACCGGCGCGCAGCCGGTCACCGACTGGGCCGCGGTGCTCCACTACGGCAGCGACAGCCCCAACCACGCACCCCTGATCACCCCCACCCCGGCGGCCACCCGGCCCGCCGAGGGCGGTGGGCGCCCGTCGGCGGTCAGATCCCCGGGTTGAGGAGCGCGCCCGGGTCGAAGTTCTGGCCGCCGAGGTAGGTCGAGTAGAGCAGTCCGGTCGCCATCGGGTCGACCCGGGTCACGAAGGCCTCGTCGCCCCCGCCGCCACCGGTGGACTGCACCGCGTCGCGGGTGGTCGGGAAGTTCACCGACCCGGTGACCCCGGCCACGAACGCGCTCCCCGACCCGTCGACGGCGATCGCCGCCCCCTGGTCGGGAGCGCTGCCGCCGAGGTAGGTCGAGTAGAGCAACGCCCTCCCGTCGGGGCTGAGACGGGCCAGGAAGGCGTCGTCGCCGCCGCCGCCGTAGACGCTCTGCACCACGCCGTGGGTGACCGGGAAGTCGCCCTTCGAGCTGGTCGTCCCGGTGACGTAGGCGCTCCCCGAGGGGTCGACGGCGATCGCCTGGCCGAGGTCGAAGCCGCTGCCTCCGAGGTAGGTCGAGTACACCAGCGCGGTCAGCGCCGGGGTCAGCCGGGCGACGAGGGCATCGTGACCGCCGCCGTGGAAGCCGGGCTGCGGCGCTCCCCGCGTCGTCGGGAAGCGCGGTGAGCCGGTGAAGCCGGTGAGGTACACGTCGCCGGAGGGACCGAGGGCGACGCCCGTCCCCTCGTCGTCGCCGCTGCCCCCGAGGAACGTGGACGCCAGGAGCACGGTCCCGGTCGGGTTGAGCCGGGTCACGAAGGCGTCGCCGCCGCCACCGGCGAGGCTGCGCTGCACCGCTCCCGCGGTGGTGGGGAAGTTCGCCGAGGCGGTGACCCCGGTCACGGTGGCGATGCCCGCCGCGTCCACGGCGATGGCGGCGCCGTGGTCGATGTCGGAGCCGCCGAGGTGGGTCGAGTAGACGAGCGAGGCGCCGTCGGGACTGAGCCGGGTGACGAAGGCGTCGTCGGCGCCGCCGCGGCCGGGCTGGACGGCGCCCGGAGTGGTGGGAAAGTCGGGTGAGCGGGTGAACCCGGTGATGTAGGCCGACCCGGACTGGTCGAGGGCGATCCCCTCGGCGGCGTCGGTGACGGTGCCGCCGAGGTAGGTCGCGTGGAGCAGCGCCGACCCCGCGGGGTTGAGCTCGGCCTCGAAGGCATTGCCCTGGCCGCGCAGCGAGCGCTGCGGCGCCCTGGCGGTGGTCGGCAGATCCGGCGAATCCGTGTACCCGGTCACGTGGGCGTCGCCCGCCGGGTCGACGGCGATCCCGGTGATCTGGTCGAAGCCGCTCCCACCGTAGAAGGTGGAGTAGACGAGCGCCGTGCCGGTGGGGTTGAGCTTGCTCACGAAGGCGTCGGTGGCGCCGCCGAAGCTGGTCTGCCTGGCGCCCGAGGTGGTGGGGAAGTCGGACGAGCCGGTGGCGCCGCCCACGTAGGCGTCGCCCGCGGCGTCGAGGGCGACGGCGGCGGCCTGGTCGAAGCCGCGGGAGCCCAGCGGGTCGAGCGGGTCGACGGCGTAGCCGAGCGCGGGCTCGACGTGGAGGGGCGCAGCCGGGTCACGGGCCGCCACCGTCAGCGCGATGCGCCGCCCGTCGAGGATCCGGTAGCCCGCCGCCACCGGGTGGGCGACCCCGCCGAGCAGCTGGAACGCCCGCGGCGCGCGCTCGACGACGGTGGCGCCGCCGGCGGAGATGCGCACTCCACCCGCCGGATCGAGCTCCATGGAGCCGGCGCCGTCGACGCGGAGCTCGACGACGCCGGGATCGACGCCCGGGGCGAGCACGAGCTCGTCGTCGAGCTCGCCGGGGTCGCCGCGGCGGGCGAGGTCGACCCCCGGGTAGAGGGCGTGCACGCCGAGCGTCGCGTAGGTGGGGACGCCGGTGCGCCAGCCCCGCGGGTCACGGCCTGACAGGTAGTTCTCGACCCCCGGCAGCGGGTCGCGACCCTCCAGCCGCGCCGCGGGATCCGTCCCGGCCATGCTCAGCCGCACCACCGCCCCAGGCATCGCGAGGGTGGTCTGCGCCGCGCTGAGGAACACGGTGGTGGCGCCGCTGTGGGCGAGGAAGCTCACCCGCGGATCGGACTGCCCGAGGTTGGGCGCGAATCCGAGCGGCGGCGCAGCGTGCGCCGGCACGGTGCGGTCGCCGGCGGCGTGCGGCGGCGCCGGATGCGCGGCGGCGGCGATCAGCAGCGACGCCGCCAGGGCGGCGGCCGGACCGCGGTGCCGCCGGGCTCGCACTCAGCGCTCGCGTTGTCCGAGGCCGTAGAGGTTGCCCTCGTTGTCCCGGAAGGTGGCCCACCATCCCCAGGGTTGCCGCTGCGGCGGGTCGGGGAACTCGACGCCACGGGCGCCGAGCTCGGC
>DATARS010000066.1:0-10482 GCA_036269455.1 Candidatus Dormiibacterota bacterium | reverse complement strand
CGCGGCGGCCACCGGTGCGGCATCGGTGGGCACGGTGGGCACGCGGGCGTCCTCCGGAGTCGCTGCCGCGGTGCGGGGGCGCCGTCCGGAGCTGCGCCGCCTCGACGGCGCGCCTGCTGCCGGCACGGACTCGGAAGATGCGCCGGAGGCTGTGTCGGGTGGGCCGAGTTCCGGCGTGAGGGACACGATCGCCGTGGATTCTAGCGACGGCACACCCGGTCACCCCGATCCGGGCGCTCCATCAGGCCGCCAGACCCCCGTCGACGTGGAGAACGTGCCCGGTGATGTACGCCGCCTCCGGGGCGGCGAGGAAGGCGACCGCTGCGGCGACCTCGCCGGCGGTGCCCAGCCGTCCGGCGGGGACCAGGGTGAGCGCGCGCTCGATCAGCGCGGCCGGCAGCCCCGCGGTCATGTCCGTCTCGACGAAGCCCGGGGCGACGGCGTTGACGGTGATCCCCCGGCCGCCCACCTCCTTGGCGAGCGCCTTGGTGAGGCCGATCAACCCCGCCTTGGCCGCCGAGTAGTTGGCCTGGCCGGGGTTGCCGGTGACCCCGGCGACGCTGGAGATGTTCACGATCCGGCCCCAGCGGGCGCGGAGCATGCCGCGCAGCGCCGCCCGGCAGAGGGTGAAGGCGGCGGTGAGATCGACGGCGAGAACGTCGGCCCAGTCGCCGTCGCTCATCCGCACCGCCAGCCCGTCGCGGGTGAGGCCGGCGTTGTTGACGAGGATGTCCACCCGGCCCAGCGCGTCGGCGGCGCGCGCCACCAGCCCCGCGGCGGCGGCCGGGTCGCCGAGGTCGGCGTCGAGCAGGACGGTGGCGGCGCCGAGCGCCCGGGCCTCGGCCTCGGCCTCGCGCGCCGCCGCCTCGGAGGAGCCGTAGGCGAGGGCGATCGCCGCGCCGTCGGCCGCCAGGCGCAGGGCGATGGCGCGACCGATGCCGCGGGACGCGCCGGTGACCAGCGCCACCCGCCCCTCGAGGCGCTTCTCAGCCACGCGGCGCCGCCGACAGGGTCCCGCCGATCTCGGCGGCCGCGGCGGCGCTCCCCACCTGCAGGGTGCGCAGGGCGGGATCGATCCGGGTCGTCAGCCCGCTCAGCACGGTGCCGGGGCCGACCTCGACCAGCGCCTCGGCGCCCAGGCCGGCGAGCGCGGCGACGCAGTCGCTCCAGCGGACCGGCGAGGCGAGCTGGCGGCGCAGCCGGTCGCGAATGGCGGTGGCGTCGCGGGTGGGGACACCGTCGACGTTGCAGACCACCGGCACCGCGGCATCGGCGAGCGTGGCCTCGTCGATCAGCCGGCCCACCTCCTCGGCGGCGCCGGCCATCAGCGGCGAGTGGAAGGCGCCGCTCACCCGCAGTGGCATCGCCCGGCGGACGCCGCGCTCCCGGGCGAGCGCCGCGGCGGCCTCGAGGGCGCCGCGCTCACCGCTGATCACCACCTGGCCGGGTGCGTTGAGGTTGGCGACGACGACGACCCCGTCGCCGCGGGCGCCCACCTCGGCGCAGACCGCGGTCGCCACCTCCTCGGAGGCACCGAGCAGGGCGCTCATGCCCCCCTCGCGCATCCCCGCCATGATCCGGCCGCGGGCGGCGACGAGCTCGAGCGCCACGCCGGCGTCGAGGACCCCGGCGGCGACCAGGGCGGCGTACTCGCCGACGCTGTGCCCCGCGACCCCGACCACCTCGATCCCGGGCGCCAGCTCGATCAGGCGCAGGGCGAGCACCGCCTCGACCAGGAGCAGGGCGGGCTGCGCCACCTCGGTGGGCCGAAGCCCCTCCTCGTCGCCACCCAGGCGGGCGCGCAGATCCACACCGCAGCCGGCGGCGATGTCGAGCAGGGATGGGGCGGGAGGGACCTCGAGCAGGTCGGCGGCCATGCCGGCCGTCTGACTGCCCTGACCCGGAAAGACCAGCGCGACGCGGGTCACTCGGTGACGATCACCTCGCGGCCGTGGTACGTGCCGCAGTTCTGGCAGACGTGATGAGGCCGCTTCGGCCGCCGGCACTGCTGGCAGGGGACGAGCGCCGGGCGCGTCAGCGCCAGATGGGCGCGGCGCCGGTCACGACGCGCCTTGGGGACGCGTTCCTTGGGGACTGCCATGTTCTCTCCGTCAGCGCACCACGGGGTGCGCACCGGCGGCCGAGTATAGACGCACCCGGCCGTGGATCAGCGCTTTCGGCGACGGGATTCGGGAGCCGGGAGGCTCTCGATCCCCTTGCGGACGGTCTGGGCGGTGCGCTGGAGCTGGCCCTCGAGCGTCTCCATCACGTCGCGCGCGTAGGCGTCGGCCTCGGTGGCCACATGGGCGGCGCGCTCCTCGGCCTCCTCGACGAGCCGATGCGCGCGGTCCTCGGCGGCGCGGGTGACGGTGTGCTGGGCGACCAGCGTGGCGGCGTGGTCGGTGGCCTCGCGGTCGAGGCGCTCGGCGTCCTCGCGGGCGGCGGCCACCAGCCGCTCCGCCTCCGCCCGGGCGTCGGTGACGGCGCGCTCGGCGGCCGTCCTGGCCTCCTCGACGAGCGCCTCGGCGGTGTCACGCGCCTGCGCGAGCAGCCGATCCTGCTCGTCGATCACCCAGTGCGCCTGCTTCATCTCCTCGGGGAGCTGGAGGCGGGCACGGTCGATGAGGTCGAGCGCCTCGTCCTCGTTCACCACCACGTTGGGGGTGAAGACGATCCGCTTGCCGTTGACCACCAGGCTCTCCAGCCGGTCGAGGAGGTCGATGACCGAGGTGCTCTCGGCGGCGATGTCGCTCACGGTGCCACCCCCTGCTGTGGGTCCGGGTCGTTGCGTCCGAAGCGCCGCCGCATCGCCCGCGCGCTCGGCGCGGGCAGGACGTCCTCGACGCTGCCGCCGAAGCGGTAGACCTCCTTGATCAGCGAGGACGACACGTAGACGTTGGAGAAGGAGGTCATCAGGAAGACGGTGTGGATCTCCGGGGCGAGGCGGCGGTTCATCAGCGCCATCTGGAACTCGTTCTCGAAGTCGCTCACGGCGCGCAGGCCGCGGACGATGGCGGCGGCGCCGACCCGCCGCGCGTACTCCACGGTGAGTCCCTGGAAGGTGTCGACCTCGACCCGTGGGTTCTCGTTGACGCTCTGCCGGATGAGCTCCACCCGCTCCTCGACGGTGAACAGTCCCGACTTGGCGGGGTTCTCGAGCACCGACATGATGACCCGGTCGAAGATCAGCGTCGCCCGCTCGAGCACGTCGATGTGACCCAGGGTGACGGGGTCGAAGCTCCCCGGGTACACGGCGATGCGGGTCATCCTCTCTCCCGTCGGTCCAGCGCGCCCACGGCGGGATCCTCGGCGCCCGCCCGGCGGTAGAAGCTCAGCCGGGTGGTGCCGTAGGTCGCCTCCCGGACGCGCTCCAGGCCACCGACCACGTCGGGGAGGCTCGCGGCGCGGTGATGTTCGCACACCACAAGGGGCGGCGATTGCGCGCCGAGCGCGTCGAGCACCGCGCCGATGCCCTGGTCGCGATAGGGGGCGTCGACATAGATGAGGGCGGCGGCGGCGAGCTCGGCGGGAGAGCGCCGGACCCAGGTGAGGACCTCGGCGCCGACCATGCTGCAGCGGGCGGCGCAGCCCAGCCGCTCGGCGGTGGCGGAGATGAGACGCAGGGTGGGGCGGTGGCGCTCGACGAAGGTCACCCGGGCGGCGCCACGGCTCAGCGCCTCGAAGCCGACGGTGCCCGCGCCGGCGTAGAGGTCGACGACCGACGCGCCCGTCACGTCCCCGAGGATGTTGAAGAGCGCCTGGCGCACCAGCGAGGTGGTGGGCCGGGTGTCGAGCCCGGGAGGCGTGTCCACCCGGCGCCCCCGCCACGCTCCCGCCGTGATCCGCGTCGCCGCCGCCCCCGCCATCAGTCCAGGTCGAAGACGTCGCGGAAGACGGTCATCGCCTCGGTGAGCGGGGGGTGGAGCTCGAGCGCGGGGTCGTGGTCGAGCCAGCGCTCCGCGGCGGCGCGGGTGCGCTCCATCAGCGCCTCGTCGAGGAGGTCGGCGACCTTCATCTCGGGCAGCCCATGCTGGCGCAGGCCGACGACGTCGCCCGGACCGCGCATGCGCAGGTCGAGCTCGGCGAGCTCGAAGCCGCTCTGGGTCCTCGCCACCGCCTCGAGCCGGTCGCGTCCGCCCTGGTCGGGCGTCCCCTGGAAGAGCAGGCAGACGGAGGCGTGCTCGCCCCGGCCGACGCGGCCGCGGAACTGGTGGAGCTGGGCCAGGCCGAAGCGCTCCGCCCCCTCGATGAGCATGATGCTGGCGTTGGGGACGTCGACCCCGACCTCCACGACGCTGGTGGAGACGAGCAGGTCGGCCTCGCCCCTGGAGAAGCGGCCCATCCGCTCCTCCTTCTCCCGCGAGGGCATGCGGCCGTGGAGCAGCTCGACGCGCAGCTCGGGGAAGACCTCGCTGGAGAGCCGCTCGTGCTCGGCGGTGGCGCTGCGCACCCCGAGGGTGTCGGACTCCTCGACCAGCGGGCAGATGACGAACGCCTGGCGCCCCTCGGCGACCTGCTCGCGGACGAACGTGTAGGCGACGGCGCGGTTCTCGGGTCCGGGGCCGACGACGTGGGTGTCCACCGGGGTGCGTCCGGGCGGCATCTCGCGGAGCTCGCTGTGGTTGACGTCGCCGTAGAGGGTGAGCGCCAGCGTCCGCGGGATCGGTGTGGCGGTCATCGCCAGGAAGTTGGGGATCGCCGCCGACTTGCTCCGCAGCCGCTGGCGCTGGGCCACGCCGAAGCGGTGCTGCTCGTCGACCACCACCAGGCCGAGCGCGGCGGGGCGCACCTCGTCCTCGGTGAGCGCGTGGGTGCCCACCAGCAGGGTGTCCTGCCCCGAGGCGACCCCGCCGAGGATCTCGCGCCGGGTGCGGGCCGAGGTGGCGCCGACGAGCAGCCGCACCGAGACCCCGTGGGGAGCGAGCAGCCGGTCGAGGGTGGCGTGGTGCTGGCGCGCCAGGATCTCGGTCGGCGCCATCACCAGCGTCTGGAAGCCGGCGTGGTGGGCCATCAGCCCGGCCATCGCGGCGACCACCGTCTTGCCGCTGCCGACGTCGCCCTGGAGCAGGCGGTTCATGGGCCCCGTCTGGGCCATGTCGATCAGGATTCCGTGGGCGGCCTTCCGCTGTCCGTCGGTGAGCTGGAAGGGCAGCGAGGCGGCGAAGCCGCGGGCGACCTCGGGGTCGTAGGGCACCACGACCCCGTCGCCGCTCAGCCGCCGCCGGCGCGCCCGCTGGGCGGCGAGCTGGAGGAGGAAGAGCTCCTCGAAGCCGATCCGATCGCGGGCCCTGTCGACGAGCTCCGGCGAGGGCGGGTCGTGGAGGGCGCGCAGCGCCTCGGCGAGCGGCATCAGCCCCTCCTCCTCGCGCAGCGCCTCGGGGAGGGCGTCGCCGAGCAGCTCGGTGAGCGGCAGCAGCGGCTCGATGCGCTCGCGGAGCCACCGGGAGGTCAGCCCGCCGGTCTCGGGATAGACGGGGGCGAGCCGGCCGACGTGGAGCTGGTCCTCGGAGACCCTCTCGAACTCGGGGTTGCGGAGCACCGGGCCGCTCCTCCCCCACTCGACCTTGCCGCTCAGCAGCAGCTCCTGCCCCTCGGGGAGCTGCCGGACCAGGAACGGCTGGTTGAACCACACCGCCGACGCGGAGGTGACCCCGTCGTCGATGGTCGCCTCGACCAGGGCCATCTTCTTGTACGGGGTCCGCCGCGAGGTCACCCGGCGCACCCGGGCGCGCACCGTCTGCACCTCGGGGCCGGGGGCGAGCATCGCCAGGGGCCGGACCTCACGGGTGTCCTCGTACCGCCGGGGCAGGTGGAGGAGCAGGTCGCGGACGGTGTGGATGCCGAGCTTCTCCAGCCGGGCGGCCTGGCGCGTGCCGACGCCCGGGAGGCGCTGCACCGGCGTCTGTGGCCCGGCCGAGCCGCCCGGCCCTGCTCCGGCGGGGAAGGGGTTCGCGGACACCGCCCCCAGTCTAGGCCGAACGGCCGTTCGTCATCCGGCTCAGCCGGCGCGCAGGCAGGCGACCCCGACGGCGCCGGGCCCGGCGTAGGTCCCCACCACCGGGCCGATCTCCCCGGCGCAGAGCTCGAGCTCCGGGTAGGCGGCGACCAGCCGGGGCCTGACCTCCTCGAGGAGGGTCGGGGCGCCGCTGTGCATCGTCCCCACCGCTTCGAGCGGACCCGCCTCGGCGAGCAGGGCGAGCATCCGGTCGATCCCCTGGCGGCGGTTGCGCACCCGGGCCTGGGGATGCACCTCGCCGGCGGCGATACGCAGCAGCGGCCTGATGCTCAGCACCCCGCCGAGGAAGGCCTGGGCGGCGCCGATGCGGCCGCCGCGCTGCAGGTAGGTGAGGGTGTCGAGGAGCACGTAGACCACGACCCGCCCGACCCGCGCCTCGGTGGCGCGGACGACGGTGTCCGCATCGGCGCCGCCGGCGCGGTCGCGGAGCGCGGCGCGGACGAGGAACTGGATGCCCATGCTCACGCTGCCGGAGTCGACGACGTCGACCCGGCCGGGGTGCTCCTGCGCGGCCAGCGTCGCCGACTGCAGCGTGCCGCTCAGCTTCTGGGAGATGTGGATGCCGAGCACCCGGTCGCCGGGGCTCGCGAGCAGCTCGCGGTACACCGAGGCGAAGGCCTCGGGCGAGGGCTGCGAGGTGGTCGGCGAGGTGCCGCCCCGGGCGAGCCGCGCGTAGAAGTCCGCGGAGCCCAGGTCGACGCCGTCGCGGAACTGCTGGTCGCCGAAGCGCACCGTCAGCGGCACCACTCGGACGCCGATCCGCTCCGCCTCGGCGGGGAGGATGTCGGAGGTGCTGTCGGTGACGATGTGCAGCACGGTCACTCCAGGGAGAGGATGTAGGGATAGTGGTCCTGACCGCCGTCGTGGACCTCGAACTCGACGTCGGGATGCCTGCGGCGCAGCGCCTCGACGAGGGTCGTGGCCGCGTCGTCGTCGACCCCGGCGCCGCGGTAGACGGTGACCAGCTCGGGCTCCCGGCCGGCGTCCTCGAGCACCGCCTCGACCACCGAGAGATGGTCCTGGCCGACCTGGGTGATGCGGTCGTCGACCACCGCGATGACGTCGCCGGCGTGGATGTCCTGGCCGTCGGCGGTGCTGTCGCGGACCGCATGGGTGACCTCGACCGTGGTCACGCCGGCGATCGCCTCCTCCATCCGGTCGCAGTTGGCGGCGACGTCGCCGCCGGGGTCAAGGGCGAGCAGCGCGGTGATGCCCTGGGGGAGGCTGCGGGTCGGCACCACCCTGACGGTGACGTCGGGGGCGAGCGCGTCGACCTGCAGCGCGGTGAGGATGACGTTGCCGTTGTTGGGCAGGATGATGACCGAGTCGGCGTTGGCCGCCCGCACCGCGTTGAGCAGCGACTCGATCGACGGGTTCATCGTCTGGCCGCCCTCGACGATGCCGTCGGCGCCGAGCCCGGAGAGGATCGCCCGGAAGCCCTCGCCGGGCGCCACCGAGACCACCCCCAGCGCCTTGCGCGGAGCCGGCGGGCGGAGCGCCTCCTCGGCGGCGGCGCGCTCGAGGATGTCGTGGTGCTGGCTCGACATGTCCTCGACCTTCAGCTTGCTCAGCCGGCCGCGCTCGGCGGCCCGGGTGATGAGCGCCGCCGGGTCGTCGGTGTGGATGTGGACGCGGACGAGGTCGGGGTCGCCGACCACCAGCGACGACTCGCCGAGAGACCCGAGCTCCTCGCGCAGCGCGTCGACGTCGAGACCGGGGCCGCCGATGAGGAACTCGGTGCAGTAGCCCCAGCCCTCGCTGCGCTCGGCGACGGCGGCGGCGCCGCGGCGGTCGCCGGGGACGGCCGGGGCTCCGCTCGCGGCCGGCCGGCCTCCGGGACGGCGCAGCTGCGGCTCGCCGACGCGGCGCGGCTGGGTGAGCGCGGCGAGCGTCTCCTCGGTCTCGCGCAGGTCGCCGTCGAGTGCCCGGGCGAAACCCTCGAGCACCACCGCAAAGCCGAGGCCGCCGGCGTCGACCACCCCGGCGTCGCGAAGCACCGCGAGCTGCTCGGGGGTGCGCTCCACCGCGGCGTGGGCCTCGCGGACGGCGGTCTCCAGCACCAGGCGGATGTCGTTCGAGCCCTCGGCGGCGCGCCGCGCTGCGGCCGCCGCCTCGCGCACCACGGTGAGGATCGTCCCCTCGGTCGGCTTCATCACCGCCTTGTAGGCGACCGCGGACGCCTCGCCGAGCGCGGCGGCGACACCGCCGGCGTCGACCCGGGCGCGTCCCTGCAGCCCCTGGCCGAATCCGCGGAAGACCTGGCTCAGGATCACCCCGCTGTTGCCCCGGGCGCCCATCAGCGAGCCGTGGGCGGCCGCCTGCATCACCACCGCCGCGGAGAGCGGGTCGCTCGCCTTGGCGGCGTCCTCGACGGCGCTGCGCAGGGTCAGGTACATGTTCGACCCGGTGTCCCCGTCGGGGACGGGGAAGACGTTGAGGTCGTTGACGACCTCCTGGTTGGCCTGGAGCCAGGCGAGCGCGCTGCTCAGGCCGGCCATCATCTGACGGCCGCCGACCTCCAGCAGCGGCTGGTGCCCGGTGGTCACCACGCCGGGGCCGCCGCCGGCGGCCTCGCGCTCAGCGGCGCCCACCCTCGTCCCCGTCCTCCAGGTGGATGCCCTGCACGTTGACGTTGACGGCGATGACGGGCAGGCCGAGCATCCGCTCGACCGCGTACTTCACGGCGCTCATCAGGTTGTGGGCGACCTCGCTGATCCTGGTGCCGTACTGGGCGATCACATACAGGCCGATGACGATCCCCCCCTCCCCCAGCTCGATCTCGACGCCGCGGTGGAGGTTGTCCCGGTTGAGCCGCTCGGCGATGCCGTCGCGCAGGCCGCGCGCGGCCATGCCGACGATGCCGTAGCACTCGTTGGCGGCGTGCCCGGCGATCGAGGCCACCACGCGGGGTGAGACCTCGATGCGGCCCAGGCTGTCGGTGCGGGTGAGGGCTTCTCTCGCCCTGACCTTGGTGGTCGGCACGGTATCCCCATAAGTCGCCGGACGGCGCTGTGTTATCCTCGGCGGCCGGTGCACGAGGGCCGGTGCACACGACCGCGGCCGGCCGTAGGAACGCGCCATTCCAGTATGGCATCCGGCACGCCGCGGGCCGGCGCACGGGGACGACGATGGCACAACGCTGTGAGCTCTGTGGCAAGGGCCCGATGTCGGGCAACAATGTCAGCCATTCCAAGGTGCGCACGCGCCGGCGGTTCATGCCCAACCTGCAGCGCGTTCACGTGATGGTGGCCGAGCGCTCCGTTCGCCGCCTCGTCTGCACCCGCTGCATCCGGACTCAGTCGAAGGTCCGCTAGCCTCCCCCCACCCCCCGCCCTCTCACGGGATCCAGGCCGCCCCTGACGGGAGGGGGGATCCGGGCTCGCCGCGGAGGATGGCCGCGAGGATGCGCAGGCCCTCGACGATCCGCGGGCCGGGGCGGTTGAAGTAGCCGGAGCCGTCGACCGCGGCCACCCGGCCGCTGCGCACCGCGGGAAGGCCGGCGAACCCCGGACGCTCCCGGAGGTCGGCGACGGTCTCCAGGCTGCGCTCGAGGCCGAAGCCGCAGGGCATCAGCACCATGACCTCGGGCGCGGCGTCGACCACCCGCTCCCAGGGCACCTCGGCGGAGCGCTCGCCCTCGGCGCCGAGCACGTCCCGGCCGCCGGCGCGGCGCACCATCTCGGGGACCCAGTGCCCGCCGGCGAACACCGGGTCGGTCCACTCCAGGCAGGCGGTCGCGGGCGGCCCGCCGTCACAGGGGGGCAGCGCCTCCACCGCGTCGATCCCGGCGCGCAGCCGCTCGACGAGCGCCTCGGCCTCGCGGCGGTGCCTCGCCGCCCGGCCGACGATCACCGCGGTGGCGAGGATGCCCTCGAGGCTCTCCGGCTCCAGCGAGATCACCGGCACCTCGCCGGCCAGGCGCCGCGCCGCCTCCTCCACCTCGCCATAGGCGACCGCGCAGACCTCGCAGAGCTCCTGGGTGACGATGAGGTTGGGACGCAGGCCGGCGAGGAGTTCCTCGTCGAGGCGGTAGATGCTCGACCCGCCGTGGAGCGCGCCGCGGATGTGGCGGTCGATGGCGGCGCAGCTCTGCCCGGTGTGGTCGATCGAGCTCGCGGTCAGCCGGGGCAGCCGCGCGGCCTCCGCCGGGAAGTCGCACTCGTGGGTCACTCCCACCACCTCCGGCCCGGCGCCGACCGCGAAGAGCAGCTCGGTGGCGCTCGGCAGCAGCGAGGCGATGCGCACCGCCGTGACCGCTAGGAGGCGGCGACCCGCCGGGCCGGCGCCTTCGCCCGCAGCGTGCGCAGCAGCGACACCATCTCGACGGCGGCCAGGGCCGCTTCCGACCACTTGTTGCCGTGCTTGCCGCCGGCGCGGTCGATCGCCTGCTCGAGGGTCTCGGTGGTGACGATGCCGAACGCGGTGGGGACCCGGGCGCGCAGCCCGATGCCGCCGACCCCGCGGCT
>DATARS010000065.1:0-3024 GCA_036269455.1 Candidatus Dormiibacterota bacterium | reverse complement strand
CGGCGACGGCGGCCTCGACCTCGACGAGCTGCTCCGCGGGAGCGGCACGCGCGGCGGGTTCGGCCGCCGCCCCGCCGGCCCGCGCCGCGGCGCCGACATCGAGGAGACGGTCGACATCACCCTCGAGGAGGCGATGTCCGGAGGGCGCCGGCTGCTCACCATCGGCGAGCGCCAGGTCGAGGTGCGCATCCCCGCCGGGGTGGCCGAGGGCTCGCGGGTCCGGGTGGCCGGTGAGGGCCGCCCCGGGATCGACGGCGGCGCGGCGGGCGACATCTACCTGCGCGTCCATCTCCTGCCCCACCCCCGCTTCAGCGTGCGCGGCCGCGACCTCGTCGCCGACCTCGAGGTGCGCGACCACCAGGCCGTGCTGGGCGCCGAGATCCGGCTCGCCGGCCCCGCCGGGCCGCTGACCGTCACCGTGCCCGCAGGTACCCAGGGCGGCCGCTCGCTGCGGCTGCGCGGCAAGGGCATCCCCGGGCTCGGCACCGCCGCCGCCGGCGACCTGCTGCTCACCGTGCGCATCACCGTGCCGCCCGCGGTGATACCGGCCGAGCGCGAGCTCTACGAGCGGCTGCGCGACCTGCGCGGCGAGGCCGCCGGCGACGGTGGTGTGCTTGACTGAGCGCTGATGGCCAACCGGACCGTCACCTTCCTCCCCCCCCGGCGCGCCCACTGACCTCGGCCGCTGTGGCGTAGACTGCACCGGCGATCGATCCACTTCAAGCTGGTCCGGAGAGGCTGGCAAGGGGATCGTGGTGCCGCCCCCGGCGATCGCCGGGCGGTCGTGCCGCGTGCTCCTCCGCCGGGCTCTCTCCGCCGGTCGAGGAGGTCCACTGATGGTGACGACGGCACAGGCCCGCCTCCTGGACCACGTGGTGAGCGCTCACCAGTTCGACCGTGACCTGCTCGAGCACGTGGTGACGCGCGCCACCGCCCTCGACGGGCTGCGCGACCGCCGCCTCGACGGCCGGATCATGGCCACGCTCTTCTACGAACCCAGCACCCGCACCCGGCTCTCCTTCGAATCGGCGATGGTGCGCCTCGGTGGATCGGTGATCGGCACCGAGGCGGCGCGCGAGTTCTCCAGCGCCATCAAGGGCGAGACCCTCGAGGACACCATCCGCATGGTGGAGGCGTACGCCGACGTCATCGTGCTCCGCCACGACAAGGCGGGGGCGGCGGCGCGGGCCGCGGCGGTGGCGAGCGTGCCCGTCGTCAACGCCGGCGACGGGCCCGGCGAGCATCCCACCCAGGCGCTGCTCGACCTCTTCACCATCCATCGCGAGCTGGGCCGGGTCGACGGCCTCCACGTGGTGCTCTGCGGCGACCTCCGCCACGGGCGCACCGCGCGCTCGCTGGCGCTGCTGCTCACCCTGTACGACGGGGTGCGGATCACCATGGTCGCCCCGGCGGTGGTGCAGATGGAGAGCGACATCCTGCAGCTGCTCGCGGCGCGCGGGGTGCCCTGCACGGTCACCGACAACCTGCTCGGCGCCGCGGGCGACGCCGACGTCGTCTACCAGACGCGCATCCAGAAGGAGCGCTTCACCGATCCGAGCGAGTTCGGCCGGGCGCGTGGCGACACCCGCATCGACCGGCGGGTGATGGAGCGGCTGCCCGATCGGGCGATCGTCATGCACCCGCTGCCCCGCGTCGACGAGATCGACCCCGAGGTCGACGCCGACCCGCGCGCCGCGTATTTCCGCCAGGCGCGCAACGGCGTCGCGGTGCGGATGGCGCTGCTCGAGATGCTGCTCGCCGGACGTCAGGCCGGATGACCACGACGCCCACCGAGTCGCGGTCCCGGCTGCTCGACGGCGGCGAGCTGATGCGCACGGTGCGGCGTCTCGCCCATGAGGTGCGCGAGCGCCATCCCGGGCTGATCGGGGTGGTCCTGGCCGCGGTGCGCCACGGCGGCGTCCCGCTCGCCTGCCGGGTGCGCGACCAGCTCGCCGCCCTCGGCGAGCCCGAGCCGCCGGTGCTCGCCCTCGACGTCACCGACTACCGCGACGACCGTCCGCGGCCGGCGCGGCCCGCCGCGGGGGCGCTGAGCCGGGTGCCCTCCGCCGCCGGCGACGGCGCGCCGGCCCGGGTGGAGGCGGCGACGGTGGTGCTCGTCGACGACGTCATCCACACCGGTCGGACGCTCCGCGCCGCGCTCGACCTGCTCGCCGACCACGGCCGTCCCGCAGCGGTCGAGCCGCTGGTGCTCGTCGACCGCGGCCGCCGCGAGCTGCCGCTGCGCGCCACCTATGTGGGGCGCAACCTCCCCGTCGCCGCCGGCGCCTGGGTGGAGGTGGTCTGGGAGGCGGAGGGCGCCGGGGCGTGGCTGGTCGAGGCCCAGCCCGCCGGGCTGGGGAACGGGGGCCGGACACGGTGCTGAACGTGGTGCTGCGCGGCATCCGCGTCATCGACCCGCTCGCCGGGCGCGATCAGGTGGACATGGACGTCTGGCTGCGCGGCGGCCGCATCGAGGCGATCGAGCGCCGGGTCCGCACCGACCAGGCGCCGACCCTCGACCTCGCCCGGGCTCCGGGCCTCCCCGAGGTGGTGCTGAGCCCCGGGTTCATCGACCTCCACACCCACCTGCGCGAGCCCGGCGGCGAGGACGCCGAGACGGTGCAGAGCGGCGCCGAGGCGGCCGCGGTGGGCGGCTTCACCCAGCTCGTCGCGATGGCCAACACCCGGCCGCCGATCGACACCCCCGACCGCCTCGCCGACGCCCGGCGGCGCTCGCGCCAGGTGCCGGTGCGGGTGCTCAACGCCGCCGCTGTCACCGCCGGGCTGCGCGGTCGCGAGCTCGTCGACACCGCCGCCTGCGCCGCCGCGGGTGCCGCCGCCTTCACCGACGACGGTCGCAATGCGGCGTCGACACGGCTGCTCGCCGACGCACTGCGCGCCGCCGCCGAGGTCGACCGGGCGGTGCTCGTCCATCCCGAGGACGAGTCGATGGTGACCGCCGCCAATCCCGGGGTGCCCTCGGTGATGCGCTGTCCCCACCGCCCGCCGGAGTGCGAGGTGGTG
>DATARS010000064.1:0-3293 GCA_036269455.1 Candidatus Dormiibacterota bacterium | reverse complement strand
GACGGCAAGGTTTGGCACCTCGATGTCGGCTCGTCGCATCCTGGGGCTGGAGTAGGTCCCAAGGGTTGGGCTGTTCGCCCATTAAAGCGGTACGCGAGCTGGGTTTAGAACGTCGTGAGACAGTTCGGTCCCTATCCGCCGTGGGCGCAGGAGATTTGAGGGGAGCTGACCTCAGTACGAGAGGACCGGGTTGGACGGACCGCTAGTGCACCGGTTGTTCCGCCAGGAGCACCGCCGGGTAGCCATGTCCGGATGGGATAAGCGCTGAAAGCATCTAAGTGCGAAGCCCACCCCAAGATGAGATCTCCCACCGGGTCAACCGGGTAAGACCCCAGCTAGACCAGCTGGTTGATAGGCCGCAGGTGTAAGAGTGGCAACACTTTGAGCTGAGCGGTACTAATCGGTCGAGGGCTTGACCTCCTATCCCACTTTTCAGCGACTGAAGCCGCCGTGCACGCACGGTGGTTCCGCAGGGTGTGATCGCCCGGCGTTCGATGAAGGCTCTCGCAGACACGTACTTTTTGAAAGAAAGTACTCGGTGACGATAGCGGCGGGGAGACACCTGTTCCCATCCCGAACACAGCAGTTAAGCCCGCCAGCGCCGATGGTACTGCCCTGGCAACGGGGTGGGAGAGTAGGTCATCGCCGAGTACTTCTTTTTTTGTCCACAACTCCCGGCAGATCCAGGTCGGGGAGGTCGCCGGCGTCGACGAGGTCGCCCCCCTCGACGGTGAGCACCCGTTGCGCGAGGTCGAGCAGAGCGGGGCGATGGGTGACCATGACCACGGTGCGGCCGGCCACCAGGCCGCGCAGCGCCCGCACCACCACGCGCTCCGCCTCGGGGTCGAGGTCGGAGGTGGGCTCGTCGAGGAGCACCACCGGGGCGTCGCGGAGCAGGGCGCGGGCGATGGCGACGCGCTGCCGCTGGCCGCCGGAGAGGCCGGAGCCGCGATCGCCGAGCAGGGTGTCGAGCCCCTGCGGGAGGTCGCGGGCGAAGTCGAGGACCAGCGCGCGGTCGGCGGCGTCGCGGATGTCCGCCACCGAGGCGCCGGGGCGTCCGAGCCCGATGTTCTCCGCCAGCGTCCCGCTGAAGAGCACCGTCTCCTGGGGGACGACGGCGAGCTGATCGCGCAGCCACCCCGCCGGGAGATCCCGCAGGGGCCGGCCGTCGAGGCTGACCATGCCGGCGGTGGGGTGGTAGAGCCCGGCGAGCAGGGCGACGACCGAGGACTTCCCCACGCCGTTGGGGCCGACGAGGGCGACGCGCTCGCCGGCGGCGACGCGCAGCGATGCCCCGCGGAGCACCGTGCCCCGGCCGTAGTCGAGGTCGACGTGGCGGAGCTCGAGGTCGCCGCGCGCCCGCCGGGGCAGGTCGGCGCGCGCCGCCGGGCTGGCATTCGCCGGGGCGGCGGGGCTCAGCGGCTCGGAGAGCACCGCACCGACCCGGTCGGCGGCGGCCGCGCCCTGGGCGAGGGTCAGGGACAGGCGGGAGAGTGAGCGCAGCGGCTTGAGCAGGTTGCGCACGTAGGTCATCACCACCAGGAGGACGCCGAGAGTCCAGGCGCCGTGGAGGACACCCCAGGTTCCCGCCCAGAGCAGACCCGCCGCGCCGATGGCGGCGGCGACCTCCACCAGCGGGGTGAAGCGGGCGACGACGTCCACCGAGCGCAGCCCGGTGCTCAGCGTGGCGCGGTTGCCCTCGGCGAAGGCCTGGTCGTGGACGTCGTGCGAGCCGAGGGCGAGCACGGTGCGGATGCCGACGAGCACCTCGGCGGCCTGCCCGCTCAGGTTGCCCTCGGCGGCGCGCCGGGCGCGAGCCGCCGCCCGGGTGAGCCGGGTGTACCGGGCCACCACCAGGAGCACCACCGGGACCCCGGCGAGGGTGATCAGCCCGAGGCGCCAGTCGACGAGCACGGTGACTGCGAGGAGGCCGGAGACCGTGAGCGCTCCGGGGAGGAGGGTGGAGAAGACGTCGACGAGCGCGTCGTCGATGCGGTCGGTGTCGACCACCAGCCGGCTGGTCAGCTCGCCCAGGGCGATACGGTCGTGAAAGGCGAGCGGCAGCCGCTGGAGGTGGGCGAAGAGGTCGCCGCGGATGGCCGCGGTCATGCGCTCGCCGGCGCCGTTCATGATCCGGTCCCCCAGGTAGTCGCAGAGCCCGCTGCCGAGCGCGAGCAGCAGCGAGGCCGCGACCGCGGCGGTGAGCAGCGCCGTCGACGAGCCGTTCGCCCAGCCCAGGAGCGAGGCGCTGACACCGTGGAGCGGGCGCCCGCCCACCACGGTGTCGACGATGATCGCCAGCGGCCAGGGCTGGGCGAGGTCGGCGGCCATCTCGCCGATGCGCAGGCCGATCCCCAGCCAGAGCACCCGCAGATGGGGGCGGCCGTAGGCGCGGAACCGCCAGAGGCTGCGGGCGGCGCCCGAGCTCATGCGGGTCTCGCGCATGCCGCTCCGGTGGCGGCCGCGAACCGGACGCGATCGCGCAGATCGTCGTTGCCGGCCCCGACCTCGATGCCGCGCGCCGCGAAGACCGGCTCGACGAGGGCCGCGAGCCCGCCGCCGGCGTCCAGGTCCTCCTCCAGGATCGCCTCGAGGACGAGGGCGAAGCGGCGCCGCAGCCGGCGCGCGGCGTCGACGCTGAGGTCGCGCCCGGTCCGTCCGATCCGGTCGAGGGCTCGCACCACCACCGCGTCGAAGCGCTCCGGATCGACGCCACGGCGCTGCACCTCGGTGCGCGCCGCCCACAGCGCCGCCGCCCAGATGCTGCCGTCGGTGTGGGGATCGCTGACGTGGCCACCGACGAAATGCGCCATCGTCCAGGGTGAGGCGAGGTGGCGCCGCTCCGGCCGCTCCGCCGAGACCATGCCGCGATGCCATGCGTAGATGTCGGGGCTGTCCAGAACGATGGCGGTGAGGTAGTCGCTGGTGCCCTCGTCGAGCGGGGTCTTGAGGTTCGCCTGCTCCAGCGGGCGGCGGCGCTCGTTCACCCGCAGATCGGCGGTGTGGCGAGTGAGGTGATGGCCGAGCTCATGCACGATGATCGCCGGGTCGTGTGCCGCGGTGTGCCGGTACAGGCGCCCGGACCGCCGCACCATGCGTCCGCCCGCGCCGAGGTGGATCTCGCCGGTGACGGCCGGCGGCTCCGGTTCCGGGAGGGTCGAGTAGTCGATGGCGGGGAGGCGATAGTGGCCGCCTCGCCACGTCGGCCGCTGCGCGGCGTGGGCGCCGACGCGCACCAGCAGCGGAGGCAGCGGGCGTCCGCGCAGCCGCTCGATGCGGTCGAGGGCGCGCTG
>DATARS010000063.1:0-2807 GCA_036269455.1 Candidatus Dormiibacterota bacterium | reverse complement strand
GAGCACCAGCACGGTGACGGCGATGGCGAAGCCGTGGACGAAGGTGCGCTGGGGCAGCCACCAGGCGAGCATCGGCGTGTACCACTGCAGGTTGCCGGCGGGCTGCATGGGCGCGTCGGTCAGCAGCCCGTCGTAGGCGCGCGGCTGGTCGGCGACCGTCGCCGGGATGGCGCGGAGCACCGACACCGCGTCGCCGGGATGGAGCGCCGCCTGGGCGGGAGCGCAGCGCGCCTGGCTCAGCCCGGCGCGGCTGCAGGCGTCCCACCACGCCCCGCTGGCGCCCAGCCCGCCACCGAGCAGGCAGATCGCCATCGCCACCACCCCGGCGGCGTACGAGCCGCAGAGCCGGCGAGCGAGGGCGGCGAGCAGCAGCGCGGCGGCGGTGCAGAGCACGGCGTCGGGGATGGCGAGCGCGGCCGCCATCGACGCGCCGAGCTGGAGGAAGAGGCCGCTGTGGAAGTCGGGCAGGAAGGGGTAGCGGTAGGGGGTGCCGCTGAAGATGGGATCGTGGGGCGGCAGGTTGTGCCCCACCGCGAAGCTGCTCGCGGAGGTGGCGTGGAGCGACCAGTCCGCCCACACCGTCGGGAAGCCGGCGGAGATGTCACCACCGGTGCTGAACAGGGTGTGGGCGAAGAGCACGGTGAACCCGACGCCGGCGGCGACGAGCAGCGCCAGCGGTCCGACGAGCTCGCGGCTGCGCCAGCGCTCCGGGATCCCGGCGATCGACTCGCGCCAGGGCTCGCGGGGATCGCCGGCGCGCAGCGCGACGCCGAGGCCGAGCACGCCGAGCAGCACCGGCCCGGCGAGCACCGCGACGCTGCTCATCCCCACCGCCAGGGTGGTGCCGAGGCTGCAGAGCGCGCCGAGCTCGATGCCCGCGACGACGGCGACCGCCGCCCGCTCCTCGAGCCGCAGCGGCACCCGCACCAGGCCGGCGACGATCGCCCCGGCTGCGGCGGTGAGCAGCCAGAGCACCCCCGCCAGGAGGGTCACTGCCAGTCACCCACCCACAGGCGCATCTCGTGGTCGGCCGGGCCCAGCGGCGCCCCCGTCCACATCGGGTAGAAGAAGACGAATCCGGCCAGAACCATCCCGACCGCGGCGTAGGCGACCGGCGCCAGCCCGATGCGGTGACCGAGGACGACGACGTGGGAGCGGCGCAGCGAGGTGAGCGCGTAGGCGTAGGCGAGGGCCATGAAGGGAAGCGCTCCGAGCATGTGGTAGAAGAACAGCACCCGCTTCTCGTTGCCCAGCACCCACATCAGCCACGCGGCGCTGTAGCCGAGCACGCAGAGCGCGGGCACGAAGCGGCGCGACACCACCGCCGAGATCACCGCGCAGACGCCGAAGACGACCATCAGCGCCAGCCCCAGGGCGAACGGCGCCATGCTCGGGTGCACCGCCACCACCCCGGTCTCGGCGGACTTGAAGAAGCGGATCATCAGCCCCAGCCCGGCGACCATCACCGCGCCGGTGGCGAGCCGCCACCAGGTCGGGCCGCGGGTCATCATCCAGACGCAGAAGAGCAGCGCCGGGATCGCCGGCCACCACACCGCCGGGTTGCCCATGTCGGTGATCCAGGAGGTCTCGGGATTGCCCCCCGAGGTGGTGTGGTGGTTGTAGTCGGCGTAGAAGAGCACCGGGTGCGCCATCACCGGCCACGTGTACCAGCGCGATGCGTAGGGGTGCGGCCGGCACTCGATGTCGTGGTAGTTGAGGCTCGCCCTGACCTGCCCGGCGATGTTCCCGATCGCCGCGGGGATGCTCGGGATGGCGTGCCCGGCGACGCGCACCGCGGTGCCGTCGGCGTGGCGGATCAGGGGGATGTCCTGGTGGTCGTCGGCGGGGTTGGGCCCGTCGCGCAGCCCGTTCTTGGGATCGCAGGAGATGAAGTGGTAGACGGTGTCGTGGGGGATGGTCAGGTAGCGCGAGTAGCTCGCGCAGAAGATCGACCCGGCGAGCAGGGCTGCGGCGCCGTAGTGCAGGATCGCCCTCCTTCCGGCGGCGTCGCGCCACATCCGTGCCTCGCCGGAGCGCGGGCCGGCGACCCCGCGCAGCGCCGGCACCAGGCGCAGCGCCAGCGGCTCGAGGAGACGCCCGAGGATGAGCGCCGCCGCCACCAGGGTGGGGGCGAGGGCGGTGAGCTTGGCGGCGAAGGCGAGGCCGATGACCGCCGCCAGGGCGTAGAGCGTCGCCCGCCACTGGGCGCGGGTGCGCGCCTGCCAGTGGAGCAGGAACGCATAGGTGACGCAGATGGCGAGGAAGATGGCGATGATGTCGATGACCCCGGTGCGCGACTCGACGAACTCGAGGCCGTCGAAGCCGACCAGGGTCGCCGCGGCGACGGCGAAGAAGCGGTCGCGCCGCAGCCGCCGGGCGATGAGGTAGACGACGCCGACGAGCAGGCTGCCGGCGATCGCGCAGCTCAGCCGCCACGACCAGCCACCGAAGCCCAGCCAGGCGATCGGCGGCGCCATCAGCAGCTTGGCGAGCGGCGGCTCGGGATCGAAGTAGTCGATGGGGGGCTGATGGAGATCCTTGGCGGCGTCGACCGGGAAGTACACCTCGTCGAAGACGAAGCCGTTGTGGGTCTGCGGCGGCTGGTTGCCGTGGGTGATGTTGCCGTGGCCGTCGACGGGGACGTCCTGGATGGGGGCGTCGCCGTTGTAGGGAAAGCCGAGTCCCCAGGCGGCGACCGGCGCCTGGGAGAACGGATGGCTCAGGGCGTTGGGGAAGATCGGGCTGGCGGCGCGGAGCAGGAAGGCGGTGAGCACGAGCACGAGCAGCCAGATCACGTCGACCCGGTC
>DATARS010000062.1:0-42365 GCA_036269455.1 Candidatus Dormiibacterota bacterium | reverse complement strand
TGTGGCGCCGGCGCCGGTGTCCACCGCTGCTGGGGCGGGGCCGTCGGTGCCGGGGTCCGCTGCGGAGTCGGGGTCGGAGCCGGCGTCCACCGCTGCTGGGGCGGAGCCGTCGGTGCCGGGGTCCGCTGCGGAGTCGGGGTCGGCGCCGGCGTCCAGCGCTGCTGGGGCGGAGGCGTCGGCGAGGGGGTCCTCTGCGGCGTCGGGGTCGGCGCCGGCGTCCAGCGCGGCGCCGGGGTCGACGTCGCGGCGGGCGACGGCCGCGGGCTCCACTGCGGGGGCGGCGTCGAGGAGGGCGTCGGTCGCGGGCTCCACGTCGGACGGGGTGTCGGCGTCGCGGTCGGCACCGGCGGGCTGGTCCGCGGCGGCGGCGGGTTGAGCGACCCCGGGTCCTGCCGCGGCGTCGGCTGCGCGGTCGGCGAGGGCGTCGGGCTCGCGGTCGGCCACGGCGTCCGGGTCGGGCTCGAGGTGGGACGCGGCGTCGCCGTCGGCGTGGGCGTGGGCCGCGGGGTGAAGCGGGGCGTCGGCGAGGGGGTCGGCGTCGACTGCGCGGCGGAATACCACCAGCCGCGGTTGGCCGAGGAGCCGTTCGGGTTCGACCCCTGGCCGCCGCCGGACGAGCCGTTGCTCGAGGAGTGGCTCCCGGTGGAGCCTCCACCCGCGATGCCGCCCCCGGAGGAGCCTCCATTGGATGAGCCGCCACCCGAGGAGCCGTTCCCGGAGGAGCCGCTCCCGGAGGAGCCGCTCCCGGAGAAGCCGCCGGAGCCGCCCTGCTGGCTCGAGGACGAGCCGCCGCCCCCGGCACCGCCGGAGGACGAGCCGCCGACCGAGGAGCTGGTCCCGGGGTTGCTCCCGCCGGCCGACTGGGAGCCTCCGCTCGCCCCCGCGGCACCCGCGGCGCCGACGGCGCCCGAGGCGCCCGTGGAGGAGGTGCCGCCCGACGACGAGGAGCCGCCGAGGCTGTGCGAGACCTGCGCCGGCGGCGGCAGCACGATGTGCGGACCCGCTCCGGCCGCCCCCACCGAGCCGCCGGAGTTGTCGGGGACGTAGACCGGCTGCGGCCAGACGCCGCCGGCACCGGCCTCGCCCTGGGCGACGAGCGGCACCGAGGTGTAGGGGGCGCTGACGGTGTGGTCGGGCCCGAAGGTGCGCAGCGCGATGGCGCTGGCCAGCGCCGCGGTGGCGGCGGCGGTGCCCACGGCGACCGGCAGCCGCCAGCGCCCGCCCGGGATCGACGGCAGCAGCCGCCGACCGCTCGGGCGCACCCGGGTGCGCGAGCGCGGGCGGCCGTTGCGGCCGAGGAGCTCGGCACCGCCGCCGGTCACCGGGGCCTCGGCGGCGGCCGGCGCGGCGGCCGCCATCAGCTCGAGGAGCCGGTCGCCGCCGCGGAAGCGGTTGCGCCGCTGCCACGCGGCGGCCCTGTCCTCCGGCTCGGAGAGCTCGGCGGCGAGCGCCAGCAGCTCGTCGAGGTCGCGCTCGGGGTCGCCAGCCGACGGCTGGGCGTGGTCTATGCGCATCGCACCCGCCTCTCTATGCGCCCCTCCCCTGCCGCCGGGCGGTCCGGCGGGATCACCGCCGTGCGCCGTTCAGGGTGGAGCGAGACTCACCAACTTCCTGGGACGAATCGTAACAAGAGCCCCGGACGAAAACCACCGCCACGAATGGCGTGCGTGCCCAGCGCCGTTCAGCGCGCGGCGCGCACCCCTGCCGCGGCGCACGCGGTGCAGCGCGGATCGCGGGGGAATGGGACGCGGCGCAGCCGCGGGCGCAGCATCTCGAGCACGAGCACCCACCCGCCCTGCTCCTCGCCGGCGCCGAGCAGATGGCGCAGCGCCTCGGCGGCCTGCAGGCTGCCGACCATCCCCGCCACCGCGCCGAGCACGCCGGCGGCGCGGCAGCCGGGCACCAGGCCGGCCGGCGGCTCCTCGCCGAACAGGCACCGGTAGCAGGGGGCGCCCGGCGGCACCACCAGCACCTGCCCGTCGAAGCGCACCACGCCGCCGATCACCGCGCACATCCCCAGCGCCACGCAGGCGTCGTTGACCGCGAACTTCGTCGAGAAATTGTCAGATCCGTCGATAACGACGTCGTGGCCGGCGAGCAACGCTGCGGCGTTGGCGGCGTCGAGGCGCCGCTCGACGGTGTCGACGCGCACCGCGGGGTTCAGCGCACCGAGCCGGCGCCGGGCGCTGCGCGCCTTGGGCTCGCCCACCGAGGCGGTGTCGTGGAGCACCTGGCGCTGGAGGTTGTCGAGGGCGACGCGGTCGTCGTCGATGACGGTCAGCCGCCCCACCCCGGCGGCGGCGAGGTAGAGCGCCGCCGGCGAGCCCAGGCCGCCGGCGCCGACCACCGCGACCGAGGCGGCGCGCAGCCGCAGCTGCCCGGTGCCGCCCACCTCGCGGAGCACGATCTGCCGCGAGTAGCGCAGCAGCTCCTCGTCGTCGAGGTCGTCGCCGCTCATCGCCGGGGCGGGGCGGGCAGCGGGCCCAGCTCCTCGGGGGCGAGCAGCCGGTTCATCCGGCCGGTGGCGAAGCCCTCGAGGTCGAGGCTCACGAACGCATAGCCCAGCTCGCGCAGTGCCGCGACGCAGCGTCCGCGGAGCGGCTCGGTGGCGAGGCGGACGATGTCGCGGACGTCCTCGACCTCGATGCGGGCGCACTCGCCGTGCTCGCGCACGCGTAGCTGAACGATGCCCTGGTCGCGCAGCCAGGCCTCGGCACGCTCGACGCGGCGCAGCGCGGTCAGGGTGATCGGCGTTCCCCGGGGGATCCGCGAGGAGAGGCATGCCTGCTGCGGCTTGTCCCAGGTGGGCAGGCCGAGCGCCCGCGAGGCGGCGCGCACCTCGGCCTTGGTCACCCCCGCCTCGGCGAGCGGGCTCACCACCCCCGCCTCGCGGGCGGCGCGCTGGCCGGGACGGATGTCGCCGAGGTCGTCGGCGTTGGTGCCGTCGCAGATCACCGCGAGGCGGTGCTCGGCGGCGAGCGGGCCGAGGATGGTGTAGAGGTCGTCGCGGCAGTGGTAGCAGCGACCGGCGTCGTTGCGCAGGAAGTCGGGGTCGGCGAGCTGGGCGGTGGGCACCTCGAGCAGCCGGGTGCCGATGTGGGCCGCGGTCGCCCGTGCCGACGCCACCTCGGTCTCCGGATAGGCGGCGCTCAGCCCGATGGCGCCGGCGGCGCGATCGCCGAGCACGCCGTGGGCGAGGGCGAGCACCAGCGCCGAGTCGGCGCCGCCGCTGAAGGCGACGAGCACCGAGCCGAGGCCGCGCAGCCGCTCGCGCACCGCGTCGAGCTTCTCCTCCACGTCCATCCCTACCAGCTCACCACCCGCACCGCGTCCGCCATCGCCGCGACGATCGCAGCGTACTCGAGCGCCGACTCGGTGGGCTCCAGGCCGCGCCGGCGCCGGTCGTCGGCGCAGACCGAGAGCCGGTCGCACCGCGGCGCCCGCTCCGAGCCGAGCAGATAGACGGCGTCGTGGAGGAGCACGCAGTGGACCTGATGTCCCGCCGCGCTGTCGGCGTCGACGGCGGCGATCACGGTGGCGTCGACGGCGGTGAGCAGGTGGAGCACGGTGGTGCCGCTCATGTCGCGAGCACCCGCGCGGGGACGGCGGTGCGCTCGGCCCACTCCCGGGGGCCGGCGACGGTCACCCCGCGGCGGCAGGAGCCGGCACCGGCGCCGAGGGCCGCGAGCGACGCCGCGTCGACGAGGACGGCGGCGCCGGCGTCGTCGACCAGCCCGTCGAGGTCGCGACCGGGGTCGCCGCCGAGCCAGGCCCGGATGTCGAGCGGCAGCGCCCATCCGGCGCCGTCGCCGCAGAGCCAGACGGTCACCTCGCCGCCGTCGAGGGCGAGCGCGAGGGCGAGGCGCAGCCCCAGCCAGCCGCGCTCGCAGGCGGGCCCGCTGCGGATCACCACCACCGAGGGGGCGGCGACCGGGGGCGGGCTCACAGCACCAGCACCCGGTCGGCGGCGGAGGCCATCCCGGCGAGGTCGACGAAGGAGCCGCGGCCGCCGGTGCCGGGACGGTCCCAGCCGCGCACCGCGGCGTCGGCGCTGCAGTGCACCACCCGCGCCCCGGCGTCGCGCAGCGGTTCCATCGAGTCGGTGTGGGCGGTGCCGTCGCCGGCGAGGAAGAGGCTCACCCGCCAGCCCTGCCGCAGCGCCTCGGCGGCGAGCTCGCGCGCGCTGTGGGCCCCCTCGTCGCGCGGCCCCGAGAGCAGCACCACGAGGAGGTGGAGCCCGGCCGTCAGAGGCGGGCCGCCGCGGTCAGGGGACCGCCGACGAAGCTCTCGTAGTCGACGAGCTCGCGCACCGTCGGATGGTCGCCGCAGAGCACGCAGGCGGGGTTGCGGCGCAGCCGCATCTCGCGGAAGGTCATCGCCAGCGCATCGTGGAGCAGCAGCCGGCCCACCAGCGGCTTGCCCATGCCGGTGAGCAGCTTGATCGCCTCCACCGCCTGCAGGGTGCCGATCACCCCCGGCAGCGCGGCGAGCACGCCCGCCTGGCGGCAGGACGGGACCATCCCCGGCGGCGGCGGCTCCGGATAGCGGCACCGGTAGCAGCCGTTCTGCGGCACGACGTCGGAGACCTGGCCCTCGAAGCGGAAGATCGACCCGTGGACCAGCGGCTTGCCGAGCAGGTGGGCGGCGTCGTTGGCGAGGTAGCGGGTCTGGAAGTTGTCGGTGCCGTCGACGATGAGGTCGTAGCCCGCGAAGACCTCGAGCGCGTTGTCGCGGGTGAGGGTCAGGGTGTGGGGCACCACCTCGACGTCGGGGTTGAGCTCGGTCGCGCGCTCGGCGGCGACCTCGGCCTTGAGCCGTCCCCGGGCGGCGTCGGGATGGATCACCTGGCGCTGCAGGTTGCTGAGGTCGATGCGGTCGCCGTCGAGGAGCCCGAGCCTGCCCACCCCGGCGGCGGCGAGGTAGAGCGCCACCGGCGAGCCGAGGCCGCCCACGCCGAGCACGAGCACCGCGCTGGAGAGCAGCTTGCGCTGGCCGGCCGGCCCGAGCTCGCCGAGCACGATGTGCCGGCTGTAGCGCTCGACCTGCTGGTCGGAGAGCTCGTCGACCGGGTTCATCCGTTGCCCACCGTGGGAATCGGCCCGCCCGAGGTGGGCAGCGGCTTGTAGATGCCGTGGAAGACGCCCTGCCGCTGCCGGTCACGGACCATGTCGGCGAGGGTGGTGCCGTCGAGCACCTCGCGAATCGCGTCCTCGGCGCGGAGCAGCGAGCTGCGGATCGAGCAGCCGAAGCTGTGCTCGCAGGTCTCGGGAGCGGAGAAGCACTCCATCTGCGCCGCCTGCCCCTCGAGGATGTCGATCGCCTGCCCCAGGGTCACCAGCTCCGGCGCCCGCGAGAGCATGTGGCCGCCGCGAGGGCCGCGGGTGCTGCGCACCAGGCCGGCGCGCCGCAGGGTCATCAGCAGCTGGTCGAGGAAGGGCCCGGGCACGTGCTGGCGCGCGGCGATGTCGTGGCTCGGCACCGGGGCCTCACCGAAGCGCTCGGCGAGGTCGAGGAGGGCGCGGATGCCGTAGTCCGCCTTCATGCTGATCCTCATCCCGCCACCTCGGGGGACGTGCTCAGGGACGGACACCGGTCGCGCGACGGACAGTGGGGTTGGATTGTTGACCTCCTGTGTCATCAATCCTACTCCCCGATCTCGCGGGGCGTCAATCCGATGCGGCGGCGGTCTCGAGCACGTGCTGGGCGATGGAGCGGTTGAGCCGGGCCAGGACGCGGGCGAGCTCGGCGCGGTCGCCGTCGGACCAGCTGGCGAGCGCCTCCTCCATGCGCTCACGCCGCCGGCCCTGGACCTCGCGCATGAGGTCGCGGCCGCGCTGGGTGGGGCTGACCCGGCAGGCGCGGCGGTCGGCGGGGTCGGGGCTGCGCTCGGCGAGTCCGTCCTCGACGAGCGCCGCCACCTGGCGGGTCACGGTGGAGCCGTCGAGGCCCACCCTCTCGGCGAGACTGTGGATCGAGAGCGGCCCGCCGTCCTCGAGGGTGCGGAGCAGCAGGTAGCCGGAGCGGTCGAGGTCGCGGTGGATCCGGCCGTGCCGGCGGAGCAGCTCCAGGGAGCGGGCCAGCACCGCCATCTCGATCTCGATGACGTCGAGGGGCTGGACTTGTGGAGTGGTCAACATTGATGTAGGGTACAACTAATTTGGCTGCACGATACAGGTAATAGGAGACCACGACGAGCGAGGCGGGCGCGAGGGGAATGACGGGAGCGAGCCGGAACCGGGCGGTGCCGGTGGCCGAGCCCGACCCGGTGGTGGTCCGGCGCCCGCCGGCCCGGCGGACCGCCGACGCCCGTCCGGTCGCAGCCGTCGCCACCCGCCCGAAGGCGGCGCCCCGGCGGCGCCCCGCACCTCCAGTCCCCCCGGCTCCGGCTCCGGCCCCCGTCGCGGCCCCCGCCCCCGCCTCCTCCGCCTCGTCGGCGATCGGGGATCGCGGCTGGGTGATGCCGCTGCTGGTGGTCATGATCGGCAGCTTCATGGCGGTGCTCGACACCAGCATCGTCAACGTCGCCATCCCCCGGCTGCAGAACGAGTTCGGCGCCTCCACCGACCAGGTGCAGTGGGTGGCGACCGCGTACACCCTCGCGCTCGGCATCATCACCCCCCTCACCGGCTGGCTCGGCGACCGCTACGGCCTCGACCGGGTCCAGAACTTCGCCCTCATCCTCTTCGTCGCCGGGTCGGCGCTGTGCGGGCTCGCCACCAGCCTCAACATCCTCATCGGCTTCCGCATCTTCCAGGCGGTCGGCGGCGGGCTGCTCCCGGCGGTGTCACAGGCGATGGTCTACCGCATGGTCCCGCGCGAGAAGCTCGGCGCCGCCATGGGCCTGTACGGCTTCGGCGTGGTCGTCGCGCCGGCGATCGGCCCGCCCATCGGCGGCTACCTCGTCGAGTACGTGAACTGGCGGCTGATCTTCTACATCAACGTGCCGATCGGAATCGCCGCCGCGGTGCTCAGCTTCATGCTCCTGCCCCGCTTCCCGAAGATCGCCGGCCAGAAGTTCGACTACCTCGGCTTCGGCACCATCGCCGTCGGGCTGTTCGCGCTCCTGCTCGCCCTCTCCGAGGGCGAGACCTGGCACTGGTCCTCGTACAGCACCATGGGGCTGATCGCGATCGGGATCCTCAGCCTGGCCCTCTTCGTCGTCGTCGAGCTCTCCGTCGAGCAGCCGATGCTCGACCTGCGGGTGTTCAGGTCGGCCACGTACACGATCTCGGCGATCCTGGTGGCGGTGCTCTCCATCGGCCTGTTCGCCGGGCTCTTCTACGTGCCGCTCTTCCTCCAGCGCGGCGACAACCTGGGCGCCTTCGAGACCGGGCTGCTGCTCCTCGGGCCGGCGGTGGTGACGGTGATCATGATGCCGATCTCCGGCTGGCTCTACGACCGCATCGGCGCGAGGTGGCCGGCGGTGATCGGCCTCGCCGTGGTGGCGTGGAGCTCGTATCTCATGCACTCCATGGACACGTCGACCACCCGTGGGACGTTCATGATCTGGCTGGCGATCCGCAACCTCGGGACCGGCCTCGCCTTCATGCCGATCATGGCCGGGTCGATCTCGGTGCTCCCGGTGCGGCTGGTGAGCCGCGCGAGCGCGCTGAACAACATCGTGCTGCGGGTCTCGTCGGCGCTCGGGCTGGCGCTGCTGACCGCGCTGCTGACCGGTCAGCAGGCGCAGCAGATCAGCAGCCGGTCGGCGCTCATCCCCGCGGTGTCGCCCGGCCAGACCCAGTGGCAGAGCGCCCAGGGGCAGACGGGCGTGCTCGGGATCAGCAACCTGCTCGGGCTCGACGTCTTCGGCAGCGCGATTGCCGACCTCTTCCTGCTCATCGCCGGGCTGACCGCGGTCGGCGTGCTCCTCGCGCTGCTGCTGCCCCAGAAGTCGCGAACGCCCGCGGCCGCCGGGGCGCCGGCGGCCCACGCCGAGGTCTGATCCCTCCCCGTCCCTGCTAGGCTGGGCCGGCGATGTCGACGGCGCCGCCCCCACGGGGCCCGAAGCCGGGTACTCCCGGACAGCCGAACAGGGTGCCCCCGTGGCGCACCTCGCGCTGGTGGCTCCTCATCGGCGCGGTGCTCGTCGCCAACATCATCATCGCCCAGCTCGCCGGTCAGTCGACCACCCACCGGGTGACGATCCCCTACTCGACCTTCAAGCAGCAGGTCGAGGCCGACAACGTCGTCAGCGTGACCGGCACCGGCGAGTCGATCGACGGCCACGCGAAGAAGCCGGTGTCGGCGCCGGGCAGCAGCGACAGCTCGGTCGACTTCCACACCGAGCGGCCCGCCTTCGCCAGCGGGCCCAGCGCCGACAACCTCGAGGCGCTGCTCGAGGAGCACAAGGTGCAGGTCACCGCCAACCCGGCGAACGGCAGCACCTTCCTCAGCATCCTCCTGAGCTTCGGCCCGACGCTGCTCTTCGGAGTGTTCTTCCTGCTGCTCATCCGGCGCAGCGCAGGCAGCGGGGCCGGGGGCGTCTTCGGCCTCGGCAAGAGCCGGGCGCGGCTCTACGACCCCGAGCGGCCGCGCACCACCTTCGCCGACGTCGCCGGCATCGAGGAGGCGAAGCAGGAGCTCGAGGAGGTGGTCGACTTCCTCCGCGAGCCGGCGAAGTACCAGCGGCTCGGCGGCACCATCCCCAAGGGCGTGCTCCTGGTCGGCGCGCCGGGCACCGGCAAGACCCTGCTCGCCCGCGCCGTCGCCGGCGAGGCCGGGGTCGCCTTCTTCTCGATCTCCGCCTCGGAGTTCGTGGAGATGATCGTCGGCGTCGGCGCCTCGCGCGTCCGCGACCTCTTCGCCAAGGCACGCGCCGCCGCACCCTCGATCATCTTCATCGACGAACTCGACGCCATCGGCCGCAGCCGCGCCTCGGGGATGCGCCTCGGCGGGAACGACGAGCAGGAGCAGACCCTCAACCAGATCCTCACCGAGATGGACGGCTTCGACTCCCGCGAGGGGGTGGTCGTGCTCGCGGCCACCAACCGCGCCGACGTCCTCGACCCGGCGCTGCTCCGCCCCGGGCGCTTCGACCGCCGGGTGCTCGTGCAGCCCCCGGACCGCGCCGGCCGCGCCGCGATCCTGAAGATCCACACCCGCGAGGTGCCGCTCGACCCGGACGTCGACCTCAACGACATCGCCGGCCAGACCACCGGCCTGGTCGGCGCCGAGCTGCGCAACCTCGTGAACGAGGCGGCGCTCCTCGCCGCACGGCTGGGGCACGACGCGGTCACCCGCCAGGACTTCAGCCAGGCGCTGGAGAAGATCCTCCTCGGCGCGGCGCGTCACATCGTGCTCACCCCCAAGGACCGGGAGCGCACCGCCGTCCACGAGTCGGGCCACGCCCTGCTCGCGCTGCTCATCCCGGGCACCGACCCGGTGCGCAAGGTCTCGATCGTGCCCCGCGGCATGGCGCTCGGGGTGACGGTGCAGAGCCCCGTCGACGACCGCCAGAACTATCCCGAGGACTACCTGCGCGCGCGCATCACCGTCGCGCTCGGCGGGCGTTCGGCCGAGCAGGTGGTCTACGGGCTGGTCACCACCGGCGCCGAGAACGACCTCCGCCAGGTCACCCAGATCGCCCATCAGATGGTGGCGCGCTGGGGAATGAGCGCGCGGGTCGGGCCGCTGAACTTCGGCGAGGACGCCGACGCCGCACGCCCCTTCGGAGCGGCGCGCCCGTACAGCGAGACCACCGCGGAGGCCATCGACGACGAGGTGCGCCGGATCGTCGACGGCTGCATGGACCAGGCCTGCTCGCTGCTCAACGCTCACCGCTGGCGGCTCGACGAGCTCACCCAGGCCCTGATCAAGGAGGACTCCATCGACGAGGCGGAGATCCTCCGGGTGGTGGGCATGCGCCGCGAGAGCGGCGGCGATGTCGAGATCGTCATCGCCTCGCCACCGATTCCGGCTGCCACAGGCTGAGGACTCCGCCGTCGGGGCGTGGCATACTTCGGCGCCATGGCCGACCGACGTGTGGACCTGGCGCGGCGAGCCCGCATCGAGCAGATCGCCCTCGAGGCGACCCGCTCCGTGCTGCCCGACTCCGCTCCCCGCGAGCTGCACTGGAGCGCGATGGACGCCGCCGAGGCGGCGATCGCGCCCCGCAACGGAACGCGGGAGCTGACCGAGCAGGACATGGTCGAGACCGCTCATCGGGTGGTCACCGACATCTGCGCCCAGTTCGGGCTGCCCCCCCGGGAGAGCGGGCCCGGCTGACGCGGATCGTGAGCACCCCGGCCAGCCCCCGCCGCCGCGGCACGGCCCGGACGTCGGCGCGTCGGCCGGGCTGGGCGGAGCATGTGCCCGGCCCCGGTGACCCGCTGCCCGACCAGGTCGAGCAGTTCCTCGACAATCTCCGGGTCCAGCGCAACCGGCCGCCGACGACGGTGCGCGCCTACCGGCAGGATCTGGCCAAGTTCGTCGCCTACATGCGCACCCAGCCCCTGGGCGAGGCGTTCTGCGCCGGGGTGGACCGCGAGCGGCTGCGCCGGTACCAGATCGAGCTGGCCCAGGTGCTGGGCCACGCCCGGACCAGGGCGCGGGCGCTGGTGGCGCTGCGGCGGTTCCTGGCGTACGCCTACGACGAGGGCTGGACCGAGGAGGAGTTCAGCCGGGTGGTGATCGTGCCGCGGTACGCGGTGGGTGATCCGCATCCGGTGCCGACCGAGACGGTGCCCCGGCTGCTGGCGGCGCTGCCGGTGGGGAGCCTGCGCGACCTGCGGGATCGGGCCCTGGTGCATCTGCTGATCGCCACCGGATGCCGGATCTCGGAGGCGTGCGCCCTGGACCGCACCGACGTGCGGCCGGATGGGTTCCGGGTGCTCGGCAAGGGCGGCAAGCACCGAACCGTCTATCTGACGGAGGGGGCCATGGCGGCGGTGCGCGAGTACCTGGAGCGGCGCGGGCCGGACGAGAGCGAGGCGCTGTTCATCAGCCTGGCCCGCCCGGAGCTGGTGCGGGGCCGGGCGCCGGCGGGGAACCGGCTCACGACCGACGGGGCCCGGAGTGCGCTGCTGGCACTGCGCAGGCGGTTCGCCGAGGACCCGGTGCTGTTCGGGTTGATCGCCGACCTGCGGACGCCGCACGGGGCACGGCACACGACGGCGACGACGTTGCTGGAGGCGACCGACGGGGACGTCCGCCTGGTGCAGGAGGTGCTCGGGCACGCGACCCTGGAGACACTCCGGGTGTACACGGAGATCACCGATCGGAGGAAGCGGGCGGCGTATCAGCGGTTGGGGGAGTATCTGGAGTCCAAGGACGGCGCCGGGCAGTAGCGGGGTTCGGCTACGGCAACCGACCTCCCGCCGTCGGCGCAGGCGAGGGCGGATGCACCACCCCACCCACAATCTGCCCCACCGCGCCCGCCACCGGCGACGCGAGCGGCTTCACCACCCCGTTCTGCACCTGCTGCAGCAGCGACCCGATCACCCCGGCACCACCCAACACCGGCAGCACCGGCAAGGCGACAGGCGTCGGCAGAACCACCACCCCACCCGGCGACGCCGTCGCCACCGCTGAGGGCGACCGCACCGCCGTGGCCCCCGGCGACGCCGACACCGACGTCCCGACAACGCCCGAACCCGGAGCCGGCACACCCCCGCCCACAACCGGGCCAGCTCCCCCCGCCCCCACAACCGCGGTCGCCAGCACCGCGCTCCCCGCCCCCGCCACCGCCACCTTCGCGGCAGCCGCAGGCGCATGGGCCACCCGCCGCGGCAGCCGCCACCCGAACCGCAGCAGCCCCAGCCCGATCAGCCACGCCCGCGCCGGCGTCCGGAACGCCGTCGCCCGCAGCTCGTCCTCCGTCTGCGCGCAGAACGAACACGCCGACACATGCCCCCGCACCGACGCGCACTCATCCGCGGCCAGCGTCCCCTCGATCAGCGAGGCGATCGACTCCCCCATCTCCTGGCACACGGCGGGCACACCCCGCCGCGCCACCACCATGGCGACGAACGCCTTGCGGAATCGCTGCCGCGCCCGGAAGTACCACACCCGGACCACCGACACCGGCACGTCGAACGCCTCGGCGATCTCCTCGTACGACCGGTCCTCCAGCGCGCGCATCACCAGGGCCTGGCGATGATGCGGTGGCAGCGTGGCGGCAACCCGGCGCACCAGCTCGGCGAGCTGCGAGCGCAGCAGTGCCTCCTCGGGATCGTCGTCCCCACCCGAGGGTGCCTGGATCTGCAGGCCCTCGTCGGCGAGCACCGACAGCGGCACCTGCGCGTGCTTCTGCCGCGCGAGCTCGTTCAGGCACTCGTTCCGGACGATGCGCATCAGCCAGGCGGGGAAGGACGCCGGGGTGTGCACATCGGCCAGTCGCGAGAACGCCTTCATCATCGCCACCTGGGCGACATCCTCACCGCGGATGTCGTCGTGGAGGAAGCGCCCCGCGAACCGCTGCGCCGCGGGACGGATCTGCTCGGCCAGCAGGGTCACGGCATCGGCATCGCCCGCCTGGGCACGGACCACGAGGCTGGTGTCCACCAGGTCCGCGGCGCGCGCGATCATCCCGGTCTCAGGCCGTCCGGCGGCGCGCCGGGCGCACCGCCAGCAGGCAGATCCCCAGCCCCTGCCCCAGCGAGGCGAGCCCGAAGAGCAGCGTCCACCGTGGCAGGTCGGGATCGAGCACCGCCGCCGGGATCAGGACCGCGGCGAACACCACGGCGAGCCCGGCCATCCCCAGAGGAGGTCGCAGCCACCTCGCCAGCCGGTCACCCGGCAGTGCCGGCGGCAGGACCGCCCCAGGGGTGAGCAGCCACCGCATCCGCAGCCAGCGCGAGAACAGGGCGTGCTCGGCGACCATCCCGACGAGCACCGCGCCGAGCAGCACGTCGAGCGCCACGGTGCGTCCCGCCGACAGCCCGGCCACCTGCACCAGCACCGACAGCCCGAGCACGCAGCCCAGCCCGCCGCCGAGCGCACCGCCGCAGATCCGGGCGATGCGATACAGGTCGGGAGGCATCTCCGCGGGCAGCGCCCGCAGGGCGACGCAGGTACCCAGTGCTGCGGTGGCGGCGACGAGCGCCACCACCGCCGCAACGAGCGCGACGTTCACGGTCAGAAAGATCCCAGCTGCGAGGTTCGCGCCGCCGCGGGTGCAGCCGCGAGGCACACACCCAGTCTAGGACCGCCCCCGCACCGCGCAACTCCGCGTCTGCGCCGCCGCGGTGACGATTCTGTGCGCGACCGTCACACTCCCAGCCGGCTCAGCTCCTCGGCGCTCAGGCCCCACCGCTCCAGCACCGCCGCGCCGTCGGAGTCCGGGGCCGCCGGCCCGCTGCGCAGCGTCCCCGGCGTCCGGCTGAACCGCGGCGCGGGGGCCGGCTGCGGCATCCCGAACGCCTCGACGAAGGTGCCCCGGGCGAGGTTGTGGGGATGGGCGCGCGCCTCGTCGAGGCTGAGCACGGGAGACACGCACGCGTCGGTCCCCTCGAGCAGCGCGCACCACTCGTCGCGGGTCCTCGTCAGGAACAGCCGGGTGAACCGCTCCTTCATCTCCGGCCAGGCCGCCCGGTCGAGCTGCGCGGGCAGGTCCTCATCCTCGAGCCCGCACCGGCGGAGCAGCTCGGCATAGAACTGCGGCTCGATCGCGCCCACGGCGACGTAGCCGCCGTCGGAGGTCTCGTAGACGTCGTAGAAGGGGGCGCCACCGTCGAGCAGGTTGGTGCCGCGCGCGTCGTTCCACAACCCGAGGTGGTGGAGGTTGGTGGTCATCGCCATCAGGGTGGCGCAGCCGTCGACCATCGCCGCGTCGACCACCTGGCCCCTCCCCGAGCGCGACGCCTCGAGCACTGCGCAGACCATCCCGAAGGCGAGGAGCATGCCGCCGCCGCCGAAGTCGGCGACGAGGTTGATCGGCGGCACCGGCGGCGTCCCGGGCCGGCCGATGGAGTGGAGGACCCCGCTCAGCGCGATGTAGTCGATGTCGTGCCCCGCGGCCCGCGCCAGCGGACCGTCCTGCCCCCAGCCGGTCATCCGCCCGTAGACCAGCCGCGGGTTGCGCGCCAGGCATGCGTCGGGTCCGAATCCGAGCCGCTCGGCGACCCCCGGCCGGAACCCCTCCAGCAGGGCGTCCGCCCCCTCGACCAGGCGCAGGAGTGACGCGAGACCCGCCTCGGACTTGAGGTCGAGCACCACCACCGCGGCGCGGTTGCGGCGGAGCACGGCGTCGAGCGCGCCCGCCGCGTTGGCGGCCGCCGGAGCGCTGCGCTCGACGCGCACCACCTCGGCGCCCATGTCGGCGAGCATCATCGCCGCGAAGGGGCCCGGGCCGATCCCCGCCACCTCGACGATGCGAACGCCGGTGAGCGGTCCTGCGGATACGGCGGTGGACATGGGGCACGAGGATAGCGTCCGAGGCCGCGCGCGCGTCCGCGCGGGAGCCCGCGCCGCCGCCCCCGATCACTGCACATCTGCAGTCGCGGAACCGCCGTCACCACCCTGTGACAACCGTCACACCGGCGCCATGTCTGGCGAAAGGTAACCGAAAGTTTCGCTTTCCAGACTGACCTCACCAAGGTGAGGGAGGTCAATCGGACATGAGCGGGCAACTCCGGAAGCGGACCACCATCGCAATCGCCGCCGTCGCCACGGCGGTGGCCGGAACCGTCGCCTCGGTCGCCGCCGTGCGGGCCCGCGACCTCACCCCGCAGACCACCCCGACCACCGTCGCCTCGCTGGCCGACTGCGTGCCGGTCTCCGCCGCCACCCAGAGGGCCGCGGCCTCGATCGCCGGCCACACCGAGCAGCTGACCAGCGGCGGCCACTCGGTGATCGTGTACGTGCCCGGCGCGTCCACGACCCTGACCTCCACCGCCTTCCCGGTCGTCTACTTCCTCCACGGCTCGCCCGGCAACGCGCAGAGCTGGATCAGCGGCGGGAACATGCCGGCGGTGCTCGACTCGATGATCGCCGCGGGCACGCTGCCCCCGATCATCGCCGTCTTCCCCGACGACCAGGGCGTCACCGCGGACGACTCCTACTGGGGCGACACCCCCCTCGGCGACACCGTCGAGACCTGGCTGACCGGCACCCTGGTGCCCACCATCGACGCCAGGTACCGGACCCTCGGCGCGAAGTACCGCGGCATCGCCGGGCTGAGCGCGGGCGGCTTCGGCGCCCTGAACATCAGCATCCACCACCCCGGCATGTTCAGCTTCGTGGCGAGCTACTCCGGGGTCTTCACCGCCCCCGACCGGCTCTTCGGCAGCGAGTCGGCGCAGAACAGCCCGGTGCTCACCGCGGTGACCTTCCCCTCCACCGACCGCACCCCCCTCTACCTCGGCCGGGGCGCCGACGACACCGAGTTCGGCCCCGACACCACCAACTTCATCGCCACCGTCCAGTCCCTCGGCTGGGCCCCGCTCCACACCGAGACCGTCCCCGGCCCGCACAGCTGGCAGGCGTGGTCGGTCGAGGCCAGGGACAGCCTGACCTGGCTCGGACAGCTCTGGAAGGCGACCTGCTAGCGCCGCTCCGCCGAGGCGCCGGGGGATGACCCCGGCGCCCAGGGCGCCAGCCAGCAGTCCCCCACCCGCTCGTGGACGATCGCGTATCCACGGGCGGTCAGCATGTCCCGGAGCTCCGGGGCGAGCGGCTGCTCGGCGAGGAGCACGGCCGGCGGATGCGCGGCGAGGTCGGCGAGCAGCAGCTGCTCCGCCCCGCGATAGAGGTGGTAGGCGCTGTTCATCCAGATGAAGCGGCTCGCCGCCGGCCGGTCGGCGAGGGCGTAGACCCAGGAGCTGGTCCAGCCCCAGACGAAGACCGGGTCGCCGGGGCGGCTGTGGCCGCGCAGGAGCGCCGCCCGGGCCTGGTTGGCGGGGTACTCGGTGCCGGCGAAGGCGGCGCGGTAGGCGTCGAGAGTGGTGCGTCCGACCAGCAGGCCGGCGGCGCGGGCGTAGTACCCGGGGATCTGCCGCCCGCCCGAGCCCTCCAGGGTCAGCGGGGGGAGGTGGTGCCGCTGGGCCAGGGCGGCCTCGGCGCGGGGGAGGAAGAGCGCGCCGATCATCGCCGGCCAGACGGCGAGCACCGCCGCCGGCGCGAGCACCCGTGAGCGCAGGTCGCCGCGCCTCCAGGCGGTGACGGCGGTCAGCGCGGCGGTGAGCGCGAGCGGGGCCTCGATCTGCTGGGCGTAGTGGGTGAAGCCGCGGGCGTCGGCCATGCTCACCGCGAGGTCGCAGCCGAGCCAGAGGGCGAGCACCGCGGCGCCGCGGTGGCGGCGGCTCGCCAGCGTGAGGGCGGCGGCGGCGCCGGCGACGACCACGGCGAGCATCCGGGTCGTCCCCAGCAGTTGGAGCAGCGCGCTCGGGACGGCGGCGAAGTTGAGGGGCTCGCCGCCCCGCGGGCCGGTGAGCTGGGCCCACTGGGCGTAGCGGGTGTCCTGGTGGACGACGACGTCGACGAACGCGGGCAGCGCCCCCTGCAGCGCCAGGGGCACGAGGGCGAGGGCGACCAGGCCGAGCGCCGCGCCGGCGATGACCGCGGCGGCCCGCGCCTCGTCCCGCCCCGGCCGCCGGCCCGAGGCGACCGCCACCAGCACCGGGACGGCGAGCCCGGCCAGGAGGTCGGCGACGAAGGTGGCCTTGAAGAGAAGGGCGACCCCCAGGATCGCGCCTCCGGCAAGCCCCCGGCGGCCGGACACCGGCAGGCGCATCACCAGCAGCAGCATCCCGGCGATGGCGAAGACCGTCCCCGCCATCTCGGCGTTCAGCTGGTTGCCGTCGAAGTTGGGCACCGAGGCGAGCACCGCGAAGACCAGCGCCGCGGTCAGCCCCACCGCGGGCGACGCCAGGCGGCGGCCGATGACCCAGACCATCAGGGTGCCTGCGGCGACGAGCAGGCTCAGGACGAGGTGGAAGCGCAGCGCCGAGGTGCCGCCGGTGGTCGCCACCGCCGCCAGCCAGTAGACCCCGGGCGGCTTGTTGTCCCACACCGTGCTGTAGAGGACGCCGCCGTGGTGGATCGCCCGGCCGATGTTGGCGTAGGCGCCCTCGTCGGCTGCCCATTCCGGCTCGAGCAGGCTGGGGGCGCGGAGGAGACCGAGGGTGATGACCAGCACGCCGCACTCGATCAGCGCCCGTCTGCTCCCGCGCACGCGGGCATTATGAGGAGAATGCCGGCCCGGTCAGGTGCCGGGCGGGCTCGACTCGCTGGGTCCAGATGCCGATCGGGTCGGCTGGGGTGACGTGTTCGGAGTGGACGGGATGGTCATGACATACCCGTCGGGCAGGGGGGTTGCGGTGGGGATCGTGGACGCCGGCCAGGGCGAGGCGGAGCCGCAGGCGGTGGCCGCGAGGCCGACCACCACGAATGTCCCGATCACGCGGAGAGGATTGCGCACAGGGACTCAACTCCTCCACCCCCTGAGGGCTTGCGCAGACACCCTCATGCCAGACGGGTAAGCTTGCGCAATCGTGCACAGCGCACCCGCCGACAGCACGACTCGCACGGCTGACGCCGCCCCCTCGCGGCCGCCGCTCCGGCACATTCGCGCCCTGGCCGGCCACCGCCTCGTCCAGGCCGGGCTGACCCTGCTCGCCGTGCTCGCACTCTGGAAGGTCGCCCACGCGGGCCTCAGCGGCTGGGCGGTCGGCCTGGGGATGGACGAGCAGCGCGCGGCCCTGGTGGCCGCGCTCCTCGCCGTGCTCGGCCTCGCCGGCGCCGCCACCCTGGCGGGCGCCCGTCCCGGACCGGCGCGCCTCGGCGCCCTCGCCGGCTTCACCGCCATCGAGGTGGTGCCGTTCCTCGCCGGCGCGGCCCGCAGCGGATCGACCGGAGGCCTGGAGACCAACGTCGTGGCCCTCGGCTGGGTGGCCCAGCCGCTGGGCATGCTGCTGATGGCCTGGCTCGCGACCACCGCCGGCGCGGCGATGGGGTCGCTGCTCCGCACCGACCTGGTCGGGCTGGTGGCGCGGCTGCGGCGCAGCCCCCGGACCGCCCCCGCGCTGCTCCTCGCCCTCACCGGGGCGATGGTCCTGGCCGTGCCCGCCGCGACCACCGCGCTCCAGGACGGCTCGCTCACCGCGCTCTACAGCTACGCGGTGCCGGCGGGCCCGGGCGGCAACCTCGCTCCGGCGACCGGCCACGACGGTCACTCGCGCTCGGGGGTGGTGGCGGTGGTGAAGGGGGGGGCGCACGTCCCCACCGGCCACATCCAGGTGATCTCGGTGAACAGGCGCGACGTCCGGGTCTACCTGCCCGCGGCCTACAGCCTGGAGCCGGGGATGGATTTCGCGACGCTCTACTTCCTCCACGGCTACCCGTCGACCGAGATGCAGTGGATGAGCGGCGCCCAGCTCCCCGGGGTGCTCGACCAGCTGATCGCGGCCCGGGTGATCCCCCCGCTCATCGCCGTGCTCCCCAATGGCAACGGCGATGCCACCGCCGACGCCGAGTGGGGCGACACCGCCCGCGGCGACCGGGTCGAGGACTGGCTGGTCGACCAGGTGGTGCCCGCCATCGACGCGCGCTACCGCACCCTCGGCGGCCAGCGGCGCGGCATCGCCGGCCTCAGCGCCGGCGGCTACGGGGCGGTCAACATCGCCGTCCACCACCCCGAGATCTTCGACTGGGCGGCGAGCTACTCCGGCTACTTCACCGCGCGGCGCGACCTCTTCAAGGGACCGGCGGCGGCTGCCAACAGCCCGCTGCTCTCGGTGGCCCGGATCGGCGCCGTGGACCGCATGCCCCTCTACGTCGGGGTCGGCACCGGCGACGGCCACTTCCTCGAGGCCAACGAGACCTTCGGCACCGAGCTGCGCCGCCTCGGCTGGGAGCCGGTCTCCTTCGACGTGGTCCCGGGCGGCCACGGCTGGGCCGCCTGGCGCCTCGAGATGGTGCACAGCCTCGAGTGGCTGGGCACGCTCTGGCCGCCGCCGACCGAGCACCTCGTCCCGGGCGCCCCGGTCGAGTAGCCGCCCCGTCTACGCGGTCGGCTCCGAGCCCACCACCGAGACGAAGGAGACGCACTCCCCGGGACCGCCGCCGAGGTTGTGGGTCAGCGCGAGCCGGCGACCGGAGGCGACGCTGGCGATGGTGCGCTCGGGCGGCGCCTCGCCGCGGAGCTGCAGCCAGCACTCGAAGAGCATCCGCAGGCCGCTGGCGCCGATCGGGTGGCCGAACGCCTTCAGCCCGCCGTCGGGATTGACGGGGAGCTCGCCGCCGAGGTCGAAGGTGCCGCTGAGCACGTCCTCCCAGCCGGCGCCGCGCTCGCTGAAGCCGAGGTCCTCCATCAGCACCAGCTCGGTCGGGGTGAAGCAGTCGTGCACCTCGGCCATGGCCAGCTCGGAGCGCGGGTCGCGCACCCCGGCCTGGGCATAGGCGTCCCTGGCCGCGGCCACCACCTCGGGGAAGGTCGTGTAGTCGTAGGCGGGGTCGAGAAGTCCGGCGCCGGGGCCGGCGACGAAGGAGAGCCCCTTCACGTACATCGGATGCTCGGTGTAGCGGTGGGCGTCCTCGGCCCGCACCAGGATCGCCGCCGCGGCGCCGTCGCTCACCCCCGAGCAGTCGAAGATGCCGAGCTGGCCGGCGATGAGCGGGGCGTTCTGGATCGTCTCCTTCGGCACCTCCTTGCGGAACTGCGCGCGGGGGTTGCGGGCGCCGTTGCTGTGGTTCTTCCAGGCGATGCGGGTCATCACCTCCTTGAGCGCCTCGTCGGAGACCCCGTACTTCTTGGCGTAGGCGGGGGCCAGCAGGCTGAACATCGCCGGGGCGGTGATCTCGCCCATCCCGCCGGTGCCGTCGTTCGGCGGCGAGGGGATGGCGAGACCGGAGAACCCCGAGTCCTTCAACTTCTCGACGCCGATCGCCATCACGATGTCGAAGGCGCCACTGGCCACCGCGTAGCAGGCGTTGCGGAAGGCCTCCGAGCCGGTGGCGCACATGTTCTCCATGCGCGAGACCGGGCGGTAGTCGAGCTTGAGCGGCCGGCTCAGGGTGAGCCCGCTCAACCCCGACGCCATGGTGCCGAGCCAGTAGGCGTCGACGTCCTCCAGGGCGACGCCGGCGGATGCGATGGCGTCGCCGGCGGCGTCGACGAGGAGGTCGTCGGTCGAGCGGTCCCAGTGCTCGCCGAAGGTGGTGCAGCCCATGCCGATGACGGCGACGCGGTCGCGGATGCCCTTCGAAGCCATCGGATTCTCCTATGCGCCCCGGGCGCCGTTGGCAGCCGTCGCGGCGGTGCCGGCGGGGACCTCCGCCTGCCGCAGCGGCCGTGCCTTCCAGAAGTAGTTGTGGATGCCGCCCGCGGTGACCATTCTGCGGAATGTCATCTCCACGCGGCCGCCGATGGCCACCTCCTCGGGGGCCACATCGGTCAGCTGGCAGCGGAAGCGGCCGCCGCCGTCGAAGTCGATAACCGCGGCGACCAGCGGCGGGCTGGGGGTGTGGGCGAGCCGGTCGACGGTGAAGGTGGCGATGGTCGCCGGGACGTCGGCGAGCGGCTCCGCGCGCATCCGGTCGACCGCGTGGCAGGCGACGCAGACCCGCGCCGGGGGGAGATGGCGGGCGCCGCACGCCTCGCAGCGCGAGGCGACGAAGCCGTACTTCCACTCCTCGCCGCGGTGCGACGGAGGCGCCGCCGGCGCCTCGGGATCGGGGCGGCGCGGCGGCTCGCGGACGAGCAGCTCGCGCCAGGTGAGGTAGCTGGCGTAGGCGAGCCCGTCGTTGCCGGCGGCGATCTGCGCCGACACCGGGACGGGGGCGCGGTGGGCGGCGAGCGCCGCGGTGGTGCGCAGCAGCAGCACCGTGGCGCCGTCGGCGAGCACCACCAGCGCCAGGGTCTGCCCCGGCTCGGCGCGGTCGAGCAGGTCGCACAGCGCGATGCCGGCCGCCGCGGTGCCGGTGTTGCCGATGGCGGCGGCGAGGTCGGGCGCGAGGGCCTCGCGGCGCACCCCCGCGGCCTTCGCCATCGCGCGGGTGGCGCGGCCGTGCACCCCGGTGACGGCGAGGTGGTCGATCTCGGCGGCGGTGATGCCCGCGCCGGCGAGCGCGGCCCGGTATGCGCCGGCCGCGAGCGGGCCGTAGACATGCTCGCCGAAGCGCTCCTCCCAGACCCGCGAGGCGGGGTCGCCGGGAAGGCGCCAGCGGTCGAGGAACTCGCCGGTCGTCGAGTGGTGGGCGAGGATCTCGGCGATCACCGGGGCGCCGTCGCCGTCGCCGCCGAACACCAGGGCCGCGGCCGCGTCGCCGCCCTCGCGCTCGTCGCCGCCCCCGGGCAGCCCGGTGCGCACGTCGGAGAGCACCGCCAGGGTGGGCACACGGGCGTCGGCGGCGGCGAGCAGCGCGCCGACCCCGGAGCGCACCGCCCCGGCCATGTCGACGGCGAGCGCCGACTCGGGCAGGCGCAGCGCGGCGTGGATGGCGGCGGCGTTGGTCTTGTCGAGGTAGGCGGGCGCGGCGGTGGCGAAGTAGAGCTGACGCGGGGTCGCGCCGGCGCCCTCGAGCATGCGCAGCGCGGCGCGAGCGGCCTCGGCGCCCATCGAGGTGGTGTCCTCGTCGTAGGAGGCGACCGCACGGCTGCCCGGCCCGCCGCCGGAGCCGAGCACCGCCGCGATCCGGCTGCGCTGCAGCCGGTGGTAGGGGATGTACGCGCCGTAGGCGATCAGCCCACCCATGCCGTGCTCCTCATCACACGAATCACACCACCTCCAGCACCGCGCCGCCGACACCCGGCGCCAGCACCCTGCCGATCTCGGTGAGGTGGTGGCGCCAGAGCTCCTCGGCGGCCGCGGCGTCGCCCGCACGCACCAGCTCGACGAGCCGGTGGTGGGCGCGCTCGGCGCGGCGCCGCTTCTGCTGGGTGAGCCCCGGTTCGTGCTCGCGCACGTACTGGCGGGCGGCGTCGGCGTAGAGGCTCTCGAGCATCGAGCTGAGCAGCCGCACGGTGCGGTTGCCGGCGAGCTCGACCACCAGCCGCTGGAAGCCGGCGTGGATCTGCACCGCCACCGCGAGGTCGTCGGGATCGCCGCTCTCCTCGAGGTGGGCGCGCAACCGCGCAGCCAGGGCGACGTGGTCGGGGCTGGCGGCGAGCCGGGCGGCGGCGGGCGCCTCGAGCGCGGTGCGCGCCTCGTAGACGTCGGCGAGCGGCACCGCGTCGTACTGGAGGATGAGCGAGACATAGCGGGCGGCGACCGCGCTCGCCGGGGCGTTCACCCTCGCCCCGCCGTGGACGCCGCGGCGGACGCTGATCAGCGCCTCGGACTCGAGGATCCGGAACGCCTCGCGGAGCGTCGGCCGGGAGATGCCGAACTGGGCCATCAGCGCGGTCTCGCCGGAGAGCGCGTCGCCCTCGTGGAGCTCGCCGCGCACGATCCGGCGGCGGATGTGCGCGGCCACCAGCTCGGCGGTCTTCGGCACCCGCAGGGCGGCGGCCTCTGGCGGGCGCCGCTCGAGCGCGGCGATCATCGCCGGCGCCGCGGCGGCGGGACGGCGTAGCTTCGACACCGGTGCAGGCTACCTCGCGGGTGGGCGCCCGGGCGGGACCGATTGAGTAAGCGAAGTATACTGATTCCCGTGAGGTGGACCCTCCCGTGACCGTGCGCTTCCGCGGCGCGGGCTCGATCGAGCTCGCCGCCGAGGCCGAGGGCCCGTGGACCGGCCCTCCCTGCCTGCTCCTCCACGGCGGCGGCCAGACCCGGCACGCCTGGGGCGCCACCGCCCGCGCACTCGGCGAGGCCGGCCTCCTCGCGCTCAGCCTCGATCAGCGCGGTCACGGCGACAGCACCTGGGCGGAGGACGCCGACTACTCGCTCGACGCCTACGGCAGCGACCTGCGCCACGTCCTCGAGCAGATCGGCCGGCCGGCTGCCCTGGTCGGGGCGTCGCTCGGCGGCCTCGCCTCGCTCATCGCCACCGGCGAGCCACCCCGCGCGGACTGCAGCGCCCTGGTGCTCGTCGACATCACCCCGCAGCTCGACCCCCGCGGGCGTGACCGCGTCGGCGCCTTCATGGCCGCGCACACCGGCGGCTTCGCCTCGATCGAGGAGGCCGCGGACGCCGTCGCCGCCTATCTCCCCCACCGGCCACGCCCCGCGAACACCACCGGCCTGGCGCGCAACCTGCGCCTCGGCGAGGACGGCCGCTACCGCTGGCACTGGGACCCTGCCTTCGTCACCAGCAACTGGCCGCCGCAGCGGTACCACCGGACCGAGCGCTTCGAGCAGGCCGCCGCCGCGGTGACCTGCCCGCTGCTGCTCGTCCGCGGCGCCCGCAGCGAGATCGTCTCCGAGGCGGCGGTCCAGGCCTTCCTGCGGGTCGCCCCCGGCGCCGAGTACGTCGATGTCGCCGGCGCCGCCCACATGGTCGCGGGCGACCGCAACGACGCCTTCACCGCCAGCGTCCTGGAGTTCCTGCGCCGGCGCCTGGCAGCCTGACCGGCACCCCGCGACTGACGTCGGCAATCGCGTCGTGCAATCCGCGTCAGCACTGACGGCCATTGCGCAACCGCGAAGCTGTTTGCCACGTGGCCAACGGAGCGGCGCTATGATCGGCCGCGTCATACAGTCAGGGTCGGGAATCCGGGTGCGCACGCACACGTCGCCGCATGCCCGGAGATCAGGAGGCGAGGAGTGGCGCTGCGGTCGGGCCGGATGTGGCGCTGGCTGCTCTGTGCGCTCGTCCTCGCCGTCGCGGCGACGATGCTCGGGCACGCGCCGGTCCGGGCGCGGACGCACCCGTCTCCGACCCCCTCCCCGCGCGCGCGCAGTCGCTCTCGGACCGAGGCGACGCCGAGCCCCGCGCCGGCCGCCCCGAGCCCCTCGGCCGCGGCACCGCCGCCCACCGCGGCTCCCTCGCCCACCGCGGCTCCGCCGCCCACCGCCGCTCCGCCGCCCTCCGCGGCCGCCCCCCCGCCCGGGCGCGCGGTGGTGTCCACGCCCATCCCCGTCCGGCTCGCCCAGGTGCAGACGCCGGTCGCGCCGCGCGTCCATGACGCCGCCGCACCGCCGGCCCCGCCCGCCGTGGCCGCACCGCCGCCCGCGGCGCCCGCGCCTCCCTCCCCCGCCGCACCGGCGATCACCCAGCCCACCGCGGTCCCGGCGCGGGCGCCACCGATCGTCGCCGTTCACACCCCGGTACCCGCCGCCGGCGCGCGCGACTGGATCGTCGCCACCGCCGTGGCCGCGGGGCTGGTGCTGCTGATCGTCGCCGCCTTCGCCTCCCGGGCACGGCTGCTGCGCGATCTCGAGGCCCGCTGGTCGCAATGACAGAGGGCCGCCCCATGCGGGTGCTGCTGACCCGCTTCCTCTGGCCGTACCGCTGGCACCTCGCCGTCGGCTCGGCCGTCACCCTCACCGAGACCGCGGTCGACCTCGCCCGGCCCTGGCCCCTGCTCCTCGCCGTCGACTACGCCATCGGCGGGAAGCGGGTGCAGGGACCGCTCTCCATCCTCGCCCCGGTGCAGGCGCGGGGTCCCCTCGCCCTCGCAGCCGCCGCCGCACTGGCGATGGTGCTGCTCGCCACCCTCAGCGCCCTGCTCGGCTACCTCACCGACTGCCTCATCGGCATGGGCACCGAGCGCATCGGAGCCGACCTCCGCGCCGCGGCGCACGCCCAGCTGCTCCGCCTCTCGCTGCGCTTCCACGACCGGCAGCGCTCCGGCGACCTGGTCACCCGGCTGACCGGGGACATCTCGCGGGTGGAGGACGCGCTCGTCGCCTGGATGGCGATCCTGGTTCCCGAGATCCTCACCCTCGCGGGGATGCTGGTGGTGCTCTGCGCGATCGATCCGCTGATGGCCGTCGCAGGGCTCGCCGTCATCCCCTTCCTCGTCTTCCTCGCGCTGGTCCGCCGGCGCGTCATCCAGCCGGCGCAGCGCGAGTCGCGCGAGCAGCAGGGCCAGCTCGCCTCGCACCTCACCGAGGCGCTCCGCCACATCCGCGCGGTGCAGGCGTTCGCCCAGGAGCGCGAGGCGCTGCGGCGTTTCGCGGGCCACAACCACGCGGCGACGCGCACCCGGCTCACCGCCCTCGAGCTCAGCGCCCGCTACGCGCCGGTGGGGGACATCATCCTCGCCGCCGGCTCGGGGTTCGTCCTCTGGGTCGGGGTGCTGCGGGTGACCCACGGCACCATGACCGTCGGCGTCCTCCTGGTGGTGCTCTCGTACCTGAGCAACCTCTACGGGCCGGTGCGCGCGCTCACCCGGATGAGCGTCACCATGGCCCGGCGGGTCTCGAGCCAGGAGCGGATCTTCGAGATCCTCGGCAGCGCCGAGCTCGTCGACGAGGACCCGCGGCCGCTGCGCTTCACCACCGTTGACGAGGCCATCCGCTTCGAGGCGGTGAGCTTCGCGTACAGCGCGGCGGCCCCGGTGCTCGCCGGCCTCGACCTGCGCGTGCCCGCGGCCACGACGATGGCGATCGTCGGTCCCACCGGGGCCGGCAAGTCCACCCTTCTCAGCCTGCTGCTGCGGCTCTACGACGCCGACGCCGGCGCCATCACCGTCGACGGGACCGACCTGCGCCGCTTCGGCCTCGCCTCGCTCCGCGAGCGCATCGCCCTGGTGCCCCAGGACCCGTGGATCATGGACGGCAGCATCCGCGACAACATCGCCTTCGGCCGCCCCTCGGCGAGCGACGAGGAGGTGCTGGCGGCGGCGCAGCTCGCCCTGGTGGACGAGTTCGCCTCACGCCTTCCGGGCGGCTACGACAGTCCGGCCGGCGAGGGGGGAGGCCACCTCTCCGGCGGCCAGAAGCGGCGCATCGCGATCGCCCGGGCGCTGCTCCGCGACACCGCGATCCTGCTGCTCGACGAGCCCACCACCGGGCTCGACGCACATGCGGAGGCGGAGGTCCTGGCCGCCATCCGCAGCGCGGCGCGGGGCCGGACGGTGATCCTCGTCACCCACAGCCTCGCCATGGCCGGCGTCGCCGACCGGGTCGCGGTGCTCCGCGACGGCGTCATCGTCGAGGAGGGGACGCCCGCCGGGCTGCTCGCCAGCGAGGGCGCATACCACCGCCTGTGGACCGCGCAGCGGTCCGCGGAGCCGGTGCTCATCGGAGTTAGCAAACGCGGCGGGAGAGTGTCCCGTCGCGCAGTCAACCAACAGGGAAGGAGCTGACAGATGCCCGAGATGCGAGTGTTCCACGACCGGCACGATCACGATCGTCACGACGATCACGGCGACCACGGCGACCACGACCATCGTCACGACCACGGCGACGATGACAACAACGACGACGACGACGACGACTAGGAACCGGTCACAGAACTAAGCCACAGAACCGGCGGGAGTAGCGGCCACCGGGCCGCCACTCCCAGGGCCGGCTACGACGAGAGCCGCGACTCGGTGGTGGCCACGGCCGCGGCCACCGGGGGCGCGGCCGGGCTGCGCCGGGGGGCGGTGCGGCGCCGCGGCGGCGGAGCCTGGGCAGGCTCGGGCTCGGGCTCGGGCGCTGCGGGCGCGACGACCGCGGCGTCCACCCCGGCCGCCTCCGAGGCGGGTGCGGGCCCGCCCTCCATCATCGCCATCATCGCGCCGCCCTCGACCGGCTTGTTGGGCAGCAGCAGCGCCAGGAGGGCGCAGAGCGCCGTCCCCCCGGCGGTGACCAGGAACAGGTCGCCGAGGCCGCCGCCGAAGGCGGCGGTCTGCACCGCCCCGTGCCAGCCGAGCATCCCCGGACCGCTGAGGTGGGGGTCGGCGGCCATCCCGGCGACGCTGAGCGAGGCCCGGCTGGAGTACTGCTGGGCCATCTGGGTGGTGAGCAGCGAGGTCATCACGGCAAGGCCGAACGCCGAGGACACCCGCTGGGCGATGTTGCTCACCGCGCTGGCCCGGTTCACCTCTGCCGCAGGCATCCCCGCCATCGAACTGGCCATGATCGGCATGAACGCGATGCCCATGCCGAAGTTGCGCACGCACATCCACAGGACCAGGGTCCCCCGGGGGGTGTCCGGGGTGACGTTGCGCATCAGGTAGGTGCCGTAGGCCACCACCAGGCAGCCGACCGCCGCCGGCCATCGCGCCCCGACCTTGTCGTAGACCTTCCCGGCGAAGGGCATGGTGAGGCCGGTGAGCAGCGCCGGGAGGAGCAGCAGCAGCCCCGCCTGCAGAGCGCCGAGCCCCTCCCCCTCCTGGAGGAACAGCGGGATGTAGAAGTACAGCCCGAAGAGGCCGGCCATGAGGAAGGAGATGAGCGCCAGCGAGTTGGTGAAGTTCGGGTAGCGGAAGACGTGCACGTCGATGAGCGGCTCCGAGACCGAGAGCTCGACCACCGCGAAGATCGCCAGGCACAGTGCTCCGATCGCGAAGAGCCCGAGGACGCGGTACGAGCTCCAGCCCCAGTCGGCGCCCTTGGAGAGGGCGAGCAGCAGGGCAAAGAGGCCGGTCGAGACGGTGAGGAATCCGGCGACGTCGAAGCGCTGGCCGACGATCTTGGGGAACCGCGGCAGCACCATCAGCGCGGCGATCAGGCCCAGGGCGCCGATGGGGACGTTGATGTAGAAGATCAGCCGCCAGTTGACGTACTCGACGAGGTACCCGCCCACGGTCGGGCCGACGGTGGGGGCGAAGAGCACGCCGAGACCGAAGAGCCCCATGGCGACGCCGAGCCGCTGCGGCGGCACGATCTTGTAGAGCATCGCCATCGACACCGCCGGCATCAGCCCTCCGCCGATCGCCTGCACCACCCGGAAGAAGAGCAGGCTGTTCAGGCTCCAGGCCACACCGCAGAGCGCAGACCCTGCGGCGAAGGCGACCAGGGCGATGTTGTAGATGCGGTCGAGCCCGTAGCGGTCGCCGAGCCAGCCGCTCGCCGGCACCACGATCCCCAGCATCAGGGTGTAGATCGTCGCCACCCACTGCACCTGGTCGGTGGTGGCGCCGAAGTCGCGCTGCATGGTGGGCACGGCGACGTTGACGATGTCGGTGTCGAGGATCGACATGAACATGCCGACCACCAGGACGGTCAGAGGGAGCCCCCAGCGGACCGGCTTGGCGTCGGCCTCGACGTGCGCACGCGCCTCGCGGCTCACGTCATCTGACCCCCCATTCCGGTCACGCAGCCCCTCCACGCGGCGGCACGATCTGCCGGTCGAGAGCACAGCATAGCCGAGATCGGAATGCGGTTCCCGGCGCCTATCATCGCCGCGTGGGCCCGAACCTCGACGAGCCGATCGGGCCCGGACAGGTCGCCTACGGCACCCGTGCGGGACGCTGGGTGCTGGTGGTCAGCATCCTCTCCTCGGCGGTGGCGGCCCTCGACGCGACCGTGGTCAACGTCGCCCTGCCGGCGATCGGGCGCGATCTCCACAGCGAGTTCTCCGGGCTGCAGTGGACGGTCAACGGCTACACCCTGGCGCTGGGCTCGCTGCTGCTCCTCGGGGGCGCCCTCGGCGACCGCTACGGCCGCCGCCGGTTGCTGGTGATCGGCCTCGCCGTCTTCACCGCCGCCTCCCTGCTCTGCGCGGTGGCGCCCTCGACCGGCCTGCTCATCGCCGCGCGGCTGCTCCAGGGGGCCGGCGGCGCGATGCTCACCCCCGAGAGCCTGGCGATCCTCACCGCCAGCTTCCGGCCCCAGGACCGCGGCCGCGCCATCGGCGCCTGGGCGGGGACCCAGGGACTGGCGGGGGCGGTGGGCCCCCTGCTGGGCGGCTGGCTGGTCGCGGCGGTCTCCTGGCGGCTCATCTTCGTGCTCAACCTGCCGGTGGCCGCGTTCACCGCCTGGGCCGCGCTCCGCCATGTCCCCGAGACGTTCGACCGCGACGCCTCGGGGCCGCCGGACATCGCCGGCTCGGTGCTCGGCGTCGCGGGACTCGGCGGCGTGGTCTATGCGCTCACCGAGGCCTCCCACCCCGGCGACCGGACCGGGGTGGTGATCACCGGGGTGGCGGGCGCCCTTGCCCTGGCCGCCTTCGTCATCGTCGAGCGGAGGGCGCGCGCGCCGATGCTCCCGCCCTCGCTCTTCCGCGACCTCCAGTTCACCGGCGCCAACCTGGCCACCTTCGCCGTGTACGGCGGCCTCGGCACCGCGATCTTCCTCACCGTCCTCCAGCTCCAGGTGGCGGCGCACTGGTCGCCGATCGCCGCCGGGGCGGCGCTGACGCCGCTCACCCTGCTGACGCTCCTGCTCTCCGCGCGCGTGGGCGCCCTCGCCCAGCGGATCGGACCGCGGCTGCCGATGACCGTGGGTCCGCTGGTCCTCGGCCTCGGCCTGATCCTGCTCGCCGGCATCGGCGGCCACGCCGACTATCTCCGCGACGTGCTCCCCGGGGTGGTGGTGGTCGGGCTCGGCATCTCCATCACCGTGGCCCCACTGACCGCGGCGGTCCTCGGCGCCGTCGAGGAGCGCCACGCCGGCGTCGCCTCGGCGGTCAACAACGCGGTCGCCCGGGTGGCCGCGCTGATCGCCGTCGCCACCCTCCCGTTGGTGTCGGGGATGGCATCAACCCGGCTGGGCAGCCCCGCGTACGTCACCGCCTACCACGGCGCGATGATCATCGCCGGCCTGGTCTGCGCCGCCGGCGGGGTGGTGGCGCTGCTCACCGTGCGTCGCGGCGCCGAGGTCGTGCCCGCACCGCCGCCGAGCGTGCTGCACGCCTGCCAGCATCCCGCCGGATGCCTGGTGCCGGCCGTGGCGCGGGTCGCCGCCGGTTCAGACCCGGTCGGCCGCCCCTGAGCGGCGGGCGTCGCGCAGGCCCTTCTTCGCCATCAGCCCGTTGGCGAGGAGCAGCAGCGTCTTGTTGGGCGGGGCGCGGAAGCCCCTGGCGGTGTGCGGGGCGTAGACCGCGGCGTCGGGCCGGTCGGCGGTCAGCCAGCCGGTGTGCTGGCGCATCTCCAGGCCCACGAGCTTCGCCCGGAAGCTGTGGGCCATCAGGCCGGCACGCCGCCCGCCGAGGGGCAGCGGCGCGCCGCGGCTGGTGAGGCGGATGCCGTCGGCGCCACCCGAGCCCGCGGTCACCGGAACCACCGCGGGGTGGCCGTCGGCCTGGAGGTAGCCGAGCAGGCAGTGGGGCAGGGTGCGCAGCCGGGCGGCGGCCCTGACGCTGTCGAGCCGCGGCCCCGCGCCCTTGGCCGGCTCGGCCTGCGCGGCCGGCGGCGCCGCGGGGAGCGGATCGCCGGCGACCAGCGGCTCGCCGCCGCACTGCAGGTCGCGCCAGACCACGACCCGGGTGACGGCGACGTCGACGACGAGCCGGTCCTGGTAGTACTCGCGCAGCCAGCCGTCCCAGAAGCGCCCGGTCCTCGGCGGCCCCATGAAGCGCTCGCTGCGTCCACCCACCTCACGCCGGAGCGTCTCGGGGTCGAGACGGCGGGGGGTCGCGGTGCCCTGCACGTGGACGAAGCAGCCGCTCCGCGAGAAGCCGTGCTCGCGGGTGTGGTAGCTGAGCGCGACCCGCGGATCGCGGCGGATCCGCTCGAGCTTGCGCCCGAATCCCAGCGAGGTGGTGAAGCTGACCGTCCCCGCCTCGCGGTCGCGCAGCCCGATCGGCGCCACCGGGGCGACCACCACACCTCCCGCGGGCGTGGGGTAGGCGAGGGCGACGGTGAGATCGGAGGCGAGAACGTCGTCGATCTCGTCGCTCCAGGTGACCGCCATCGCCGAGATTCTAGGGGTGGACCCAGAGCTCCAGCGGGCCCCGGAAGGCGATGTTGGGGTGGAAGCACAGCTGCTGGCCGGGGACCAGGTGCAACCGGGGGAACCGGCCGGCGAGCTCCTCGAGGGCGAGCTGCGCCTCGAGCCGGGCGAGCCCGGCGCCGAGGCAGAAGTGGGCGCCCCTGCCGAAGGAGAGGGCGCGGTGGGCGTCGGGGCGGTGCAGGTCGAAGCGCTCCGGGTCGGAGAAGACGGCGGGATCGCGGTTGCAGGCGGCGAGCCACAGGGCGAGCTTGGTGCCGGCGGGCAGCGGCACCCCGGCGAGCTCGGTGTCGCGGCTGGTGATCCGGCGCCAGATCGGCACCGAGGTGTCGAAGCGCAGGGTCTCGTCGACGGCGGCGCCGGCGAGCCCGGGATCGGTGACCACCTCCTCCCAGAGCTCGCGGCGCTCGAGCAGCCGGCGCACCGCGTTGCCGATCAGACCGGTGGTGGTCTCGTGGCCCGCGAAGCTCAGCGAGAAGAGGATCGAGGTGACCTCGTCGAGGCCGAGCTGCTCGGGATCCTCGTCGTGGATGGCGAGCAGGTCGCTGCAGAGGTCGTCGGCGCGGTCGGTGACGCGCAGGGCGACGAAGTCACGGAGGAAGCCGCGGTACGCGGTGATGTGGGTGGCGATCTCGACCTGGGTCTCTGGTCCGGGCCGGCCCCAGCTCAGCTCGGCGCGGTAGCCGCACCAGCGCTTCAGCCGCGCCCAGTGGTCCTCGGGGATGCCCATCAGGGCGAAGACGACGCTGGCGGGCAGCGGGTGCGCGAGCGCTGCGGTGATGTCGAAGCGCTCCTCGCCCTCGACGGCGCCGAGCAGCCCGGCGGATGTGGTGCGGATGGTGGCGGCCATCCCGCTCACCCGCCGGGGGGTGAAGGCGCGCGCCGCGGGACGGCGCAGCCGGGCGTGCGCCGGCGGGTCGAGGCTCGCCATCGAGGGCCGCGGGGTGTGGCCGCTCGAGCTGAGGATGGCCTGCGCCTCGGGGACGATCGGCACCAGCGGCCGCTGGGTGTTCCCCGCCGAGTAGACCTCGGGGTGGCGGAAGACCTCGTCGATCAGCCCGTGGTCGACGACCACCACGTGGTCGAGGGAGGGGGCGTAGAAGAGCGGCCGGCACCCCGCCGGAAGCGCCGCGAGCACCGCCATGGGATCCGCCATGTACCCCGGCGCGAGCGGGTCGAAGTCGGCGACGACCGGGCAGCCCGCCGGCGCCTCAGCGCTCACCGTCCCGCCGCGTGCGCCCGCAGCGCCCGGTCGACCAGTGCTGCCGCCGCGCCGAGGTGGGCGGCGGGGTCGAGGGCGGCGTCGATCTGCGCATCGGAGAGATGTTCGCGCACCCGGGGGTCGGCCGCCAGCACCTCGCGGAGGCCGGTCCCGCCCGCCTCGGCGCGGCGGACGCAGTCGTGCACCAGCCGCTGGGCTCCGCCTCGTCCGAGCGCCGGGGCAAGCAGGCCGGCGACGCTCTCGGCGAGCAGTGCGCCGCGGGTCAGCTCGAGGTTGGCACGCATCCGCGCCGGGTCGACACGCAGGGTGTCGAGCGAGGCGCGGACGTGGGCGGCGGCACCGCCGGTGACGCGGAGCAGGTCGCGCAGGGTGTCCCACTCCGCGTGCCAGGCGCCGGCGGCACGCTCGTGCTCCTGGGGCATGGCGGCGAGCAGGGTGGCGACCAGGCCGGGGGCGCGGCGGGCACCGGCGCCGGCGAGGACGGCGCGGACCGGGTTGTGCTTCTGCGGCAGCGTCGACGAGCCCCCGCCCTGCGCCTCGGCCACCTCCCCCACCTCGGTCTGGCTGAGCAGAACCACGTCGCCGGCGATCTTGCCGAGCGCTCCCGCCGCCGTGCCCAGGGCACCGGCGAGCTCGGCGATGCGCACCCGGTCGGTGTGCCAGGGGAGCACCGGCTCGGCGAGGCCCAGCCCCGCGGCGAGGCGCCGCATCACCTCGGGACCGGCGTCGCCGAGCGCCGCCAGCGTCCCCGCGGCCCCGCCGAGCTGGACGGCGATGCGCTGCTCGCGAACCGTGGCGAGCTCGCGGCAGACGTCGTCGACGGCGACCATCCAGCCGGCGCAGCGCAGCCCGAAGGTGGTGGGGAGCGCCTGCTGGAGCAGGGTGCGCGCCGCCATCGGAGTGTCGCGATGCTCGGCCGCCAGCCGCGCGCTCGCGGCGGCGACGGCGGCGAGGTCGTCGAGCAGCGGCCCCAGCGCGTGCCGCGCCAGCAGCATCAGCGCGGTGTCGACGACGTCCTGGCTGGTGGCGCCGCGGTGCAGGTGGGGCCGCGCCGCCTCGGAGAGCCGCGCCTCGAGGTCGGCGACGAGCGGCACCACCGGGTTGCCCGCGGCGAGCGCGCGCCGGCCGAGATCGTCGACGTCGAGGTGCACCTCGCGACACGCCGCGGCGATCTCGGCGGCGGCCTCGGCCGGGACCACGCCCGCCCCGGCGCACGCACCGGCGAGCGCCGCCTCGACCTCGAGCATCGCGCACACCCAGGCGCCGTCGCTCAGCAGCGCGTCGACCGCCGGCGAGCCGAAGAGCGGGCCGGTCAGCCCGCCGCCGTCAGAGCTCGAAGAAGACGGTCTCATCGTCGCCCTGGAGGTGGATGTCGAAGCGCAGGTCGCCGCCCTCGGCGACCGCCACGAGCGTGGCGCGCGCGGCGGGGTCGTCGAGCGCGGAGAGCACCGGATCGGCGGCGTTCGCCCCGGCCTCGTCGGGGAAGTAGATGCGGGTGACGAGCCGCACCAGCAGGCCGCGGGCGAGGACGGAGACGTCGAGGTGCGGCGCCTCGACGCCGCCGCCGGGGGCGGGGAGCGGTCCCGGCTTCAGGGTGAGGATCTCCCAGCCCCCGTCCGCCCCGGTGGCGCACTGCGCGAACCCGCCGAACCCGGCCTGGTCGAACCGGCCGTCCGGGCCCGCCTGCCAGGTCTCCACCAGGGCGTCGGCCACCGGCTCGCCGGCTCCGTCGAGCACCCGGCCGCGGATGCGCACCGCGCCCGGCGTCCCCGGCGGCACCACCTCGGCGCCCGCCGCCCAGGGGAGGGCGAGCGCGAAGAATGGGCCGACCGTCTGCGAAGGCGTCTCGAGGCGGGTCATCCGGGCCCCTCCGCGGCGTGCAGCGGTGTCGAGACGCCGCCGCGGAGCACGATGTCCCACCGGTACCCGAGCGCCCACTCGGGCTCGGTGAGCTCGGGCGACCAGGTCGCGACCAGCCGCCGTCGCGCCGCCGGGTCGGGGATCGACGCCGCGATCGGGTCGTGGTCGAGCAGCGGGTCGCCGGGGAAGTACATCTGGGTCACCAGCCGCTCGGCGAAGGCGCGCCCCAGCAGCGAGAAGTGGATGTGCGCCGGCCGCCAGGCGTTGGCGTGGTTGCGCCACGGATACGCGCCGGGGCGGATGGTGACGAACCGGTACCCGCCGTCCGCGCCGGTGAGGCAGCGCCCCACCCCTCGGAAGTTGGGGTCGAGCGGTGCGCGGTGCCGGTCGTCGGGATGGGAGTAGCGGCCGGCGGCGTTGGCCTGCCAGATCTCCACCACCGTTCCCGCCACCGGGCGTTCGTCCTCGTCGACGACGCGACCGGCGACGACGATCCGCTCGCCGAGGGGCTCGCCGGCGCCGTCCCGGGTGAGGTCGGCGGCGGCGGCGAGCACCCTCTCCGCCGCGGGCCGCGGGCCGGTGGTCTCGGTCAGCCCCGGCGGAAGCGGCACCGCCGGGCGCAGCGGCGCCCGCAGCCGCGTGGACGCGTACGCGGCAAAGAGCGCGGGGGGATGGACGCCGCGGCTGCGCCGGTGGTCCTCGAGCACGGCGGCGCCGAGGCTACCATGCCCGCCCGAGATGACACGGCAGGTCGCGCTGCTCCGCGGCATCAACGTCGGCGGCAACAAGCGCGTCGCCATGGCCGACCTCCGCGCGCTGCTCGAGTCGCTCGGGTACACGGACGTCCGCACCCTCCTCCAGAGCGGCAACGCCGTGTACACCGGCCCCGACTCGCCGGCAGAGGCCGCCGCCGCGATCGAGGCGGCGATCGTCGAGCGCCTCGGCATGCGCGTGCGGGTCCTCGTCCGCACCCGCGACGAGCTCGCCGCCGTGGTCGCCGCCAACCCCCTCGCGGAGGTCGCCGTCGACGGATCGCGGCACATGGTCGTCTTCCTCTCCGGGGTGCCCGCCCGCGCGGCACTCGCCGCGATCGACGTCGCCGCGCACGCCCCCGACCGGCTCGTCCACCCCGGCGGCCGCGAGCTCTACGCCTGGTGCCCCGCGGGCATCGGCCGCTCCCTGTGGTTCCCGCTCCTCGACGAGCGCCGCCTCGGGGTCACCCCCACCGCCCGCAACTGGAACACGGTGACGAAGCTGCTCGAGCTGGCGGACGCGTGACCCGCACCCAGGTGGCGATCGTCGGCGCCGGGCCGGCCGGGCTGACCCTGGGCCACCTGCTCCACCGCGAGGGGATCGAGAGCGTGGTGCTCGAGGCGCGCAGCCGCGAGCACGTCGAGCAGCGGGTGCGCGCCGGGGTGCTCGAGCAGGGCACCGTCGACCTGCTCGTCGAGAGCGGGGCCGGCGAGCGGCTGCTCCGCGAGCGGCTGGTGCACCGCGGCATCGAGCTGCGCTTCGAGCGCCGGCCGCACCGCATCGACCTCCACGGGCTCACCGGGGGACGGACGATCAGCGTCTATGGCCAGCAGGAGGTGGTCAGGGACCTCATCGGCGCCCGCCTCGCCGCCGGCGCGCCGCTGCTCTTCGAGGTCGAGGACGTCCGCCTGGAGAGGCTCGACACCGAGGCACCCGCGGTGGTCTACCGCCACGGCGGCGCCGAGCACCGGCTGGAGTGCGCGGCGGTCGCCGGCTGCGACGGCTTCCACGGCGTCTGTCGTGGCGCCATCCCGCCGGGGGTGCTCACCGCCTATGCGCGCGAGTACGGCTTCGCCTGGCTCGGGGTGCTCGCCGCGGTGCCGCCGTCCACCGAGGAGGTGGTCTACAGCCACCACGAGCGCGGCTTCGCCCTCCACAGCATGCGCTCGCCGAGGGTCAGCCGCCTCTACCTCCAGGTCGACGCCGCCGACACCCTGGAGGAGTGGCCCGACGACCGCATCTGGGCCGAGCTCCAGGCGCGTCTCGAGTGCGAGGGCTGGACCTTGCGCGAGGGCCCGCTGGTCGAGCGCGGCATCGCCCCGCTGCGGAGCTTCGTCGTCGAGCCGATGCAGCACGGGCGGCTCTACCTCGCCGGCGACGCCGCCCACATCGTCCCGCCGACCGGCGCCAAGGGGATGAACCTCGCCATCGCCGACGTCCGCGAGCTCGCCCGGGGGCTCGTCGACCTCTGCCGCGGCCGCGGCCGCGAGGCGCTCGACGGCTACTCGGCGACCTGCCTGCGCCGGGTGTGGCGCGCCCAGCACTTCTCCTGGTGGCTCACCGCGATGCTCCACCGCCTGCCCGGCACCGACGCCTTCGCCGAGCGTCTCCAGCTCTCCCAGCTCCGGTACACGGTGAGCTCCGTCCCCGCCGCCACCAGCCTCGCCGAGAACTACGTCGGGATGAGCCGGGTGTAGCAACTTGCGCGAGGCGCCGGGATGCCCCAGGATGCGGTCCACGGAGTGCCTCCGCGATCGCGGTCGCGGCGCAGGGAGGGAGTCGTTGCCGTCGCCAGCCGCCCGTCGCGGCCGTCCGCGTCTCGTCGCACTGCCGGTTGTGCTCGCGATCACCCTGCTGGGCTGGAGCGGCGGCACCCGTGCGGCGACGACCGCGTGGGCGCCGGCGGGCTCGGCGGCGATCCACCCCGGGGTGCAGGTCGTCAACGTCGGCGCCCAGTGCACCGCGGGGTTCGTCTTCACCGAGGGGGTGCGCGTCCTCCTCGCCGAGGCGGCCCACTGCCTGAGCATCGGCACACCGCGCGGAGCCGAGGGCAACGGCTGCACCAGCGACTCGCTGCCGCTGGGCACGCCGGTCGACATCGCGGGTGCCAGGCACCGGGGGACACTCGTCTACAGCGCCTGGATCGCCATGCACCTGGCGAAGGAGGCCAACCCCGACCTCTGCACCTTCAACGACCTGGCGCTCGTCGCCATCGACCCCCGGGACGCCCCGCTGGTCAACCCGTCGGTGCCGGTGTGGGGCGGCCCCTCGGGGCTGGCCCTGGCCGGGATTCGGTCCGGCGACGCCGTCTTCGGCTACGGGGACTCCGAGCTGGGTCTGGGCCTGAGCATGCTCGCGCCGCGCCAGGGGCAGAGCGTCGGCGACTCCGGCCACGGCTGGAGCCACGACGTGGTCACCGCCCCGCCGAGCAGCCTCGGCGATTCCGGCAGCCCCTTCCTCGATGTCCACGGCGCCGCGCTCGGCGCGCTCTCCAGCATCGAGATCAGCCCGGTGCCGGGGAGCAACGGGGTCGGCGACCTCGCCCGCGAGCTCGCCTACCTGCAGGCCCACTCCCGGCTGCGGCGGGTCGTCCTCGCGCTCGGGACGGAGCCCTTCACCCCGCACCGGTAGCCGGGGCGGTCAGCCCTCCGGCGTCGCCGCGGCGATGCGGAGCTGCTCCTCGAGGCGGGTGAGCTTCACCCGGGGACGGCCCTGGGACTCGCCGAGCGCCTTCTCGTGGCGGTCGATCGCCTCCCAGCCCGCGTAGGTGACCAGCTGCGGCTGGCGCGCCCGCAGGCCGGCCTCGAAGCGCTCGGCGTCGTCCTCGCGAGGGGTCGGCAGCAGGCCTGCGTCGGCGTCGGCGAGCAGCGAGTCGACGGTCTCCAGGGCGCACTTCTTGTTGGTGCCGATGACCCCGCTGGGGCCGCGCTTGATCCAGCCGGTCACGTAGACGCCGGGGAGCGGCGCGCCCTCGCCGAGCACCCGGCCGCACGCGTTGGGGATGACCCCGCGCCGGGTGTCGAAGGGCACCCCGGGGAGGGGGACGCCGGTGTAGCCGATCGCCCGCATCACCAGCCCCGCGGGGATGGTCTCGACCTCGTCGGTGGCCTGGGCGCGGAGCGAGCCGTCGGCGGCGCGCACCAGCCGGTTGCGGGCCACCCGCACCGCCTCGACCCGCTCCTCGCCGAGGATCTCGACCGGCGAGGCGAGGAAGCGGAGCACGATCCGCCGGCGGCGGCCCTCGGGGGCTCGGGAGGCGTAGTCGCGGAGCACGTCGAGGTTGCGCTGGGCGGTGCTGCTCGGCGCCTCCTCGCGGCATTCGGGGTCGAGGTCGAGGTCGGCGGGGTCGACGGCGACGTCGGCGTCGGCGAGCTCGCCGAGCTCGCGCAGCTCGGGGGTGGTGAACGCGGCCTGCTCGGGCCCGCGCCGGCCGAGCACGACGATCTCGCGGATGCGGTGCTCGGCGAGCACCTCGAGGGCGTGGTCGCCGACGTCGGTGATCGCCAGCTCCTCACGGGTGAGGCAGAGCATCCGGGCGACGTCCATGGCGACGTTGCCGTTGCCCACCACCACGGCGCGCTCGACGGAGAGGTCGAACTCGAGGTCGCGGTAGTCGGGGTGGCCGTTGTACCAGCCGACGAAGTCGGTCGCCGCCCAGCTCCCGGGGAGGTCCTCGCCGGGGATCCCGCTGCGCCGGTCGGTCTGCGCACCCACCGCGTAGATCACCGCGTGGTAGTGCTCGGCGAGGTCCTCGTGGGTGAGGTCGGAGCCGAGCTCCACGTTGCCGAACATGCGGAAGCCCGGCTGGGTCGCGGTGCGCTCGTAGATGCGGCTGACCGACTTCAGCTTGGGGTGGTCGGGGGCCACGCCGCTGCGCACCAGCCCCCAGGGGGTCGCGAGCCGCTCGAACATGTCGACCCGGACGTGATGCGCCCTGTCGGTGAGCAGGTGCTCGGCGGCGTAGAAACCGGCCGGGCCGGAGCCGACCACGGCGACGCGCATCGGCGCCGCGGTCCCGCCGTTCGAGGAGGTCATGCCCGCATTGTCGCGGGACACGCCCGGCGCGTGCCTCGCCGGCGTCAGGCCAACAGCGCCTCGGGCAGCTCGACCACGCGCGACCGCAGCCACTCTCCCAGCCCCTTCGCCTGGGGGTCGAAGCGGGTCGAGGACGCCACCCCCTCACCGAGCAGGCCGACGATGACGAAGTTCAGCGAGCGCACCCGGGGCAGCTCGTACCGGCGCACCTCGAGCCCGGCCGCCTCGGGGAGGAGCTCGCCCAGCCGCTCGACGGTGAGCTGCCCGCGCAGCCACGCCCAGGCGGCGTCGCTGCGGGCCCAGATCCCCAGGTTGGCGTTGCCGCCCTTGTCGCCGGAGCGGGCGCCGAAGAGCCGGCCCAGCGGCACCCGCACCAGCGGTCCGCCGGGGATCGCCGGCGGCTCCGGCCCGGGCTCGAGCTCGACGGCGGGCACCGTGCCGCTGACCTCGGTGTGGGGCACCTCGACGCGCTCGCCTCCGGGCAGCACCGCGGCGTGCACCACCGCGCCGGCGGGCACGAGCGTGGGCCAGTACACGCCGTAGGCGGTCTCGGGAGTCGGCGGCGAGGTGGGAAAGAACCCCGCGTAGCTCGCCAGCGCCAGCTCCATCGTGGCGTTGGAGAAGGCGCGGCCGACGATCTTCGGATCGGGGTCCTTCACGGTGACGCGGAGCAGCGCGGTCGCCGCCTCGTTGCTGTCGGCGTCGGGCCGGTCGGTGCGGAGCAGCCGCACGTCGGTCTCGGCGAAGCGCTCGCGGCCGCCGAGGATGCCGAAGAGCAGCTGCTCGGCGTGCTCCGCCTTGGCCTCGATGTCGAGACCGGTGAGCACCATGGTCATGGTGTTGCGGTAGCCGCCGAGGTAGTTGAGGCAGAGCTTGAGATCCGGCGGCGCGGGCTCGCCGCGGACCCCGTCGATGCGCACCCGGTCGGGACCCTCCTGGGTCAGCCGCACGCTGTCGAAGCGCGCCACCACGTCGGGATTGGGGTAGGCGGGGGCGCCGATCTCGTAGAGCAGCTGCGCGGTGACCGTCCCCACCGAGACCATCCCGCCGGTGTCCGGGTGCTTGGTGATCACCGAGGAGCCGTCGGCGGCGACCTCGGCGATGGGGAACCCGGGATAGCGGCGGTCGGTCACCTCCTCGAGGAAGGAGTAGTTGCCGCCGGTGCACTGCGGGCCGCACTCGATGATGTGCCCGGCGACGACCGCGCCGGCGAGCGCGTCCCAGTCGGTGCGGCCCCAGCCGTGCCACCAGGCGGCCGGGCCGACCGCGAGCGACGCGTCGGTGACCCGCGGGCAGATCACGACGTCGGCGCCGGCGCGCAGCCCCTCGACGATGCCCCAGGCGCCGAGATAGGCGTTGGCGCTCACCGGCCGGTGCTCCTCGCCGAGCGGCTCGCCGGTCTCGAGGTGGTCGAGGCCCACCCCGGCGTCGCGCAGGTCGCCGAGGCGGGGCAGGAGGTCGTCGCCCTCGACGTGGGCGATGCGCGGGTGCAGCCCGAGCCTTTCGGCGAGATCGCGCAGCGCCGCGGCGAGCCCGGCGGGGTCGAGGCCGCCGGCGTTGCTCACCACCCGGATGCCACGGTCGAGGCAGGTGCCGAGCACCTGCTCCATCTGCCGCAGGAAGGTGGTCGCGTAGCCCGCCCCGGTGCGCTCACGCGCCTTCCAGAGGATGAGCATGGTGAGCTCGGCGAGGTAGTCGCCGCAGAGCACGTCGACGGGGCCGCCCTCGACCATCTCCCGGGCGGCGGCGAGCCGGTCGCCGTAGAAGCCCGAGCAGTTGGCGATGCGGACGGCGCGGCGCGGCTCGCTCACGACGGAGGATCCACGACCGCGAGCACCGCGCCGGACTCGACCTGGACGCCGACGGCGACGTTGACCTCGCGGACGCGCCCGTCCTGGGGCGCCTGCACGGTGTGCTCCATCTTCATCGCCTCCAGCACCACCAGCGGCTGGCCGGCGCTCACGTTGTCGCCGGCCTCGACCAGAACCCGGACCACCGACCCGGGCATCGGCGCGCGCAGCGAGCCCGCCCGCACCGCCTCGCCCGGGTCGGGGAGACGCTCGACCTCGCGGAGCAGCGTCGAGCCCAGCGCGCTGTCGACGTGGACGTCGGTGCCGGCGGCGTGGACGCGGACCCGGCGGCGCACCCCGTCGACCTGGAGGTCGGCGCTCTCGGCGCTCACCGCGCGGACGCGGACGCCGCCCAGCGGCTCGCCGTCGACCGTCACCTCGGGGGCGTCGCCGGCCCCGTACTCGACGCGCAGCCGCCGCTCGCCGCACTCGTACTCGACGTGCTGCAGCGCGCTGGGGTTGTTGCGCCAGCCCGAGGGCAGGGTGCGCAGCACCGGCGCCGCCGCCCGCCGCGCCGCCCGCCCGGCGAGCGCCGCCGCCGCCGCGTGGAGGCGCAGGGCCGCCTCGCCCGGGGGCGCGCCGAGCACCGCGGGATCGTGGCGGTCGAGGTAGCCGGTGTCGGTGCGCCCGGCGAGGAACTCGGGCTCGCGGAGGATGGCGACGAGCAGGTCGCGGTTGGTCGTGACGCCGTGGAGCTCGGCGGCGGCGAGGGCGGCGGCCAGCCGCTGCGCCGCCTCTGCGCGGCTCGGCGCCCAGGCGATCACCTTGGCGAGCATGGCGTCGTAGTGGACGCTCACCACCGAGCCGTCGGCGTAGCCGCTGTCGACGCGCACCCCCTCGCCGGCGGGGATGCGGAATCGGTGGAGCCGTCCCGACACCGGCAGGAAGCCGGCGGCGACGTCCTCCGCGTAGAGCCGCGCCTCGATGGCGTGGCCGGAGATCCGCGCCTCGAGCACGTCGGCGGGCAGCGGCGCACCCTGGGCGACGAGCAGCTGCAGGCGCACCAGGTCGAGCCCGGTGATCATCTCGGTGACCGGGTGCTCGACCTGGAGGCGGGTGTTCACCTCGAGGAAGTGGAAGCCGCCGTCCGCGGCGAGCAGGAACTCGACGGTGCCGGCGCCGACGTAGCCGATCGCCCGCGCCGCGGTGACCGCGGCCTCGCCGATGCGCTCGCGCAGCTCGCCGTCCACGGCGGTCGAGGGCGACTCCTCGACGATCTTCTGGTGGCGGCGCTGGATCGAGCACTCGCGCTCGAAGAGGTGGACGGCGTTGCCGTGCTCGTCGCCGAGGATCTGCACCTCGACGTGGCGCGGCGCCTCGACCCACGGCTCGAGGAAGACGGTGCCGTCGCCGAACGCCGAGGCCGCCTCGCGCCGGGCGCCGCCGACCGCGTCCTCGAGCTCGGCGGGCTCGCGGACCACGCGCATGCCCCGGCCGCCGCCGCCGAAGGCGGCCTTGACCAGCACCGGGAAGCCGAGCCGCCGCGCCGCGCCGAGCAGCTCCTCGCGGCCGCTGCCGTCGACGGTCTCGCTGCCGAGCACCGGCACCCCTGCACGCGCCATCAGGGCCTTGGCGGCGAGCTTGCTGCCCATCGCCTCGATGGCCGCGGGAGGCGGCCCGACAAAGGTGAGTCCCGCGTCCGCGCAGGCGCGGGCGAACCCCGCGTTCTCGGAGAGGAAGCCGTAGCCGGGGTGCACGGCGTCGGCGCCGGTGCGCAGCGCCGCGTCGATCAGCAGGTCGCCGCGCAGGTAGGTGTCGCCGGGCGCGTTGCCGGGCAGGTGCACGGCGGCGTCGGCGAGGTCGAGGTGGGGCGCGCCGGCGTCGGCGTCGGAGAAGACGGCGACGGTGCCGATGCCCATGGCGCGGGCCGTGCGCATCACCCGCAGCGCGATCTCGCCGCGGTTGGCGACCAGCAGGGTGCGGATCGGCCGGCTCACATCCGGAAGACGCCGAAGCCGCGGCGTCCCTCGACCACCTGGGAGTGGGCGGCGCTCAGCGCGATGCCGAGCACCGAGCGGGTCTGGCGCGGGTCGACGATGCCGTCGTCGTAGAGCTTCG
>DATARS010000061.1:0-17082 GCA_036269455.1 Candidatus Dormiibacterota bacterium | reverse complement strand
GCAGCGGACGGTGCGCGAGCAGGTGGCGGCTCCGAAGACGGCGGCGAACGGCGGGTGTCACTGTCATTAGCCCGGCCAGTTCCCGGGGCAGCTGGGCCCTCTCCCTTCGCGACGACGCGATGGCGAGTTAGAACGGTCCCCAGGGCCCTCCCCTCCTCAGGCCGGCCAGCATCGCCAGGCCGATCACGAACTGCAGGATCCCGATGGCCCCCTGGAGGAGCGCGTACCAGGTCGGGCCGTTCGAGGGAAGGATGCCGGCGAGCTGGAGGGCCGACGCCGGGACCCGCAGCAGCCCGGCGAGGAATGCCGCGAGCACGAGCCAGAACATCCAGCGCCATCGACGGACCACCCCCACGCCGAGCAGCGCGATGAAGGCGGTGAGACCCGCCGTGACCACGAGTCCTGCGGCTCGACCGCCGCCGCCCGGCGACAGTCGCAGGGCACCGTTCACGGTCTCGGGCGCCGCCACCAGGATCGAGACGAGGGTCAGCCAGGCCAGGACGAAGAACGCGAGCACGGCCGCCTGCGTTCTGTTGACCCTCACGGTCTGATTGTGGTGCCGGCTCGAGCCACTCGGGCGCAGCGAAACCTGCAGGAGAGGCAGCGGGGGCGCACGACGCGCCCCCGCTCATCGCGGCCGCGCGGGGACGTCGCGCGACACGGTCGACCGAGATTGCTGCATGAACGAGTATGCGCTCCGGATCAGGAGATCTCAGTCCCGCGACTCGGTACGGAGTCTCGAAAAATGGGGGGATGGCGCCCTCTCGCGGGGCCCCTCTCCCCCGTTACTACAATCCCGTCCGAGAGTGGGGATGACCCCGGCACGCCGGACGGCATACCGTACCGGCGTTGAGGAGAGTCGGCCGAGGAGGCTTCCATGGCGATCGACACCAGGTCCCGGCCCGAGCTCGCGCTCGTCGACCGGCTGCCCCGCAAGCACCTGATCGGCGGCAGGTGGGTCGACGGGCTGAGCGATGCCACCTTCGAGACCGTCGACCCGGCCACGGGCGCGGTGCTCGCCACCCTGCCGGCGGGCAACGCCGCCGACGTCGACCGCGCGGTGCGGGCGGCGCGCACGGCATATGAGGAGACCTGGCGCGAGCTCTCGCCGGCCGCCAAGGGCCGCTGCCTGCTCCGGCTCGCCGACCTGATCGACGAGAACGCCGAGGAGCTCGCCACCATCGAGACCCTCGACGTGGGCAAGCCGCTCACCGAATCGCAGTACGTCGACATCGCCCTGACCGGCGAGGTCTACCGCTACTACGGCGGCTGGGCGACCAAGATCCACGGCCAGACCCTTCCGGTCTCGCCGGTGGTGGGCACCGCGTTCGCGTACACCCGCCGCGAGCCCTACGGGGTGGTCGGCTGCATCGTCCCCTGGAACTTCCCCTTCCTGCTCACCTCGTGGAAGCTGGGACCGGCGCTCGCCGCCGGCAACACCATCGTGCTCAAGCCCGCGGAGAACACCTCGCTGAGCTCGCTGCGCCTCGGCGAGCTCTTCGAGGAGGCCGGCTTCCCCGACGGCGTCCTGAACATCGTCACCGGGCTCGGCCACGAGGCCGGACAGGCCGTCGCCGAGCACCCCGGCATCGACACGGTGAGCTTCACCGGCAGCACCGCCACCGGCCGGCGCATCCTCCAGGCCTCGGTGGCCACGCTCCACCCGGTGCACCTCGAGCTCGGCGGCAAGAGCCCGAACATCGTGCTCGCCGACGCCGACCTCGACGCCGCGGTCCAGGGGGCCTTCACCGCGATCTTCGTCAACCAGGGCCAGGTCTGCTGCGCCGGCTCGCGGCTCTACGTCGAGAGCAAGGTTCACGACGAGGTGGTCGAGCGGCTCGCCGCCGAGGCGGAGGAGATCGTGCTCGGGCACGGGCTCGACGCCGACACCACCATGGGCCCGCTGGTCTCGAAGGTCCAGCAGGACCGGGTCGCGGGCTACGTCGAGGCGGGGCTCGCGGCGGGCGCCACCTGCCGCACCGGCGGCGGCCGCGGCGACGGCGACCTGGCCGGCGGCTACTTCTACCGGCCGACCCTGCTCACCGGCGTCAACGACGACATGACCGTCGCCCGCGAGGAGATCTTCGGCCCGGTGCTCTCGGTGATGTCCTTCGAGGACGTCGACGAGGTGGTGCGCCGCGCCAACGACAGCAGCTACGGGCTGGCCGCGGGCATCTGGACCAAGGACATCTCCAAGGCGCACACCATCGCCCACCGGCTCCAGGCCGGGCTGGTGTGGATCAACGCCTACAACATGCTCGATCCCACGGCTCCCTTCGGCGGGTTCAAGCAGTCCGGCTTCGGACGCGACCTCGGCGAGGAGGGCCTGCACGCCTACACCCAGACCAAGACCGTCTGGATCGGGCTCGACTGATCACACTGGCAGGAGGAGACACATGGCGGTTTTCAAGGACGCAGCCGACGTCGACGCCCACATCGGCCAGATCTTCCGCGAGGCGACCGGCGACCCCGAGCTGGGGCCGAAGTTCGCCGAGTCCGGCGTCGTGCTCAAGATCCACTACACCGAGCCGGCGTGCAGCATGACCGCGGACTTCGCCAATTCCAAGGTCTACTTCGACGACGACTCGGCGCCGGCGCCGAACGTCGAGATGTTCATGAAGGCCGACGTGGCGCACCGCTTCTGGCTGGGCAAGGTGAACATCGCCGCCGCCCTCGCCAAGGGCGAGATGCGTGCCAAGGGACCCATCCCCAAGATCCTGAAGATGGTCCCGCTCGCCAAGACGGTGTTCCCGCGCTACACCGCGCTCTGCGAGAGGATCCCGGTCGGAGCCGGCTGACACAGACGTGACACACGGGCGGCCCGGGTTCGGTGAGGTGCCGGACCTGGGCCGCTGCCGCGTCTAGACCAGCAGCCCGCGGCGCAGCGCCGCGCTCACCGCGGCGGCGCGGCTGGTCACCCCCATGCGCTTGAGCAGCAGGGAGATGTCGCGGCTCACCGTCGCCTGCGGCTTGCTGAGGATGCGCGCGATGTCGCGGTCGGTGAGACCGTCGGCGAGCAGGGTGAGCAGCCGCTCCTCGGACGCCTGGCGGTCGACGTTGTCGGGGAAGACCAGGGCGTCGACGATCGCCTCGCCGAGCCGCGGGTCGAGGTAGACGTGCCCCTTCTGGGCCCACTCCAGCGCCTCGAGCAGGGCGCCGCCGCCGGCCTCCTTGAGCACGAAGCCGCGGGCGCCGATCGCCAGCGCCCGGCGCAGGATCCGCGCGCTGGGGAAGGAGGTGAGCACGATCACCTCGAGCGGCGGCTCGCGCAGCCGCGCCTCGCGGATGATGTCGATCCCCGAGCCGCCCTTGAGCTGCATGTCGGCGATGAGGAAGGTGGTGGTCTCGGGGAGCGTGCTCATGCGCATCCGCGCCTCGGTGAGGCTGCTCGCCTCGGCCACGACACGGAACCGCCCGGTGCCCTCGAGGAAGCTGCGCACGCCGACCCGCACCACGGCGTGGTCGTCGACGACGAAGACGTCCGTCCGGTCCTCTGCGCTCATCGCGGCGCCGATGATAGGCCGTCGCGCGTCAGCGTCGAATGGGGGACCGGCCCCGGCGTCGGCAGGGGCACGAGCGGCGGCGGCGGCGCGGGGCCGGGGACCGGCGGCTTCGGCGCCGGGCGCGGCGTGGGCGCGGGCGCGGGCCTCGGTCGCGCCGGCGGGGGCGCCATCGCCACCGGCGGCGGGGCCGCGCCGGCAGTCGGCGCCGGACCGAGGGCGAGCTTCACCGGGGCCGCGTGGCCGAGCACGGCGCGGGCCATGGCGGGGTCGTTGCCGTCCATCCCCAGCGCCCAGATCCCCACCCCGCGGAGCCGGGCGGAGTCGGCGAGCTCGGCCTTCATCGCGATCGACTGGGGGTCCTCGTAGTAGGCGAGGTGCCACTGGCCGGTGGGCTCCTGCCAGGACGTCCAGGGCGACGCGGTGGCCGGGTCCCAGTAGCGGGGATGGCCGGCGGCGGTGAGCTCGGCGTAGGTCACCGGCGACGGGGTGCCGGTGGCGGCGGCGGCGTGGTCGCCGCTCGCGGTCGGCCAGTCGACGCCGTAGAAGGGCATGCCGAGGATCACCTTGCGCGAACCGGCGACCGCCGAGTACGCGGCGACGCTCTCGGAGTCGTTGCTCGGCGCGCCGCGCAGCGGGGCGACCGCCGAGGGGTTGTCGCCCTGCATGTTGTAGGCCATGACGAAGAGGGCGTCCATCGCCGGGGCGAGCCGGGCGATGTCGAAGTAGCCGGTGGTGTCGCCGGCGGAGTTCGCGTAGGTGTCGAGGGTGACCTGCCAGCGCGGGTCGACCGCGTGGAGCCCATTGGCGACGGCGACGGCGAGATCGGCGAAGGCCGCGCGGTCGGCGCCGCCGATCCCCTCGAGGTCGAGGTTGACGCCGTCCATCCCGCGGGCGCGCACCGCGCCGGCGAGCTCGCCGCTCAGCCGGGCCGCCGCGCCCGGGGTGGTGACCAGGGTGTGGAGGGTGGCGGCGTCGAACTGCTTGGCGGTGAGCACCACCCCCGCACCGGAGGCGTGGGCGCGGGTGAGCAGGGCGGTCAGGTCGCCGCTCTGGTAGCCGTCCCAGCCGGCGCCGCCGCGCAGCAGCGAGCCGTCCCCCTGGACGTCGACGCCGAAGTAGGCGATGGTCGTCAGCGCCCGCAGCGGGTAGCCCCCGGCGGCGCCGAGGTTCCAGTAGGGGGCGAAGCCGAAGATCTCGTGGGGCCGGAGCACGTGCTCGCTGAAGGCGGTCTCGGGCAGCGCGACCGGCCGGGCGCCCTGCGGCGCCGCCGGCGGCACCACCGCGGCGGCGGGCGCGTCAGGGGCGAGCGGGCGCACCTCGGCGACCCGCCCGGGCGCAGGGGCGGGCGGCGCCACCCGGTGCGGAGCCACCGCCGAGAGCAGCGCGCCGGCGCCGAGCAGGAGCGCGCAGAGGCTCGCGTTGCGCGCAGAGGCTCGCGTTGCGCGGCCGGGAGGGGAGCGCGCCGAGGCGTCGTGACAGCGCCCCCATCCTCCTCCCCTCTCCCGTCAGGCCGGCAGCTTCAACTGACGCGCGACGTAGATCGCCAGGTCCTTGCGCAGCGCCATCACCCGGACGGCCAGGCCGCCGACCTTGGTCTCGATCTCGACCGAGCCGGCGCGGTAGATGATGATCGTCGGCTGGCCGTTGCCGATGTCGATCTTGATCCCGCCGCGGCCGGACCAGGGCGAGCCCATGCTGTCGTCGAGCGGCTGCTCGACGATCAGCGGCTCGCCGCCTCCGGTGTAGCTCTGCACGTAGTAGAGCACCGGGGGCACGTCGGGACCGACCTGGTGGCCGACGTTGGCGGCGAGGTCGCGGGTGAAGCCGTGAGGGGTCTGCACCGTCAGCGCCTTGGCGGCGCCGCGCGGCGCCCCCTCGATGATCTCGTCGGAGATCTGCTGGGCGGAGTCGGGCAGCACCACCCTGGCCGGCTTGAAGGCGTCGGGGCCGAAGACGGGCTTGCGGTCGAGCTTCACCGCCTCGGCGGTGCGCACCGTCTTCCCGGCGAAGACGATCACCTCCCTGAGCATGATGTCGTCGGGGGTGATGCAGGAGTCGACCTTCGCCTGGCTGTCGGAGATGCCGATCGGGTCGTTGCCGAACTGGTCGTAGATGTAGTGGGTGCAGCGCTCGCCGAGCACCGTCGACTGGCCCTGCCGCTGTGCCTTGCCCCCCTCGACGGCGGCGTCGAGCGCCTGCCGCGAGACCACGCCGGGGAGGATCGCGGGCGGATGCGGGACGGTGAATCCGTCGCCGCTGCCGCCGAGGGTCACGGTGTCGTTCTGGGTCACGATGCTGCCGGTGAGCACCGCCCCGCCCGGCGGCGGTCCGTCGCGGTGCTCGAGGCGCACCGCGTACGGGCGCTTCACCGCCAGGTAGTCGGTCTGCTGCTTGGTGTCAGGTCCGGCCGAATCCTGGACGTTGTAGAGCACGGTGAAGGCCTGCGCCGGGACCGGCGAGATCGGCGGCGGCACCTCGGCCGCGGCGCCGCCGCCGCCACCGCGGAGGGTGAGCGCGCCGAGCGAGGCCACCAGGACCAGCACGGTGGCGCCGATGATCAGGCCGATGCCCAGCGCCCGGCGCGACCGCCGTGGCGGCGCCGCCACCCGCGCGGTCTTCGCCGCCGGCGCGGGCCCGTGACCGTTCTGGGACCCCGCCGCCGGGGTGGCGCGATCCACGCGAGCCGCGCCCTTCACGCTCCACGAGCTCTTCCGTCTCGGCACCCTGCTCCCTTCCCCGACCTACTGGCACCCGGAGCCGAACAGCCCCGGCTCCACCACATTCTGCACATCGCCGGGGAGCGCGCGACCGTTGAACAGCGGGGGCAGCTGGGTCTCGCCCAGCACCGCGGCGAGCACCAGCACGCCGAGGAGGAGCACCGCCTCGATGATCAGCGTCCGGCGGAGCGTCGCCACGGTCGGTCCGGCCCGCCGCTGCATCCGGGAGAACTCGGGCAGCTCCTCCTCGCGGCGGTGGCCGGCGACCAGCCGGTTGTTCAGCAGGCCGAAGCAGAGCGCCAGCGCGACCGCCGAGACCTTGAAGCCGGCGACCACCCCGTAGGAGGTGCACCAGAGCGCGTTGAAGTTGGCGAGCAGGCGGATGAGGATGAGCAGGCCGCTGGCGACGGCGATCCCCGCGGTCACGGTCATGACCCGGGAGAAGCGGCTCACCGCGGTCCAGATCTCGGCGGTGTCGCCCCCGGGGATGACCACCAGGAGCAGGGCGATCAGCCCACCGGCCCAGGTCGCGGTGAGCAGGATGTGGAGGGCCATCAGCGGGATGTAGGCGAGCGCGGGGGTCGCGCTGCCGGTGCCGACGTGGGTCCCGGCGACGAAGGCGGCGACCAGGGCGAGCCCGAGGCCGCCGACCACCAGCGGCAGCCGCTGCAGCGAGCGGCCGTCCTGGGCGCGCCGGATCATCAGCGCGACCACGCCGACCAGGGCGAGCCAGAGCACCGCCTTGACGCCCCAGAGCAGCCCGATCGAGGAGGCGGCGATCCGCGAGATCCCCACCCCGATGAGCAGCTCGCTGAGGCGCTGGGCGTTGAGCCAGAAGAGCAGCGGCATCAGCGCCGCGGAGATCGTGCCGGCGATGAGGAGCACGCGGTAGGCGCGGCCCACCGGCACGGTTGGCACCATCAGCGCCGGTCCCGCGTAGACCGCGGCGCCGGGACCGGTGGCGGCGGGGGCGCGGCGCCGCTGCCAGAGCAGGGCGCCGAGGAAGACGATGCCGAGGACGGCATAGAGGAGGACGATCTCCACCGAGCGCGCCGCCTCGATGAGGGCGGTCAGCCCGCCGGTGTCGCCGCCGCTCTCGAAGGACGAGACCACCGGGGCGATGCCGAGCGAGGCCGCGCCGCCGGGCGGCTTGACCGCGATGTAGTACTGGCCGACCACCGGGTGGGCGTCGAGGCCCACCGCGACCCAGGTGACCACCAGGTACCCGGTGGCGTCGGGACGCAGCGCCGCGGTGACGGTCTCGTCGTCCTTGAAGACGGGCCTGCCGGCGAGCACCGAGCCCCTGTCGCTGTCGACGGTCAGCCGGAAGAGGTCCCTGTCGATCGGCTCGTTGAAGTGGAGCAGCATCTGCCCCAGCGGGGCCGCGACCTTCGAGTCCGGTGCGGGGTAGACCGACAGGATCCGGGCGTGGGCGCTCGCGTGGTGGGGCAGGACGAGCAGCAGCCCGGCCGCCACCAGTGTGGCGGCCAGGCCGCGGCCCAGCCAGGTGGTGCGCATCCGCGCGAGCCTCAGGTCACCCCCGCGGTGTCACCCGCGGAGGCGACGCCGGCGCCGCCGCCGCCGGCGGTGAGACCGGCAGCAGGCGGAGGACGTCGGACAGGGTGCGGTCCGGCGTGCCCGCGGAGGCCGGGGCAGCCGGCGCCGGAGCGGTCACGCCCAGGGACGGGACGGACTCCGACTGCTTGCCGCCGGGGGCCCCGGGAAGGGCGGGCGGGAAGGTCTGCGGGGTGCAGCCGTTCTGGGTGCAGTGGTCCGGTGGGAACTTGGGCGGGTTGGGCCCGGTCGGCGGGGCCTCCTGGGAGAAGGGCGGCGGGCTGCCGACCAGGTCGCAGGACCCCTGGCTGGCACGCACGTGCTCCTCGACCCGGCCGAGCTCGACGGCGCCGGCCGAGGTGGTCTTGCCACGGGTCACCTTGGGGGCGAGCCGTCCCATGATCCCGGCGCCCTTGATGTCGAGATGGTCGCCCGTGACGGTGGCGGTACCCGGCTGGAGCTGGAAGTCGGCCTGACCGATCCCGGCGCCCTCGAGCGCGTCGGAGAACTTCTTCTGCTGGTCGTTGAACGCCTTGCGGTTGGCCTCGCCCGGGTTGGCGGTACCGCCCTGGACGCTGAAGCCGTCGCCGCTGAAGCTGTAGACGCCGGTGTTGGCGTTGCGGACGCCGTGGAAGTCGAGCTTCCAGGTGCCGACCGCGCCGCCCGGGGTGCCGTCCATGCTCCAGTTCACCACGGAGCGCAGCCAGTCGATGTGGAGCGCGCCGAGGTTGATGTTGTAGCCGATGGCCTCCTCCGTGCCGGAGACGGTCTTGCCGTCGTAGGTCGCGTCGGAGTGGGAGAGGCTCTGGCCGCCGTTGGCGCCGTCGGGGCTGCCGATGGCGAACGCGCGGGCGTCGGACACCGCCTTGCGCGGCTCGGCGTACGCCGTGGTCCGGGCGAAGGGCCCGTCGTCGTGCTGGTCGGCGCTGTGCCCCCCGAGCGGCTTGGGCCAGTAGGCGTTGGCGCCGGTGGGGTTGGCGTGGTAGACGCCCGAGGTGCCGAGGACGACCTCGCCCGCGTAGCCCTCGTAGTACTCGGTGGCCAGCGCGCGGGAATCCGGCTGCGCCGTGATCACCGCCGCGGTGTAGGGGCCGCCGGCGACGTTCTGATACGGGATCTCGAGGATGCCCGCGACCACGATCGCGGTGCCGTCGGCGTAGTAGTTGGTCAGGCACTGCGGTCCGCTGTCGGTGGGACCGACGTCGACCGACTCCGATGCCCGCGCGTAGCGGGCGCCGGCGCCCACCAGCATGCTGCCGGCGACGGTCAACACCAGCGCCGACCGGGCGATGCGCGCCCTTCTCCTCCGCGTGCCCATGGAAACCCCTCCTTGCTTCATGTCTACTCGCCCCGTGTTGCTGCCGCCGGGCTCTGCGCCCCTGCCCGTTCCCCCGCCGCCCGGGCGTGCGCCATGTACCCGCTCTCCTCGAGCCAGGCGGCCGCCTGCTGGCTGGGACCTGAGAACCTGACCCGTCCACGCTCGAGCACGTCGATGGTGTCCGCGGTCTTGAGAAGGACCCCGATGTACTGCTCGACGAGGACGATGATCCGCCCCTCGTCGGCGAGCCCCCGGACGGTGCCGATCAGCTCGGAGACGATGCGCGGGGCGAGACCCAGAGAGAGCTCGTCGAAGAGGATCACGCGCGCGCCGGTGACCAGCGCGCGCCCGATGGAGACCATGCGCTGCTCGCCGCCCGAGAGCCGGAAGGAGGGAACCTTCTCGCGCTCCCTGAGCCGCGGGAACATCTCGAAGATCTTGTCGACGCGGGCGTTGACCTCGGCCTTGTCGAGCCCCCAGCCGCCGACGGTGAGGTTCTCACGCACCGACAGCGAGGGGAAGACGCGGCGCCGCTCGGCGACGTACACGATGCCCGCCTGGCCGCGCCGGTGGGCGGGCCAGCTGCTGATGTTGCGGCCGTCGAGGTCGACGGTGCCGCCCTGGGTCTTCACCAGGCCGGCGATGCCGGAGAGCAGGCTGGTCTTGCCCGCCCCGTTGGCGCCGATGACGCCGACCACGGTGCCGGGAGGGCAGTCGAGGCTGACGCCGCGGACCGCCGGGACCGGGCCGTAGAAGACGCGCAGGTCGCGCACCCGCAGCCCGGTGCCCTCGTGGGCCACCTTGCCGGTGCCGGTGCGCGGGACATCGTGGGTGCGCACCTCGACCACCGGCGGTGCGACCGGGATCACCTCCGGGGGCAGCGCCGCCTCCTCCGCCGGCATCGGCACCGGTTCGAGATCGGCGGGCAGGGCGGGCCCCTGCCGCGCCCACTCGCGGTGCTCCTCGGGAACCTGGGAGAGCTGCGGCGCGGAGTACCGCGACGGCTGCACCGGCGGCTCTGGCGAGGGCGCGGCCGCGGAGTCGGGCTCCTGCTGCGGCGCCGGTTGCGCGCGCAGCGAGAACCCGGGATCGGTCTCGATGGAATGGTTCTCGCTCATCACACCGTCACTGCCTCACCTAGATAGACACGCCGGACCTCTGGCTCTTTCATCACGCTGTCGATCGGCCCCTGCACGAGCAGATGGCCGTCCTCCATCACCATCAGGTGCTGGGCGATGGCGGTGATGAACTTGAGGTCGTGCTCGATGACGAGCAGGCCCCAGCCCTCGCGCGCCTGCAGCCCGATCAGCACGTCGACCAGCCGGTCCGCCTCCTCGTCCTCGAGGCCGCTGACGGGCTCGTCGAGCATCACGACCTGCGGCTTCACCGAGAGCGCCCGGATCAGCTCCACCTCGCGGCGGACGCCGAAGGGCAGGGCGATGACCGGCACGTCCTTCATCGCGGCCAGTCCGAAGTGGTCGAGCAGCCAGGCGATGCGCTCGACCCGCTCGGGGGTCTCGGCGCCATGGCCGCAGATCACGTTCTGGCCGACCGTGAGGATGTCCGCGAGCCGCGGCTGCTGGAAGGTGCGGCGCACCCCGTCGCGGGCGCGCAGGAAGGGCGCACGGCCGGTGATGTCCTCGCCGCCCAGCATCACCGTGCCCTCGCAGGGCACGAAGCCGGTCAGGGCGTTGAAGAGCGTGGTCTTGCAGGCGCCGTTGGCACCGACGATGCCGACCCGCTCGCCCGGGCCGACGCGCACGCTGACGCCGTCGACCGCGACCACGCCGCCGAAGCGGACGGTGATCTGCCGTCCCTCGAGCGCCGCCGCGCCGGAGATCCGCGAGGACGGCGCCACCACCGGGGGCGCGACGGTGGTCAGGTCGCTGAGGGGCACCCGGGAGCCGCCGTTGGCGGCGGCGCCGTTGGTCGCGATCCCGGTGAGCTCCATCTCCGCCTCGGGCGACGCGGGCTGCTGGCCGCGCAGGCGGGCGATCCCGCCGCGGACGAGGCTGCCGATCCGGTCGCGGTTGCGGGCGAGGAGCAGCGCGCTGAGCAGGATCACCCCCGAGAGCAGGTCGGGGACGATGCGGATGTCGAAGTGCTCGAGGGTGATCGGCAGCCCGACGAAGACCGCCGCGAGGAGCACGATCGAGGAGAGATCGCGCATGCCGCTGGCGATCGGGATGGCGATGAAGATGACCGAGTAGATGATCCCGAAGCTGAAGGGCGGCGGCGGGGTGCCGTTGACGAAGGCGGACATGCAGCCGGCCACGGCGATGAGAAGGCCGGAGAAGCCGAAGACCAGCAGCTTGACCGCCCAGTTGCGCAGGCCGGTCGCCTGCGCGCCCTCGGGCACGTGTCCCACCAGCACCGCGTTGAAGCCGAGCTTGGAGCGCAGCAGCCGGTGCACCGCGAACATCGCCGTGAACACCACCACGGCGGCGACCACGTAGATGGCGCGCTGGGTGCTGAACCAGCCGCTGAAGTCGGGCTGGTAGACGCTGCGCCCGGAGGCGCCGCCGGTGAGCACCGGGATCGAGAAGATGACCTTCTCGATGCCGACCTGGATCACCAGGGTGGCGACCACCAGGTACAGGCCGGTCACCGCCAGCGAGGCGAGACCGCCGACCAGCGACAGCCCGACCACGCAGATCACGGCGACGAGGATGCCGATCAGGTGGTGGCCGATGCCGCCCTGGGAGCCGTTGTAGGCGAAGAGGTAGGCGGCCAGGCCTGCCAGGCCGGCGCCGTTGAAGGGCAGCTCGCGCAGCGCGGCGATGGGCAGGAAGAGCCCGATGCCGATCAGACCGGCGACCACCGACGACGATCCCGCGTAGAGGAGGTCGTTGGGGAGGAACAGGAAGCCGGCCAGCGTCGCGGTGAGCAGCAGCGTGAGCGGCGAGAACCTCGGCCGCGAGAGGTTCAGCGAGGCGGCGAGGCGGTTCAACGCCCCACCCGCCACCGAGCTGGTTGCAGGTGCGCTCATCTCCCCTTCCTCAGGTCTGCAGGTGCGCCAGATGGCGCCGCTTGGTGCCGGCGTAGAAGACGGCGATGGCCATGATCACGACCGTGCCCAGCTGTTCGGTGCCCGGCGGCAGGATGCCGAGCACGCCGCCCCCGAGGATGCCCTCCGAGGTGCCGATGAGCACGCCGCCGGCGAAGGCGAGGGCGAAGCTCTCCAGCCCGCCGAGGATCGCCCCGGCCAGCGCGTAGACGCTGACGAAGAGGAGCAGCACGGTGTCGAGCAGGGTGCGGTTGGCGATGAGGATCCCGGCGAGACCGGCCATGCCGCCGGCCAGCGCCCAGACGCCGATCACGTAGACGGCGAGCGGGATGCCCAGCGTCGCCGCGCCCGCCGGGTCGTCGTAGATGGCCCGGACGAAGAGCCCGAAGCGGGTGTAGCGCAGCAGCGCCGTCGCCCCCAGCACCACCGCACAGGTCACCGCGAAGGTGCCGATCTGGTGGGCGGCGACGAAGGTCAGTGCGAAGTTGAAGCCCCCGGTTCCGAAGGGCGACACCGGGGCGATCGTGGTCGGCGGCAGGATGTGATCGACCAGGGCGAAGAGCATCAGGCAGACGCTCAGGGTGAAGATCATGATGAAGGCCTTCGGCCAGTCCGCCATGAGCATGTTCGCCCAGCCGAGGAGACCGCCGCAGACGGCGCCGACGAGCACTGCGGCGATGAGGGAGACGATCACGGGGGCGCCCCATTGCGCGGTCATCCAGTAGAAGACCGTCGCTCCGAGGGCGGCAACCCCCGCCTGTCCCAGGTTGACGACGCGGCTGATGCGGTACGAGGCGACGATGCCGAACGCCATCAGTCCGTAGATCGTCCCCAGGAACACGCCGATGATCAGCGCGGAGACGAAGAGCGCCACCGTGAATCACTCCTGTTGGTATCGGCGGGCAGAGCGCAGCCGCCGAGGGTTGGTTGAGGTGAGCCCGGGAGGCCTTTTGAGTGGAGGTGGAGGCCTCCCGGGCTCGGTGAAGCGTCAGTCAGTCACTGACCGGCCACAGGCCGGAGGAACTGTCTAGGTATTGACGGGGTCCGGCAGGATGCGCTTCAGGCCGTAGCCCTGGTCGGCATCGCCGGTGGTCCACTGGTACAGGTATTCCTTGTTGAAGGAGTACGGCTCCTGCCCGTGATCGGCGTGCGGCCAGCGCATGGTCACGCCCATCCCGCTGTCGAACGACCCGGTCTCGAGGGCGTTGATGAAGCGGGCGCGGGTCAGGTTGGGTCCAAGTGTCTTGGCGACGTCGGCCAGGATCTTGGTACACACGATGGTGGACTGCGTGATGTGATGACCCATCACGTACTTCAGATGGAAGCCGACGATGTCGTAGCCGGTGTAGCGATTGGTCAGCATCTTCCAGAAGGTCAGTCCGGGCAGACCCTCGTCGGCCGCCGTCTGACCCTGGGCGCCGGGCACGATCCACGAGGTGATCGTGATGACGTGCCCCTTCATGTAGTCACCGAAGATGGGGCCGTAGCCCGGGTCGCCGGTGAGGTGGTTGGCGAAGTAGCCCTTGCTCGGGTACCAGTTCTGGCCCTGAGCGTCGTGGAAGAACTTCGCGACCGGTGCCGGCCAGGAGAAGGAGACGATGGCATCGGGGTTGGCCACGCGCATCGCCAGCACGTGCTGCGACTCGTCAGGAGAGTCCCACTCCTGTCCGATCCGCTGCACGACCTTGATGCCGTGCTGCTGGAAGACCGCTGCGGCCACGTCGGCGGCGGCGATGTCCTCGGAGACGTTCAGGTAGAGGATCCCGACGGTCGCCGGCTTGGTGTTGTTGGAGATCCACTTCGCCACGTTGCTCGCCTCGCGCATGCCGTTCGCATGGCAGGGGAACATGTAGGGATCGGTGTACTCGCTCTTGAACCAGCCCCAACTCATCCACGGGATCTTGTCCTTGGCCAGGGTGTCGTGGATGACGTCGGTGACGAAGGTCTCGGACGGCACGAAGGCGAAGACCTGGGTCTTCAGCTTCTCGTAGCAGGCGCGGGCGCGGGTGACGTCACCGGCGTCGTCGCAGGTGAGCAGGTTGAGCTTGCGCCCGGCGATGCCGCCGGTGTCGTTGACGTAGCGGACCACGGCGTCGGTCATGCGCTGGCTGGCCAGGGCGATGGGGGGACCGAGGCTGCGGTTCGCGGAGGCGATGTTGATGATGCCGATGTTGATCTGGGTCGCGGTCACGCCCACGTCAGACGCGAAGTTGGCCGCCGGTGCGCCCGCGGGCGGAGCGACGGTGCCCGGCTTGGGAACGACGGGCGGAGCGACGGTGCCCGGCTTGGGCGCGCCGGCGGCCGGAGCCGGGGCGGCCGGGTTGGAGTTGGTGCCCGTGGCCGGAGCCGGAGCGGCCGGGTTGGAGTTGGTGCCCGGGTTGGCCGCGCCGGGGTTCACCTGGGTGCCGGTGCCCGGAGCCTGTGCCCCCTGCGACTGGCTGGACCCACCCTGCACGCTGCCGGCGTTCTGGGCCGTCCCGCCGCCGCCGCACGCCGCGATCGCGACGGCGACCCCGGCGGACGCGATCCAGAACCGCGCCTGCCGAGCCTTCAATAGATTCGTCATATGCTCAATCCGCCTCCTTCATCCATCAGATTGCTGCACCCAAGCCTCGTGCAGTCAGGGTCCAAGCGATCGGTGGGGTCCCAGGCATGGACCCTGTTCCTGTGAATCTCCACGCGATAGTCACGTGCCCTCCGTGGCGCCAGGCGTCCCCTGGGACGGCCGGGTTGACCCGACCATCCCCACCGACTCCCGATCCGGCAACTTGGCGTCATTCTGAGCCAGCGCCGTCTCGAATCGATACACCCGCAAGCCTCGCCGGACCGTGTTGACGATGACCACCAAACTGTTACGCCCGCTCGAGAAAGGGGGAGGTGAACCGCCGTTCCGTGCGCGTATCCTGGCCAGTTCTCGTCAGACCGCGGCGTAGAAGCGGTCGAAGAAGATGCGTCCGTCGCGCACCCCCTTGGCCTCGAGCAGCAGCGACGCGCTGTCACACATCGGCGGGTTCCCGCAGAGGTAGACGTCGTACGGGCTGGCGTCGTGGAGGCCGCGCTGGATGGCGCCGGTGACCCGGCCCGACTCGCCCTCCCACCCCACGCCGGGGTGCTCGACCGCGGGCACCATCCGGAACCCGGGCAGCCGCCGCCCGATGGCGTCGAGCTCCTCGCCGAGCACGAGCTCCTCGGGGATGCGCGCCCCGAAGAAGAAGAGGAACTCGCGGGGGTCGTCCTGCTCGGCGGCGTGCTCGAGGATGGAGAGGATGGGGGCGATCCCCGAGCCCCCCGCCACCATCAGCACCGGGCCGGAGCCCTCGCGCAGGTAGCCGATCCCGTAGGGGCCGCGCAGCCGCATCGGCGTGCCCGCCTCGAGGCGGTCGATCTGTCCGCTGAACCTGCCCCCCTCGATGCGCTTGCACACGAACTCCGCCTCGGGCTGGCGAGAGGGCGGCGAGGCGATCGAATAGGCGCGCCAGTCGTCCTCGCTGCCGGGGACGGAGAGCTGCACGTACTGGCCGGCGTAGAAGTGCAGCGGCCTGTCGAGGCTGAGCCGCAGCCGCCAGAGGTCGCCCCCGAGCCGCTCGACCCCCGCCACCGTGGTGGCGCGCTCCTCGGGCATCAGGTCGGGGAGCTGCCGGGGATCCGCGACCTCCGAGCTCTGGATCTCCAGGTCGCAGAGCGGGGTGGCGCAGCAGAGCAGCGCCCACCCCTCCTCGCGCTCGTCCGGGGGCAGCGAGTAGGGCGAGGCGATGCCGAAGTCGACCTCGCCGTCGAGCAGGTAGTACTTGCAGCTGGAGCAGTTGCCGTGGAGGCAGCCGTACTTCAGCCGCACCCCCTGGCGGAGGGCGGCGCCGAGCACGGTCTCGCCGGGGCGCACCTCGAAGCTGCGCCCATCCGGGGTGAGCTGGACCTGGTGGATCTCCGCGGTGTCCGCCATCGCGGCGCTCAGCCGCCGGTCGGGCCGGGGGCCTCCGCCTCGGCGCCCTCGAGATAGCTCATCTCGGAGGTGACGAGGAAGTAGTCGCCACCGGCGTGAGCACGGCCGACGAAGGTGGCCATGGTCACCAGCCACTGACTGAGCTGGAGCGGACGCCCCAGCGCCTCGGCCACGTCCTCCATCTGGATGCGGAGCTCGCCCTCGCCCTCGATCTTCCAGTAGGTGCCGAAGTCGTGCACCTCGGCGTCCGGGTACTTGCTCTCGACCACCTCGATGGTGGCGTCCGCCTCCTCGCTCTTCATCAGCCCCAGGGCGACCTTGCGGCGGGGACCCGACACCATCGTGGTCACCCCACCGTCGCCGGCGACAGGCCGAGCGCCTCCACCAACTCGTGCTGGGCGGCCAGAGCGCCCGCGACGGCGTCGTCGAAGCTCCCCGACCCACCCTCGGCCGCCTCGAAGGCGGGCCGGAGCGCCCGGGTCGCCTCCACGACCTGCGGGGTCCAGTCGTCGAGCCAGGTGCGGATGACGTCGCGGTTGGCCCCGGCGGCCTCGAGCTTGGGGTCGGTGACCATGCGCACCAGCTCCTCGGTGTAGGCGAGGTTGCGGCGCCGGTCGCGCTCGGTGGTGCTGATGATGAACGGCGTCACCGAGTCGCCCCGGCGGGGGCCGCCGCGGCGCACCAGCTGGCTCAGGGCGACCTCGGAGAGGATCGGAGCCACGGCGAGGTTCACCGCGACGGCGAGCTCGCCCCAGTCGTCGGTGGCGAGCATCAGCCGCTCGGCGAGGCGGCGCATCGGCTGGTAGGTGGCCTCGTCGAGCCAGCGCTGCTTGGCGCCCTGGTCGAGGAAGCCGTCGACGCTCTCCTCGAGCGCCATCAGGTAGAGCACCGTCGCCTGGGCATGGCGCATGTGGTCGAAGCCCTGGAAGCAGAGCACGTTGCCCAGGGTGTCGGAGAGCGCCTCGCGCGAGGCCACCGCGAAGGCGCGGAAGAGCGCGTACTCGAAGAACGACCAGATCCGGTAGTGGCCCGCGATGACGCCG
>DATARS010000060.1:0-26043 GCA_036269455.1 Candidatus Dormiibacterota bacterium | reverse complement strand
TCATATCGGGCCGGTGGCGCGCAGACGCTGCGGGCGCGAAGCGCCCGCCGGCCGGGAGTCCGGCCGGGGAGGGGGGGAGCACACGGCATCGCGCAGCGATGTCTTGTGCTGAGCGGGGGGAGGGGTACCCTCCCCCCGGTTAACAACCGACTCCCACACCGACCAGCCCGTATCCCACGCAGACCACCCACCCCGACTCCCACACAGACCACCCACCCCCGACTCCCACGGCCTGCCCAGGGCATACCATCGTCCCTTCACACCATGTCTGCACACCCTCACGGCCCCATTCGGTGGGGCGTCATCGGTGCCACGTCGTGGCAGGCGCGCGCCGCGGTGCTGCCGGCGATGCGGGAGAGCCCGCTCGCGGAGATCGTCGCCGTGGGGTCGCGCGACGCCGAGGCGGCGCGGCGGGTCGCCCTCTCGACGGGGGCGTGGCGGGCGCACGGGAGCTACGAGTCGGTGCTCGAGGATCCCGAGGTGGAGGCGGTCTACATCCCGCTCCCCAACGGGCTGCACCGCCGCTGGACCGAGCGGGCCGCCGCGGCGGGGCTCCACGTCCTCTGCGAGAAGCCGCTCGCCTGCACCGGCGACGACGTGCGCGCGATGCACAGCGCCTGCGGCGAGGCCGGCGTGCGGTTGCTCGAGGCGTACACGACGGCGTTCCATCCGCGCCACCGCGCCGCCGTCCAGATCGCCCGCGGCGGCGAGCTCGGCGAGCTGCGATCGATGCGCAGCGTCTTCACCTTTCCGCTCAGCGACGCCGCCAACCACCGCTGGCTCGCGGGGATGGGCGGCGGGGCGCTCCTCGACGTCGGCGTCCACTGCCTCACCCCGCTTCTCGAGGTGGCCGGCCGGTCGCCGGTGAAGGTCGCGGCGGCGGGGACCCGGGGTGGCGGCGGGGTCGACGCCAGCCTGCGGGGGTGGCTCGACTTCGGCGACGGCCTGGTCGCCACCGTGGAGTGCTCGTTCGAGTCGCCGGAGCGGCAGTTCCTCGAGATCGCCGGCACCGATGCGGTGCTGACCGTCGAGCGGCCCTTCACCTGCGGGCCGGCGGACACCAGCCTGCGGCTGGTCCACCGCGACGGCTCGGTCGAGCTGCGCCGGAGCCCGGCGCTCAACGTCCACCGGGTGATGGTCGACGCCGCCTGCACCGAGCTCCGCGGTCCCGCGCCGGCGGGCTCGCGGTTCCGCGACGCCGCCGACATCGTCGGCGTGGCCGCCCTCTGCGACCGCCTGCGCGCCGCCGCCTGGGGCTGACGCTTAGCATCGTTCCATGAGCGAGGGCTGCCTGCCGCGCCTGCTGGTGATCATGGGCTCCGGCGAGACCAGCCCGACAATGACCACGGTGCACGCCGACCTGTTCGACCGCCTGGGAACGCCCCCGGTGCCCGCGGTGGTGCTCGACACCCCGTACGGCTTCCAGGAGAACGCCTCGGAGATCAGCCGCAAGGCGCTGACCTACTTCCGCGAGAACGTGCGCCGCGAGCTCGGCGTCGCCTCCTTCCGCGACGCGACGGCCGCCTCGGCGCTCGACTACGAGACCATGCTCGCCCGGCTTCGCGAGGCGCGCTACGCCTTCGCCGGGCCGGGCAGCCCCTCCTACGCGCTCCGCCAGTGGCGCGGGTCCGAGGTGTGCGACGTGCTCACCGAGAAGCTGCGCAGCGGAGGCTGCGTCACCTTCTCGAGCGCCGCCGCCTGCGCCCTGGGCCGCTTCGCCCTCCCCGTGTACGAGATCTACAAGGTGGGTGAGCCGCCGCACTGGCTCGAGGGCCTCGACATCCTCGGCACCGTGGGCATCGACGCCGCCGTCATCCCCCACTACAACAACGCCGAGGGTGGGACCCATGACACGCGGTTCTGCTACATGGGGGAGCGCCGGCTGCGCATCCTCGAGTCGATGCTCGACGAGGGCGCCGCGATCCTCGGCGTCGATGAGCACACCTCATGCATCGTCGACCTCGACGCCCAGACCGCGACGGTGCGCGGCAACGGCGGCCTCACCCTGCGCCGCGGCGGGTGCGAGCGGCGCTTCCTCCAGGGCGCGGTGCTCCCCCTCGACGGGCTCCGCCCCGGCGGCGACGCGCTCACCGGCGCCGCCGAGCGGGCGCCGGGGCGCGCTTCCGGGGCGCCTCCGGCCATCCTCACACCCCGGGCCCGGGACCCGTTCCTCGAGGGGGTCGAGGAGCACCGGCGCGCCTTCGAGGAGGCGCTTGCGGCGCGAGCGGTCGATCCCGCGCTCGCCGCGCTGCTCGCCCTCGACAGCCACCTCTGGGACTGGTCGCGCGACACCCTCGACTCCGACGCCATGGACCGCTCCCGCTCGCGCCTGCGCACCATGCTCGTCCAGCTCGGCGACCTCGCCCGCACCGGGGCGCGCGACCCCCGCGAGCTCGTCGGCCCCTACGTCGAGGCGCTGCTCGAGCTGCGCCGCCGCGCCCGCGAGGAGCGCCGCTTCGCCGACGCCGACCAGCTCCGCGACCTGCTGATCGGCCTCGGCGTCGAGGTCCGCGACGTCCGCGGCGGGGGAACCGAGTGGGAGCTCGGCACACCGCCGGTCCCGGTCAGGTCGAGCTGACCCTGGGACGGACGCGCTGCGCTCGCCCGGGCAGGGTGATCGCGGGCGACGGGGAGAACAGCGTCACCGGCGTGCCGGCGAGCACCAGCGAGCATCCGTGCTCGAGCGGCAATGCAGGGGGACGGCCGCCGGTGCCGAGCGGGCCCACCTGCGGCCAGGCCCAGTCGGGCCCGGCGTCCTCCACCGAGAACACCAGCTCCGCGTCGATCCCGGACATCCGTCGCCCTCCGTCATGGACCGTCAGAATGCTGGCGCACGGCACGGCAGGCGTCAACCCGACCCCGGCGTCATGCCGGTGCACAATCTGATCCGGTCGCCGCGGCTCACCGAACGCGGTAGCGGGGCTCTCCCTCGACCAGGGTGCGCGTCGCCCGCCCCTCGGCGGCGAGTTTGTCGAGGTGGGCCTCGACGCTGCGCGCCGCCACGGGATGGAGCGCCACCGGGTAGGCGGCGTAGATCTCCGGCACCACGTCGATGGGGGCGACGTCCCCACCGCGCTCGCGCACGGCGCGCTCGACCTCGGCCTCGCGGGCCTGGCGGTGGGCGAGGTACTCCTCGATGAGCGCCATCGCGTCGTCGATCCGCGGCCCGTGGCCGGGATGGATCACCCGCGGGCGCAGGGAGCGCACCCGCTCCAGCGAGCGCATGTAGGCGGCCATGTCACCGTCGGGCGGGTTCACCACGCTGGTCATGCCGCCGAGGATGTGGTCGCCGCTGTAGAGCACGCCGCCGTCGTGCTCGAAGAAGCAGAGGTGGTCGCCGGCGTGCCCGGGGGTGGCGATCACCTCGAGCGCGACCTCGCCGGCGCGCACCCGGTCGCCGTCCTCGAGCGGCACGGCGCCGTCGTCGGCGCGCTCGGGCTCGCGGGCGTGGACGCTGGCTCCGGTGCGCTCCGCCATCGCCCGCGCCAGCGGCCGGTGGTCGAGGTGGGAGTGGCTGAGCAGGATGCGCGCGACGCTCCCCCCGCGCTCGGCGGCGGCGGCGAGCACCGCATCGAGGTGGGTCGCGTCGTCGGGCCCGGGGTCGATGCAGAGCAGCCCCGGGCCGTCGCCGACCAGGTAGGTGTTGGTCCCCCGCCCCGTGTAGATGGATGGGTTGGGGGCGAGGATCAGCTCCGGCTCGGTCACCCCTCGGACTGTACCGCCCCGTACGCGAGGGCGATCCCGAACCAGACCCAGTTCTGCTCGTAGTAGTTGTGCGGGTCGCCGAAGTGGGCGGCGCCGTCGTGGCTGTAGGAGGCGAGCAGCACGTCCTGGAGCACCGAGTGCGCCGCCGCGGGGTCGGCGACCAGGAAGGCGCCGATGTCGCCGCCGGCGACGGTGGGGTCGGGGCCGCCGAGCGCGCGCCCGTCGTGGCTGTACTGGCTGGCGAGGCTGCGCCCGCCACTCCACGCGTGGAGCAGGGTGCTCTGGCCGGCGAGGTAGGCGCGTCCCTCGGGAGCGTTGTTCCAGAGGACGTCGACACCGATCCGCCACATGGTGCGGAAGGCGTCGTAGCCGTAGGTGTCGGCGTTGCTCATCCGCGGCGCCGCGCGCACCCCGCCGGCGTCGGCGACGGCGCACCAGTTGGGCGGGAGCCCGGCGCTGCGCCCGGTCGACAGCGGCGCGGCGCTGCACCGGGTGACCACCGCGTAGGCGGTGGCGACGAGCTGCGTCCACGGGTGCGCGGGATCGGCCGCGGCGAAGAGCCGGTACTCGTACGGCGCCATGTAGGAGGGGTCGACGATCAGGCCGCCGCTGCGGCTGCCCGGCGCCCAGCTGCCCGCGCTCAGAAAGGGGAGGCCTGCGGCGGTGGCGACGTCGTGCGCCCAGATCGAGGCGAGGACCCCCCGGGAGCCGGCGAGGTAGCCGGGGTCGGCCCAGCGCCGCGAGGCGAGCAGCAGCGCGAAGCCGATGTCCTCGTCGGCGTCGGCGGCGCTGTCGCGGCTGAGCAGGGTGTAGGCGCCGTGGTGGTTGTCGCCCCAGAGATAGCCGAAGAGCCCGGTCTCGCGGATGCCGAGGTTGTCCTGGGTCCAGCGCCAGACGTGGTCGAAGGTGGTGCGGTCGCCGCTCCACACCGCGCGGAGCATCGCGTACGACTGCCCCTCCGAGGTCGACACGCCGCCGCGCTCGGGGTCGACGACGCGGCCGTCACCCTGGATGAAGGCGGAGCGGTAGCCCTGCCAGGCCTCCTGGAGCAGGCCCGACTCCGCCGCTCCGGGCGGGGGCGTCGCCACCCCGGGGATGGCGGCTCCCGGCGCCGCGGGTGCGGTGGCGGTGGGGAGCCCCGCTGCCGGGGTCGCCCGCGGGGAGGTCGCCTGTCCGCAGCCGGTGGCGGCCACCGCCGCCGCCACCAGCACCACCCCGAGCCGCCAGTCAGGCATCGCCGTAGATGCGGACCGAGCGGCTGGCGTCACCCAGGTCGCGCGCGGCCACGAAGGGAGCCGTGCCCTGGAGGGTGAACGCCTCGGTCAGCGGACCGCCGGCGGCCGCCGGGGTGAGCTCGAGCTCCGAGCGCGCGGGCACGTAGAGCTGGAGCGGCCTGTCCCCGCTGCGTCGCAGCGTGACCGTCATCGAGAAGGTGTTGGCGTTCTCCAGGGAGAGCTGCGAGCTGCTCGCCAGGTAGGGCAGCGCGGGCATCGTCCAGCCGCTGCGCCGGGCCGCCGGAGCCTGCGGGACGCCGAGCAGGGTCGCCAGCGTCCCCGGCCTCGAGGTGGGACCGGCGAAGGGCTGGCGGGTGGTCGGGCTGAGGTCGGCGAGAGCGCGGAGCTCGGCGACGGTGAGCGGCCGCGTCCTCTGGGCGAGGCTCTTGCCGGGGATGACGTCGTACCGGACCAGCTGCACGTTCACCATGCTGTCGTTGTCGCCGGGGACGTTGCGCCCGTAGCGCCCGCCCTCGACGACGGTGCGTCCCGAGGTGTGGTAGTCGAGCCAGTGGCGGACCCGCTGGGTCGCGTCGGTCGAGGTGTCGAGGTCGAAGAGCGCCCAGAGGTGCTGCCGTCCCGCGGAGACGCTGGTGAGGTACTGCGCCAGCTGCGCGTCGCTCACCGTCGCGGTCGCGTCGGGCGGGGGATAGGTGTAGGCGGGCAGGTTGTTGTGCGAATAGTAGAGGTAGGGGAACTGCGCGAAGCCGGCGTCGAGCAGCACCGCGTCGGTGGGTGCGGCGTGGTCCTCGAGATAGCCGACCAGGGTGCTGTAGCGCTCCTCGGCGGGGTTGAGGATGCTGAGGCTCTGGATCATCCAGCCGCCCACCAGCGCGCAGGTCAGCAGCGCGACCACGCTGGCGCGGACGTCGTGGCGCAGCGCCCGGCTCATCGCACGGCTGATCATCACGTAGAGCGCCGGCGTGACCACGATGAGGTAGCGGGTGGAGAAGACCGGCTTGGCCATCAACGTCACCCCGACGGCGATGAGAACAGGAATCAGCACCAGCAGCCAGAGCAGCCGGCCCGCCGAGGAGATGCGGCCGCCGAAGACGCCGATGCCCAGCGCCACCAGCACCAGCAGCGGCCAGGCCGCCACCACCTGCGACATCAGCGGGGTGGTGAGGTAGCCGGCGACCAGCTGCACCAGGGTGATCAGCGGGGTGTAGAGGGTGAGCGCGCCGAGCGCCGGGTCGGAGGCGCCGCGGTAGTTGTGGACCACCACCAGCCCCCAGGGCACCAGGACGGCGAGGGTCCCGGCGACGCAGGCGAGGCCGGCGAGGGTCCGGCGCCGGGTCTCCGGCCGCCGCTCGAGGAGGATGTAGATCCCCTGGGCGAGCAGCACCAGCAGCGCGAAGTAGTGGGTGTAGACGGCGAGCACCGAGAACACCGCGAAGCCGGCGAAGCGCCGCCGCTCGCCGGTGCGCAGCGCGGTGATCAGCAGCCAGGTGCTGAGCAGCGTGAACAGGAGCACGAACGGATACATCCGCGCCTCCTGGGCGTGCCAGATCCAGATCGGTGACACCGTGCCGATGAGCGCGGCGATCAGCCCGACGCGGCGCCCGTAGAGCGCCCTGCCGAGCAGGTACAGCGCGGGCACGCAGAGGATCCCGGCGATGGCGCTGGGCAGGCGGACCAGGTAGGTGTCGGTGCCGGCCAGCTGCATCCAGAAGTGGAGCAGCAGCAGGTAGCCGGGGGGATGCACGTCCGCCGCCGTGGTGAGGAAGAGCGAGGGTTGGGCGCCGCTCACCAGCGGGTGGGACGCGAACTGGATGCTCTGCGCCTCGTCCAGGCGCAGGTCGTGGCCGCTCGGCAGCAGCCGGAGCAGGGCGGCCACGGCGCAGAGCACCGCGAGCGTCGCCCGCGCCATCGGCCGGCTGCTCACCAGGGCGCGGAGCGGGTGGGTGCGGAGCAGCCGGTAGACGACGAGGGCACGCTGCTCACCCGCCGAGGGCGGGGCGGGCGGCTCGGGAACGACGGGGGCGGGGGCCGGCGCCGGGACGGGATGGGCCGCCGTCGTGCGGCGGCCCCCGACCACCGTCGAGGTGCCCCGGCGCCGCTGCGCCTGGCGGCGCGGGCGGGTCCGCGGCCGCGGCTCGGGCGACGGCCCCGGCGCGGGGGCGGCGGCGGGACGGGGACGCTCGACGATCTGGAAGTCCTCGAGCTCCTGCAGCTCCTGGAGCCACTCGACGTGGAGGTCGTCGCGACCCGGGGGGACGTCGATACTCATGCCGCAACCCCCTGCACCGCCGGCACGGGCGCGGTGCGGCGGCGCCGCACCGGCTGGTTCCCGGCGGCCTTGATCACGCCCCGGAGCAGGGCGAGGTTGACCACGCACCAGCACTCGTTGCTCACCGTGCTGGCGCCGTTGTAGTGGAGGATGCCGTCGGCCATCGCCGCGAGCAGGATCGCCATCACCGCCAGCTGCGGCCAGACCAGGCGGTAGAAGCTGCCGCTCTGGCGCACCTTGGGGGTCACCACGAAGCCGACCTTGCGGCCGGCGATCACCGAGGCGAGGGCGGAGAGGTAGGTGGGGAAGAGGCCGAACGACAGCTGGATGCCACGGAAGCGCAGGTTGCCGTCGTTGCTGTGCAGGAACACGGTGAGGGAGATCGCCAGGTAGGGGAGGAAGTGGGAGACGAAGTCGGTCGTCGCCGCGCCCATCGGCTGGATCCCGAAGGCCAGCGCCAGGCAGGGCAGCACCAGGTAGACCAGCGAGGAGAACGAGGACAGGTAGTGCGCCGCCGACCAGGCGTACTGGAGGCGCTGGCCGAGGCGCAGCCGGCTCCGCCAGAGCCGTCCGCAGAGCAGCAGCTGGAGGTTGCCGCGGGCCCAGCGGAACTGCTGGGAGAGGTAGGCGGCGAGGTCCTCCGGGGCGAGGCCGTCGGCGACGATCTCGTTGACGTAGCGCGTCTTCCACCCGTTCTCGTGGAGCGACACCGTGGTGGCCGCGTCCTCGGTCACGGAGTCCTCGTCGAAGCCGCCGATCTGGTCGAGGGCGCTGCGCCGCATCACCATGTTGGTGCCGCAGCAGAAGCTCGCGTCGCAGCCGTCCTTGCCCTCGAGGATGGCCCCGAAGAAGATGTCCTGCTGCTCCATGGCGCCGCCGGCGACGAAGCCGTTGCGCCGGTTGGCGTAGTGCTGCGGCGCCTGCACCACCGCCACCGCGGGGTCCTCGGTCCAGGGCATCAGCCGCTCGAGCATGTCGCGCCGGGGGATGTGGTCGGCGTCGAGCACGGCGATGAACTCGCCGCGGATGCGGCGCAGCGCGGCGTTGAGGTTGCCCGCCTTGGCGCCGCGATTGCTCTTGCGGGTGACATAGCCGGCGCCGAGCCGCTTCGCCATGTCGGCGAACTCGACCCGGCGGCCGTCGTCGAGCACCCAGGTGCGGTGGGGGCCGTGCATCGCCACCGCGGCCTCGACGGTGCGCGCCACCATGTCGAGGGGCTCGTTGTAGGTGGTGATGAGCACGTCGACGTCCCAGCCGGCGGGGTCGCAGGCGGGCCGCGGCGGCGGCGTTCGCCGGTGCCAGATGCAGTGCCAGTATCCGAGGACCTGGACGACGCTGAAGAGCTGCGCGGCCATCAGCAGCCCGTAGAGCGGGCCGTTGCCGGCGTGGGAGAAGTTGGCGAGCCACATCAGCCACCAGCCCACCGAGAGCAGTCCGGCGACGACCAGCGCGCGCATCACCCGCTGGGACGCCACCCCCGCCCGGCGGGCGGGGGCGGCGGCGACCCTGCGGCGCGAGAATGCGCCTACCACAGCCGGGCGAGCATGCGGCGCAGCCGGGTGCAGGCGTAGGCGCCGAGGCCGAGGAGGGCCGAGGTGGCGAGCACGATGCCGCCGACCAGGCCGGTGGTCCGCTGACCCGCGGCGGTCAGCAGCGAGACGGGGAGGGAGCCGACGCCGGGCAGCGGCACGATGCCGCCGACGTCGCCCAGGCGGGCGCCGAGGCCGGCGAGCGGCGCCGAGGCGGCCATTGCGAGCACCACCGCGGCGGGGTGGTCGAGGCCGTGCCCCGTGGCCGGGGCGATCACCGCCGCGTGGTGCGCCGGGGCCTGCGGTTCGACATGGTGCGGAGCCGGTGGGGGCGGCGCGACCGGCGGATGGGCGGCGACGGCGGTGGTGTCGGGCGGATGGCCGGTGGACGGCGGTTGGGGGAGGTGGTTCCACCATCCCGGCGGCCAGACGAAGGTGGAGCCCCCGTCCCGCTCGGGGTCGGGCGCCGGCGTCGTCGCGGCCGTGGGCTGCGGGGTCGGGCGCGGCGTCGGTGCCGGCGTGGGGACGGCCGTCGGCCGGGGCCGCGGGGTGGGGGCCGGTGGGGGCGGGGGCGGCGGCTGATGATGGTCGCCGTTCGCGCCACGGCCCTGATGGTCGGTCGCGGCGGGGGCGGCCGTGCCCTGAGCCGCGAGAACTGTGACCGTGCCCGCGCCGAGGCAGAGGCACGCCAGCGTCGACGCGGCGGCCACCCCTCGGAGCGTGCGGACAGTCGGGACCACTGGTCGCATACGACGGGCCTCCTGGTGGGGGCGAACTGGGGGTTCGCGTGTGGGGGGGTCCACCGCCGCTACCAGGTCAGCGGTGACACAGAGATTTGAACGGAGGCATTCGTGGTTTTCTTGCGGTTTGTTGCCCTGGGCAACTCGACGCCGCTGCCCAGGGCAGCCCCGTTCCTCACCCCGCGTGAGGCGTCAGCCGAGCTCGTCCGGGAGGGGCAGACGGGTGGGGATCCGCCCCGCGACCACGTCGCCGCGGCGGAAGAGGATGTCGGCGACCGGACGCGATCCCAGGTCGGCGGCGGCCGCGGCGGCGCTCGGCTGGTCGGCGAGCTCGGCGAGCAGGATCCGGGTCGGCGTCATCAGCACCAGGCGGTCGTCGCGGTGACGCTCGAGGAGCGTGCCGGGGTCGTGCCAGCCGCCATGGACCGCCTCTCCGCGGTGGGCGTCCGGCTCCTGCCCGGGGGGCGCCGGAGCGAGGAAGAAGTAGGTGTCGAAGCGGCGGGGGACGTCCGCGGGGGTGATGAAGTGGGCGACGTAGCGCAGCAGCTCCGGGGTCGGCTCGAGGCCGTGGCGGGCGAGCACCTCCGCCGGAGCGCCGCCGGCGAGCAGCTCGGCCCGCGCTGCGGCGAGCCGGCGGGCGCCGGCGCCGGCCGGCGGGGCCCCGTCGAGGCGGCCGAGCAGCACCCCGGTCTCCTCGAAGAGCTCGCGGACCGCGCAGAGGTGCAGGCCGGCGCCGAGCGGCCCCTCGCCCAGGCCGAGCCGGGCGGCGGCGGCGGCGTGGTCGAGCCCGGGGGCGAGCGCCAGGGTCGCGGCGGCGCTGTCCGCCTCGTCGAGCACCCCGCCGGGGAAGACGTAGGCATCGGCGGCGAAGCTGCTCTGCACCGGGCGGCGCAGCATGTAGACCTCCACGCCTCCGTCGGCGACGTCGCGAAGGAGGATCACCGAGGCCGAGAGGCGCGGCACCACCCCGTCCATGGCTCAGGGAGCCACCACCGTCAGCGTCCGGCTGAGCGGCGGGCCGATGGCACGGTCGCCGTCGCCGGCGGTCAGGGTCACCCGCACCGAGCCGGGCCGGAGCGCCGTCAGGCGCGCCCGCAGGCTGATCACCTCCTGGCCGCTGAGCTGTCCGCCGCAGGCCCGTCCGGCGGTCACCCGCTCGGTGTCGAGCCCCTGGAAGCGCACCTCGGGCAGGTCGACGATCCCCGCGGGGTCGAGGCCCACGAGCAGGCAGGTGTGCTTGATCACCCCGCCGCTGGTGTTGTCGAGGGCCAGCGGCTGCTCGACCGCCTCGCCTGCGGCCAGTCGCGAGGGCAGCTGCCCGGCGACCTCGGCGCGGGGCTCTCCGCCGGTCTTGAGCAGCGGCACGATGGTGCCGAAGACGCCGCCGATGACGATGGTCGCGAACACCACGACGAGCCAGACCTGGGTGGGGACCCGGCGCAGCAGGGCGGCGGCGCGGCGCGGGCCGCGGGCGAGCGAGGAGGCCGGCTGGGTCAGATCGACACCGGCGGACGGTAGCCGCCGAAGACCCCGCGGAGGGTCCCGCAGATCTCGCCGAGGGTGGCGTAGGCGCGCACCGCCTCGAGGATGGGCGGCATCAGGTCGGCGGAGGCGTCGGCGGCGGCGGCGCCGAGGGCGGCGAGGCCGGCCTCCACGGCCGCGGGGTCGCGGTCGATGCGGTGCCGCCGCAGCCGCTCGAGCTGCTCGTTCATCGCCCGCTCGTCGGGGCGGAAGATCGGGGTCGGGTCGGCCTCGTCGCTCTCGGTGTGGCGGTTCACCCCCACCACCACCTTCTCGCCGCTGACCACCGCCTTCTCGGCGCGGTAGGCCTCGGACTGGATCTGCTCCTGCATCCATCCCGACTCGATGCACGCGACGGCGCCCCCGCGGCGGTCGATCTCCTCGATCAGCGCCACCGCCCGGCGCTGCAGCTCGTCGGTGAGCGCCTCGACGAAGTACGAGCCGCCGAGGGGGTCGACCGTGCTGGTGACGCCGATCTCCTCGCCGATGATCTGCTGGGTGCGCACCGCGATCCGCTGCGCCTTCTGCGTGGGGATCGAGAGCGCCTCGTCGTAGCAGCTGAGCGCCAGCGACTGCACCCCGCCGAGCACGGCGGCGAGCGCCTGGATGGCGGCGCGGACGATGTTGTTCTCGGGCTGCTGCGCGGTCAGGGTGGAGCCGCCGGTCTGGGTGTGGGTGCGCAGCATCTGCGACTGCGGCCTCCGGGCGCCGAAGCGGTCGCGCATCAGCTCCGCCCAGAGGCGGCGGAGCGCGCGGTACTTGGCGATCTCCTCGAAGAAGTCGGTGTGGGTGTTGAAGATCCAGGAGAGCCGGGGGGCGAAGTCGTCGACGGGGACGCCGCGGTCGATCGCCGCCTGGACGTAGGCGCAGGCGTTGGCGACGGCGAAGGCCATCTCCTGGGGCGCGGTGCTCCCCGCCTCGCGGATGTGGTAGCCGCTCAGCGAGATCGGGTTGAACTTGACCGCGGTCCGCGAGCAGTAGGCGATCAGGTCGGCGGCGAGGCGCAACGAGGGACGCGGCGGGTAGATGTAGGTCCCCCGGGCCACGTACTCCTTGAGCACGTCGTTCTGGGCGGTGCCCATCACCGCCTCCGGCGGCACCCCCTGCTTCTCGGCGGCGACGACGTACATCGCCACCAGCACCGGCGCGGGGGCGTTGATGGTCATCGAGGTGCTCACCCGGTCGAGCGGGATGCCCTCGAAGAGCGCCTCCATGTCGGCGAGGGAGTCGATGGCGACGCCGACCTGGCCGACCTCGCCGGCGCTGAGCGGGTCGTCGCTGTCGAGCCCCATCTGGGTGGGGAGGTCGAAGGCGACGCTCAGCCCCGGCTGGCCGTTGGCGAGGAGGAAGCGGAAGCGGGCGTTGGCGTCGGCCGCCGTGCCGTACCCCGCGTACTGGCGGATGCTCCACAGCCGGCCGCGGTACATCGTCGGCTGGATGCCGCGGGTGAACGGGAACACCACGGGGAAGCCCTGGTCGGCGGCGGGGTCGTCGTCCTCGACGCTGAGCGGGGTGTAGAGCGGCTCGACCGGGATGCCGCTGCCGGTCTCGAAGAGCTCTTTGCGCTCACCGTAGGCGAGGCCCTTGGCGAGCGGCCCCTGCTGCCAGCGCCGCAGCTCCTCGCGGTAGCGCACCGCGGCCTCGTCGGTGCCGTCGGGGCGTGGTTCGGGGGCGAGCATGGTGCGTCTGAGTGTACTCGCGAAGGCCGCTGGCGCCCCCTCTGCCCGAGCCCCCTTCCGATGCAGGTGGTGGGCGGAACCTCGCACGAGCGAGAATTGGTCCATGGTCGACCAGTTGGGGCGTCCGCTCCGTGACCTGCGGGTGTCGGTCACCGACCGCTGCAACTTCCGCTGCACCTACTGCATGCCGCGGGAGGTCTACGGCCGCGACTTCCAGTTCCTCCCCCGCCCCGACCTGCTGCGCTTCGAGGAGATCAGCCGCCTGGTCCGGGTGTTCGCCGCATACGGGGTGCGCAAGGTGCGGCTCACCGGCGGGGAGCCGCTGCTCCGCCGCGACCTCCCCACCCTGGTCGCCCAGATCGCCGCGATCGACGGGGTCGAGGACATCGCCCTCACCACCAACGGAGTCCTCCTCGCGCGCCACGCCGAGGCGCTCCGCGACGCCGGGCTGCGCCGGGTCACGGTCAGCCTCGATTCCCTCGACGATGCGGTCTTCCGGGCGATGAGCGACTCGGACATCCCGGTCGCACGGGTGGTCGAGGGCATCGACGCCGCTCTCGCCGCCGGGCTTGGCCCGGTGAAGCTCAACGCGGTGATCCGCCGCGGGGTCAACGAGGCCGGGGTGCTCGACCTGGCCCGGTTCGCACGCGACCGCGGGTGCATCCTCCGCTTCATCGAGTTCATGGACGTCGGCACCACCAACGGCTGGCGGCTCGAGGAGGTGGTCCCCGCGGCCGAGCTCGTCGCCCGGATCGACGCCGAGATGCCGCTCGAGCCCGCGACCCCGAACTACCGCGGCGAGGTCGCCGGCCGCCATCGCTACCGGGACGGCGGCGGCGAGGTGGGGATGATCGCCTCGGTCACCCAGCCCTTCTGCGCCGACTGCACCCGCGCCCGGCTGAGCGCCGACGGCCGGCTCTACACATGCCTCTTCGCCGGCGGGGGCCACGACTTCCGCGGCCCGCTCCGCGCCGGGGCGAGCGACGCCGAGCTGGGCGCGCTGGTCGCCGGGGTCTGGGGCCGCCGCCGCGACCGCTACTCGGAGGCCCGCTCCGAGCTCACCGCCGGGCTGCGCCGCGTCGAGATGTCCTTCATCGGCGGCTGAGCGGCCCGGACGGCGGGGGATCGTATAGTCCGCCGGCATGGTCTCCCAGGTCAACGACCGCCTCGTCGCCGACATGACGGCGCGGCTGCGCGACGGCGGGCTGCGCTTCGGGCCACGCAACCTCTACTACGCGCTCAACGCGATGCTCGAGCGTCCCGACGTGAGACCAGGGGCCGGGCTGATCGCGGTGGGGGTGCTGCTCCTGGTGATCACCGTCGTCGTCGGGATCCTCGCCGCCTCCTTCTTCATCTGGCCTCTGCTGCCGGTCGGGATGGCGGTGACCGGCTTCGGGCTGAGGGCCCGGCGCCAGGCCCGCGACCTGCCCACCACCCGGGCGCTCGCCCTCGGCTACGACGAGTTCGTCACCGGGGTGGTCGACCCCCGCAGGGGGACGGCGCTGCTCGAGGGGATGGTCGAGACCCCGCCCGTCGCGGCGGCGGCCGCGGGCACCGCGGTGCTGGTGGTCTGCGACCGGCCCGAGACCGCGGCGGTGCTCGCCGCCAACCGGGCCGCCGCCGGGCTCGACGTCGAGGTCGCCGCCGAGGAGGACTGTGCCAGCGCGGTGGCCGGGAGGCGGGTGCTCAGCGTCCACGACGCCGACCCCCGCGGCTGCGCCCTTCCCCTGCGGCTGCGCGAGGCGGGGGCCGCCGAGGTCGTCGACCTCGGGCTGCGTCCCGGGCACATCCAGGGGCGGCGGATCCCGATCATCGAAGGCGCGCCGGTGCTGGTCGCCGCCGAGGTCTCCCGGCTGCTGACCGCCGACGAGATCGTCTGGCTCGCCGACGGGCGGCGGGTCGAGGTCGCCGTGCTCGCCCCGCGGGAGCTGGTGGCGGCGGTGGCGGCGGCGGTCGCCGACGGCGCGCCGGTGCGCGAGGTGCCGGGGGTCGACGGCATCCGCCTCAGCCGGGTCCGGCTCCTCTAGCCCAGATCCCTCTGGTCCGCGGTCTTCGCGCCGACGAGGATCGCCATGTTCCCCCGGGGGTGGCGGTTCTCGTACATCAGCTGATGCGCCTTGCCCACCTCGTCGAAGCCGAGGGTCATCGAGAGGCAGGGGTCGACCTTCCCCTCCCAGACCAGGCGGTTGAGCGCCGCCGCCTGCTCGTCGTTCGAGAAGTGCGAGCCCTGGAGGCGCTTCTGCCGCATCCACAGGTAGCGGAGGTCGACGGTGGCCTCGTAGCCGGTGGTGCCGGCGCAGATGACCACCATCCCGGCGTTGTCGCAGACGAAGATCGAGGTGGGGATGGTGCTCTCACCGGGGTGCTCGAAGACGATCCGGGGGTTGCGACGCTCGCCGATGACATCCCAGATCGCTTTGCCGAAGGCCCTGGCCCCGCCCAGCCACTCGGCGTAGGCGGCGTCGTCGCGCCAGTCGGGCATTGGTCCCCAGTGGTCGAAGTCGCCGCGGTCGATGTAGCCGGCGGCGCCGAGCTCCTTGACCCATTCGCCGCGGTGCTGCTTGGAGGTGACCGCGACCGGGATCCCGCCCATCGCCCGGGCGATCTGGACCGCCTGGCAGCCGAGACCGCCCGACGCCCCCCAGACGAGCACGACGTCGCCCTCGCGGACGGTGTGGGGTGCCCAGCCGGCGAGCATGCGGTAGGCGGTGGCGCCGACGAGCATGTAGGCGGCGGCCGGCGCCCAGGCGAGGTGGGGTGGCTTGGGGAGGACCTGGTGGGCCTGCACCCGGGTGAACTGTGCGAACGAGCCCCAGTTGGTCTCGTACCCCCAGATCCGGTTGCTCGGCGCGGTGATGGGGTCGCCGCCGGCCTTGATCCAGGGGTCCTCGAGGTCCCAGACGCCGCAGTGGACGACCACCTCGTCGCCCACCTTGACGTTCTCGACCCCCTCGCCGACCTCCCAGACGATCCCGGATGCGTCGCTGCCGCCGATGTGGAAGGTCTCGGGCTCGCCGGCGCGGTTGCGCGCCCTGATCACGTCGACGGGCCGTCCCAGCGCCGCCCAGACGTTGTTGTAGTTCACCCCGGCGGCCATCACGTAGACGAGCACCTCACCCCTGCGGGCGCGGGGGGTGGCGATCTCCTCGCACTGGAAGGCCTGCTGCGGCTCGCCGAAGCGCTCCGGCCGGATGGCCTGCGCGAGCATCCGCTCGGGAACGACGCCGAGAGCAGGCATCTCGCCGAGCGGGGTGATCTCCACCGACCTGTTCAGCGCCACGGGGTGAACCTCCACACTGGGGACCGGGTTGTCGCGGTCGCGGCTCCGCTTGGTAGTCCGCGCGCGCGGTAGGTGCACGATACACGCGGCGCCCCGCCCGGCGGGGGTTAACCGGCGTTTGCCTCGTTCGACCGGGAGGCTACCGGAACGGAGGGGGCGCGTGGCCCCGAGCGGTAGCGGTAGAGGGCGGGCAGGGCGGCGGCGACGAGCCCCGCCCCGGCCACGCAGAGCAGGCCGCCGGAGACCACCGAGACCCGCGGGCCCCAGGCGGCGGCCACCGCCCCGGCCTCGACGTCGCCGACGTAGGGCCCGCCCATCACCACCATGGAGTAGGTGGCCGACATCCGCCCGCGGAGGTGGTCGGGGGTGATCGTCTGGAGCATCGTCGAGCGGCAGACCGCGCTGACGCTGTCGGCACCGCCGGCGATGGCGAGCAGGGCCAGGGCCGCCGGCAGCCAGGAGACCAGCCCGAAGGCGGCGATCGCCAGGCCCCAGACGGCCACGGCGACGATCACCACCCGCCCCAGCCGCCGCACCCGTCCCAGCCAGCCGGTGGCGAGGATGGCGGCGACGGCGCCCACCCCGGGGGCGGCGTAGAGGAGCCCGAGCCCCGAGGGCCCGGTGTGAAAGCTCGAGGCGGCGAGCGCCGGGAAGAGCGCCCGGGGCATCCCGAAGATCATCGCGTCGAGGTCGATGGCGAAGCCGGCGAGGATCACCGGCTGCCGCCGGGCGAAGGCCAGCCCGCTGCCGATCGCCCGCAGGGTCGGCTCGCGCCGCTCCTGGCGCGGCGGCTGGGGACCGATGAGGAGGACGGCGAGCAGCGCGGCGCTGAAGCTGGCGACGTCGACGAGGTAGGCGGCGCTCAGCCCGAGCCGGCCGATGATCAGCCCGCCGGCCGCCGGCCCGACGATCAGCGCCGCCTGGAAGAGTCCGAACATCAGCGCCACCGCCGCCCCCAGCTGCTCACGGGGCACCAGGTTGGGCACCGTCGCCGAGCGTGCCGGCTGGTCGATGGCGCCGAGCCCCGCCGCCACCGCGCTGATCGCGTAGAGGGCGGCCAGCGGCGGGCTGCCGTGGAGCGCCCCGGCGGCGTAGATTGCCGAGCAGCCGGCGAGGAGCGAGGTGGTGAGGAGCAGGAGGCGGCGGCGATCGACGGCGTCGGCGATCGCCCCGCCGATCAGCGAGAAGAGGATGAGCGGCACCACCTGGACGAGCCCGAGCAGCCCCACCGCCAGGGTCGAGCCGGTGAGCTGGTAGACCTGGTAGGGGACCGCGACCGCGGTGATCTGGCGGCCCATGGTCGAGACCAGCTGCCCGGTCCAGAGCAGCCGGAAGTCTCGCGAGCTGCGCAGCGGGCTCAGGTCGACGGCGAGACCGCGCAGGCGCGACGTCCCCACCCGCCCTCCCTTCGGGGCGTTCACGACGTTCACGGTAGCGTGCCCGGTATCCTCAGCCGGCCCATGCCGAGCATCGCCGCGCCGCTGCGCGCCGCCGCCGACCGCCTCCTCGAGGCCCGCGAGCCCGCCGACCGCCCCCTCGCCGAGGCGCTCGCCGCGCTCCCGGACGACGACCTCCCCGAGCTCATCTCGCTCGCCCACCGGGTCCGGCTCGCCTGGATGGGCCCGGCGGTCGAGGTGGAGTCGATCATCAGCGCCAAGACCGGCGGCTGCCCCGAGGACTGCACCTTCTGCTCGCAGTCGGCCCGCTACACCACCGAGGTGGCCCGCGAGCCGATGCTCCCCACCGACCGCCTCGTCGACCTCGCCCGCCGCACCCGCGAGCTCGGCGGCACCGAGTTCTGTATCGTCGTGGCGGTCCGCGGCCCCGACGAGCGGATGATGCGCGCCGTCATCGACGCCGCCCAGGCGATCGCCGCCGAGGTCGACATCGAGGTCGCCGCCTCGCTGGGCATCCTCAAGCCCGGCCAGGCCGAGCGCCTCGCCGCGGCGGGGATCCACCGCTACAACCACAACCTCGAGGCCGGCCCCCGCTTCTTCCCGAGGATCTGCACCACCCACACCTTCGAGGACCGGCTGCGCACCTGCCGCGACGTGATCGATGCCGGCATGGAGCTCTGCAGCGGCGGCATCTTCGGGATGGGCGAGACCTGGGAGGACCGCCTCGACCTCGCCTTCGTCCTCCAGGAGCTCGGCGCCCGGGAGATCCCCTGCAACTTCCTCAACCCCCGCCCGGGCACGCCCCTGGGCGAGACCGGGCTGCTCCGCCCGCTCGACGCGCTGCGCTGCGTCGCCGTCTACCGGTGTGTGAATCCCGGTGCGGTGCTGCGCTACGCCGGCGGCCGCGAGGTGGTCCTCCGCGACCTGCAGGCGTACGGGATGCTCGCCGGGGCCAACGGCCTGATCGTCGGCAACTACCTCACCACGCTCGGCCGCAGCGCCGAGGTCGACCTGGCCATGCTCGCCGACCTCGGCATGCCGGTGGCCACCGCGCCGCTGACCGGGACCCGCGGCCGCAGGACGCCGGCCACCGCCTGAGCGCTGACCGACCGGCCGGGCTTTGACGGGACGGCGGGGATTGCGACGTCTCAGCGACGTCTCAGCAACTCCTCAGCGCCGCGTCAGGGAATCGAAAGGAATGGCGCCCTAGCTTCGTTTGCAGTCAGGCAGACGGAGGCGACAGGTGATGACCAGGGAGACACGGCGGCGCGCGGGACTGGCGGCGACCCTGGTCGCGGCCCTCCTCGGGGCCATCCTCACCACCGCGATCGCCGTCCGGGCCCGCGGCGGATCGGCGCCGCTGAGCGTCGCCACCGCGACCCCGTCCCCGGCGGCCGAGGCGACCGCGCTCGCCGAGATCGCCACCGCCGCCGCCACCCCGGTGCCGGCGCTCCCGCCGACCCCGGCGCCGACCCCGGTGCCGACCCCGCCACCGGACTCGCTCCCCGGTCACGTGGTCACCTCGAGCATCGGCGGCCACACCGTGCTCGTCTACGTCCCCGGCGCCTACGCGGTCGAGCCCGCGAGCACCTTCCCGGTCGTCTACTTCCTCCACGGCTCGCCGGGCAACGCCCAGGGCTGGATCGACGGCGGCAGGATGCCGGCGATGCTCGACGGCCTGATCTCGGGCGGCCGGCTCCGCCCGATCCTCGCGGTCTTCCCCGACGACCAGGGCGTGGTCGCCGACGACTCGTACTGGGGCAACACCTCCCTCGGCGACACCGTCGAGACCTGGTTCGTCAGCACCCTGATCCCGACCATCGACACCACCTACCGCACCCTGGGCGCGGGCGGCCGCGGGATCGCCGGGCTGAGCGCCGGGGGCTTCGGGTCGGTCAACCTGGCGCTGCGCCACCCCGGCCTCTTCAGCTGGGTGGGGAGCTACTCGGGCGTCTTCACCGGGCCGACCAGGCTCTTCGGCGCCGACAGCGCGGCGAACAGCCCGGCCATCACCATCGACAACCTGCCCACCAACGAGCGCTTCGCCCTCTACGTCGGCGGCGGCGCCCAGGACACCGACTTCGGCTCCGACACCGCGGCGATGATCTCCACCCTGGCCGGCCTGGACTGGTCGGCGAGCGGCGCGCCCCTCGACGCCGAGTGGGTGCCCGGCCCCCACAGCTGGGAGGCCTGGAGCGCCGAGGCGAAGGACAGCCTGATCTGGCTCGGCTCGATGTGGGGCCGGAGCTAGGAGCTGGTCAGGCCCTCGGCGGTGGCGACCAGGCTCTGGATGGCGACACGCAGCGCCTGCTCGTCGAGGTCGAAGTCGGGGGCATGGTGCTGGGGCGGGATCCGCGGGCCCGGCCGTGAGCCGACCATGAAGTAGCACCCGGGGGCGCGGCGGAGGAACTCGCTGACGTCGTCGCTGGGGGTCATCGGCGGCGCCTCGATGACGCCGGCGGCGCCGAGCGTCCCGGCGAGGGCGGTGGCCGCGATCGCGGTGGCGTCGGGGTCGTTGAGCACCGCCGGCACCGGGCGGGGGAGGTCGGCCTCGGCCGCGACCCCGAACTCGGCGGCGATCTCCGCGCAGAGCGTGCCAAGGCGGCCGACCGCCTCGGCGTGCTGGTCGGGGGTGAAGGTGCGCAGGCTGCCGCCGACCTCGGCGTCGCGGGGCACCACGTTGGCGACGGTCCCGGCGCGGAGCACCCCGGTGCCGCAGATGCACGGGGTCTCGTCGAGCTCGAGGCCGTCGAGCAGCGCCGGCAGGCGGCGGGCGAGCTCGGCGGCGGCGAGCACCACGTTGCCGTGGCCGGCGGCGAGGGCGCCGTGCCCGCCGGTGCCGCGCAGCCGGATGGTGTAGCGCTGGAACGCCGCCATGGCGATCCCGGGCCGGAGCATCACCAGCCCGGTCGGGAGGTTGGAGGAGAGGTGGAGGCCGGCCACCCGCTCGACCCCGAGCCCGGAGAGCACCCCGCCGTCGAGCATCGCCCGCGCCCCCTCGCCCGTCTCCTCGGCGGGCTGGAGGAGCAGGATCACCCGGCCGGCGAGCTGCGGGGCGCGCCGCGCCAGCACCTCGGCGGCGCCGATCAGGGCGGCGGCGTGGCCGTCGTGGCCGCAGGCGTGCATCACACCGGGCACCCGCGAGCGGAAGGCGAGGCCGGTCTCCTCCTCGACGGGGAGCGCGTCGATGTCGGCGCGGAGCAGCACCGTCCGACCCGGCCGGCCCCCGCGGAGCTCGAAGACCGCCCCCGTCGGGGTGGGGCAGCGCCGCTCCTCGAGCCCCAGCGCCAGCAGGCGGTCGCGGAGCAGCGCGGTGGTGTGCACCTCCTCGCCGGAGAGCTCGGGGTGCGCGTGGAGCGCCCGGCGCAGGTCGACGGCTGCGTCGAAGACGGAGTCGACCTGCGCTCGGAGCTCGCTCACCACTCGGTCGTGGACACCCCCGGGTCAGGAGACGGCGTTGACGATCTCCGGCCGCAGCCCGCCGAACTTCGCAAGGTAGGCGCAGCGCTCGGTGCGCAGCCGCTCGACGATGGCGTTGTACTCGTCCATCCGCCCCTGGCGCTCGTAGAGCCGGCGCGGCTGGAGGATCTCGAGGTCGTCGATGCCGGGCAGGCTGGCGGCGACCTCGTAGCCGAAGTCGGGGTCGCGCTCCCAGGTGATCGTCCCCTCGGCGATGGCCTTCACCACCGCGCTGGAGTAGGGGATGGTCACCTTCTTGCCGCGCTCGTCGCCGTCCTCGCCGCCGATGCGCCCGGTGTTGAGGAGGAAGACCTCGAAGCCGCAGTCGTCGAGCAGCTCGAGGAAGCGGTTGCCCTGGAAGGCGTGGAGCAGCGGGAAGAAGGGGTTGGTCCCGGGGACGCGGAGCGCCTTGCCCGCCTCCTCCTTGCCGCCGGCGCTGGTGCCGCGGGTCTCGCCGAGCATGAAGTAGGCCGCCGCCTGCTCGCGGCTCAGCCGGGCCACCGCGGGGATCAGGTTGTCGTTGCGGTTGAGGATCAGCAGCTGGGTGACCCGGGTGATCTCCCGGGCGTCGCGGGCGATCCCCAGCGCGTCCATGCGGAAGACCGCGCGGCCGTTCTGGGTGTAGGAGGTGTCGAAGAAGTCGACCTCGCCACCGCCGTTCTGGGAGACGTTCTCCAGGTAGGCCTCGCGCCGGGTCACCGCGCCGTGGATCGCCGGTTCGTCCCTGGGGTCGAGGGCGAAGGTCTTTGCGAAGCAGCCGTTCTCGGAGCTGACGATCCGGCCGCCGGGGTAGAGGGCGACGAAGTCGTCCTGGACCGGCTGGCTGTTGTTCTGGCGGGTGAAGGTGGTGGTGGTCTTGCCGGTGCCGCTCAGGCCCACGATGAGCATCGACTGCTCGCCGCGGGAGGTGGGCACCACCTTGCAGCCGGCGTGCATCGCCAGGCCGCCGCGCTCGTAGGTCAGCGCGTTCCACATTCGCAGGCCGCCCTTCTTCGACTCGCCGAAGTAGTCGGAGTTCAGCACTCGGGTCACACCGGCCTCGAGGTCGACGGCGATCACCCGGTCGTTCGGGTAGCCGGGCGCGGTGAGGTTGGGGGTGTAGATGACCGTCAGCTGCGGCTGGAAGCCGGGGCCGGCGTCGTCGGCGCCGAAGTAGAGCGCCTGCTGCATCCCCGCGATGTTGGCGTTGGAGGCCTCGATGTAGAGGCGGGCGGCCACCCGGTGGTCGGGGTCGTTGCCGATGTAGCCGTCGATCACCAGCATGTCCTGGCCGGCGATGTAGGCGTCCTGCATCTCGGCGATGCGCCTGCCCTCGGCCCGGGTGATGGTCTGGTCGGAATGCCGCTCGGGGGTGTCGGTCACAACGAAGGTGCTCGCCTTGCTCCGGGCCACCACCCTGGTCTCGACGTTGTAGTTCTCGAAGGCGGTGGAGCGGCAGTTGGGCATCGACGCCGTCAGCTGACGGAGCTCCTCCGGGGTCGGGTTCCAGCGGATCGATTTCGCTGCCGGCAGTGAGGCGCCGCTCGTTCTGATGACGTCGGTCATGTGTCGTATCCCCGGTGTGTGACGAACTGCCCGGATCCTTGGGAACGACGCCAACGGCGTGCTGATCCCATGTGTCTGAGAACGGACAGGTGGGCCTGAACCTGTGCCGAACGCCGGAGACCGACGTCGACGACCGAGTGTAGCAGAGGCATTCGCAGACCCCGTCTGACGGTCCGTTGACAGGTTTCGTGACCTCGACGTCGACCCTTCGCCGCCACCTGTGCGTTAATCGCGCTGTCCGGGGAGGCGAGCGGGCAGAGGGCGCGGAGGGCGCGATGGACGGTGGTGGCGGCGTCCGGCGAGCCGCCGCAGCCCTGCTCGCGGCCTCCGTCGTGGTCTCCCTCCGCCTCGGCGGCGCGGGCGTGGCCGCCGGGCCCGGCTTCGGCGTCAGCACGCTGGTCAACCCCCACTTCACCGGCGCGGACACCGAGCCCTCGCTCCGGCTCGGCCGCGACGGCACCGCCTACGTCGGGGCGATCCGCGGCTTCCCCCGCGGGGTCGACCTCTGGAGGGTCGCACCCGGCGGCGGCCCGGCCACCTACCTCGGCTCGCCCGACAGCGCGCTGCCCGGGGTCTGCTGCGCCGCCCTGGGCGGGGGCGACATGGACCTCGCCGTCGCCGACGACGGGACCCTCGTCTACTCCAGCCTCTGGCTCGGCTCGCTCACCGTGGGCCGCTCGAGCGACGGCGGCCACAGCTTCGTCTCCCAGCCGCTCGGCAGCCCGGTGGTCGGCGACGACCGCCCCTGGCTGGCGACCGACGGCGCCTCCTTCTACATGTCGTACCACGACATCCTCACCGGGAACATCCAGGTCGAGCGCTCCGCCGCCGGCACCCAGGCCGGGATGACCTACACCCCGGCGACCCCGGTGCTGCCCCCGACCGACGCCGCCGTGGGCAACAACCAGCTCGGCATCCTGCTCGCCGACCACCGCCACCCCGGCGCCCTCTTCCAGGTCTACACCACCAGCAGCGAGGTGAGCATGGGGCTGAACGGCGGCGGCAGCACCGCCGGCCAGAACGTGGTGCGGATGGCCACCTCCACGGACGCCGGGGGCAGCTGGACCCAGCACACCGTGTTCTCCGGCCCGCCGGCGGCAGGCTACGCGTCGGTCTTCCCCGCCGCCGCCCTCGACCGCGCCGGCAACCTCTACGTGGCGGTGAGCGACAACAGCGCGGTGCTCGTCTTCTCCAGCTCCGACCGGGGGACCACCTGGCGGGGTCCGGTCCGGGTCGACCCCGGGGTCGGAGCGGTGACCTTTCCCTGGGTGGCGGCGGGCGGCGACGGCGGGGTGGTGGTGAGCTGGCTCGGCTCCCCGGCCGTCGGGCCGGACGCGCCCGAGGGCCGCTGGGACGTCTACGCGGCGGAGGCGCTGAACGGCGCCGCGCCGGGGCCGGCCTACCGGGTCTTCCGGGTCAGCGACCGGCCGGTGCACCTCAAGGGCATCTGCGAGCAGGGCATCGGCTGCCGGAGCGGCCGCGAGCTCGGCGACTTCTTCTCCGCGGCGGTCGGCCCGGACGGGATCGCCAGCCTCGCCTGGGCCGACGACGGGCTCGGCGGCCCGGCGGTGATCCGCTTCGCCCGCGGCGGGCTCGCCCTGGGTCCGCCCTGAGCTGCCACGGGGCGGTCGCGAGATCTGCCGGAGCCGGTCCCTCCAGTACCCTTGCAGCAGCCCGGCGCCCTCACCGCCGGTCGCACGGAGATCATCGATGACCCAGAGTGCGCCCGCCCTGTCCGGACCCGTCCCGTCGCGCGACGAGAGCTGGGTCTTCTTCGACGGGGAGATCCGCCGCTACGCGGACTCGCGTCTCGGGCTGATGACCCATGCGCTCCACTACGGGACCGGCTGCTTCGAGGGCATCCGCGCCTACTGGGTCGAGGAGGACCAGCAGCTCTACGCGTTCCGGATGGCGGAGCACTATGAGCGGCTGCGCGACAGCTCGAAGATCCTGCTGATGGAGCTGCCGTACACCACCGAGGAGCTGTGCGCGGTCACCACCGAGATCCTGAGCCGCAACGGCTGGCGCCAGGACGTCTACATCCGCCCGCTCGTCTACAAGTCGTCGGAGGAGATCGGCGTCCGCCTCCACGGGCTGAAGGACGGCTTCCTGCTCTTCAGCGCCCCCTTCGGCGCCTACGTCGACATCGACGCGGGCATCCGCTGCATGGTCTCGTCCTGGCGGCGGATCGACGACAACGCCGCCCCGGCGCGCTCGAAGTGCACCGGCATCTACGTGAACAGCGCGCTGGCCAAGACCGAGGCGATGCAGAACGGCTTCGACGAGGCGATCATGCTGACCCACGAGGGGCACGTCAGCGAGGGCAGCGCCGAGAACATCTTCCTGGTGCGCAACGGAACCCTGATCACCCCGCCCGAGTCCGACAACATCCTCGAGGGCATCACCCGCTCGACGCTCATCCACCTCGCCACCGAGGAGATGGGGCTCGAGGTGGTGCAGCGCTGCATCGACCGCAGCGAGCTCTACGTCGCCGACGAGGTCTTCCTCTGCGGCACCGGCGCCCAGGTCTCGCCGGTCATCGAGATCGACCGCCGCCGCATCGGCGACGGCGAGCCCGGCCCGCTGACCACCCGGATCCAGGCGGACTACTTCGCCATCTGCAAGGGGCGCAACCCCAAGTACCGGGACTGGCTCCCCGCGGTGTATTAGGGGGAAGGCTGTCAGCGACGAGGGAGCTGATGGCCTGGGGGAGTCCCCAGAAGGTGAGCGCGTGAGCGCTCAGAGGTGAGCCCGGATCAGCCGGCACGCCGCCTCCTCGAGGAGGCGGGCGGTGCCGGCGAGGCGCTCCTCGGCGCTCAGACCCGGGCCGATCGCGACCACGCCGGAGAACAGGCTCGGCACGTCCGGCCCGACGGCGCCGGCGAGGGCGATGCAGGGGACGCCGGCGCGGCGGGCGCGCAGCGCGACCTCGGCGGGCGCCTTCCCCGCGGCGGTCGAGGCGTCGAGCCGGCCCTCCCCGGTCAGGACCAGGTCCGCACCCTCCAGCGCGGCGTCGAGGCCGACGGTGTCGCAGACGAGCGCGGCCCCGGGCAGGAGCGCCGCCCCGCACAGCGCCGCCAGGCCGTAGCCGCACCCCCCCGCCGAGCCCGCACCGGGGCGCGAGGCGAGGGCGGGATCAGCGCTTGTGTCGCGCTCGACCACCTCGACGAGGCGGCGCAGCCCGGCCTCGAGCACCGCCACGCCCGCGGCGTCGGCGCCCTTCTGGGGTCCGAAGACGGCGGCGGCGCCGGCGGGGCCGAGCAGCGGGCTGGCCACATCGACGGCGACCTCGAGCCGGCGGCCGGCGAGCCCGGGGTGGCGGCCGCGGGCGTCGACCCGGGCGAGGCGGGCGAGCTCGCCGCCGCCGCCGGCGAGCGGGGCCCCGCCGGCGTCGAGCAGACGCACCCCGAGCGCGGCGGCGAGCCCGGCGCCCCCGTCGGTGCAGGCGCTGCCGCCGATCCCGGCGAGGATGCGGGTGGCGCCGCCGTCGAGCGCGGTGGCGATCAGCTCGCCGGTGCCGCGGGAGGTGGCGCGCAGCGCGTCGAGCCGGCCGGTGACCAGCCGGAGCCCCGATGCCTCGGCGAGCTCCACGACCGCGGTCCGGGGGTCGAGCCAGCCCAGGCGGGCGTCCACCGGGTCGCCGAGCGGACCGGTCACCCGGTGCACCTCGACCCGCGCGGCGCT
>DATARS010000059.1:0-9803 GCA_036269455.1 Candidatus Dormiibacterota bacterium | reverse complement strand
GGGGTGGTGCTGATCGGCGAGGAGTCGCATCCTCCCTACGACCGTCCCCAGCTCTCCAAGCAGTTCCTCTGCGGCGACGCGTCGGTCGACGAGGTGATCCGCCCGCTGCGCCTCACCCCCGAGCACGGCGTCGAGACCCGGCTCGGGACCCGGGTGGTGCGGGTGCTCCCCGGCGAGCACGCCATCGAGCTCGCCGGCGGCGAGCGGGTCGGCTACGACCGCCTGCTCGTCGCCACCGGGGTGCGCAACCGCCGCCTCCCCGTGCCCGGCGCCGGCCTCGAGGGGGTGCTCGACCTCCGCGACCTCGCCGGCTCCGAGCGCATCCGCGCCGCGGTCCGCCCCGGCTGCCGCGCCGTGGTGGTGGGGATGGGGTTCATCGGCTGCGAGGTGGCGTCCTCGCTGCGCCGCCTCGGTGTCGAGGTGACCGCCATCGAACCGCTGGCCGTCCCGCTGGAGCGCAGCCTCGGCGAGGAGGTGGGCCGCGTCGTCGAGGGGATGCACCGTGACCACGGCGTCGACCTGCGCCTCGGCGAGGGGGTCACCGCCTTCGAGGGTGACGGCCGGGTCGAGCGGGTGGTGACCCGCCGTGGCGACCGCGTCGAGTGCGACCTCGTCGTCGTCGGCGTCGGCGTCGAGCCCGCCGTCGAGATCCTCGCCGGGTCGGGCGTGGACGTCGACGACGGGGTGCTCGTCGACGAGCGCTGCCGCACCAGCGCGCCCGACGTGTTCGCCGCCGGCGACGTCGCCCGCCACCACCATCCCGTCGCCGGCCGCCACCTGCGCGTGGAGCACTGGCAGAACGCCGTGACCCAGGGGACGGTCGCGGCCCGGAGCATGCTCGGCGAGGACGCCGTCCACGACGAGGTGCCCTGGTTCTGGTCGGACCAGTACGACTGCAACCTGCAGTACACGGGGTTCGCCCAGCGGTGGGACCGGCTGGTGGTGCGCGGCAGCCTCGAGGAGCGGAGCTTCATCGCCTTCCAGCTCAGCGATCGCCGGGTTGTGGCCGCGATCGCCATCAACCAGGGACGCGACCTGCGCCGGTCGGTGCCGCTGATCCGCGGCGGCGCCGAGGTCGACCCCGAGCAGCTCGCCGACCCCGCCGTCGACCTGCGCACCCTGCAGCCGCGCAGCCCGGTCTGACCCCGTGCCCCCGGCGAGCCGCACCATCCCCGCTCTGCTGGCGAGCGCGGCCGAGGACGCGGGCGACCGGCCCTGGCTGCGCCACGAGGACGAGGTCCACACCTTCGCCGCCGCCGCCGGTCGGGTGGCGGGCGCCGCGCGCGTCCTCCACGAGCACGGCGCCGCTCCCGGCGCGGTGGTGATGCTCACCGCGCGCAGCACCTCGGCGCATCTCTTCGCCTGGCTGGCGGTGGTGAGCCTCGGCGCGCTGCTGGTCCCCGTCGATCCGGCGCTCGGCGTCACCGGGATCGGCGGGCTCGTCGAGCAGACCCGGCCGCACCTGCTGGTCGTCGACGACGACCTCCGCGACACGCTGGGCGAGGCCACCGCCGCGCATCCCCCGCCCGGCGGGATGCTCGCGCTGGCGGCGCTCGACGCCGAGGCGGCACCGGGCGACCTCCCCCGGGTCACGGTGCGTCCCGCGGACCCGGCGGTGCTCATCCCGACCTCCGGCACCACCGGGCGCTCCAAGCTCGTGACCCAGACGCACCGCGCCTACGTGATGGCGGGCGAGGGCTTTCCCCACTGGATGGAGCTGACCGCGGACGACCGGCTGATGACGTCGCTGCCGCTCTTCCACATCAACGCCCCGGCGTACTCGGTGCTCGGATCGGTCGCGGCGCGCGCCGGCCTGGTGCTGCTCCGCCGCTTCTCGGCGAGCGGCTTCCTCGACTCCGCGCGCCGTCACGGCGCCACCGAGTTCAACGCCATCGGCGCCATGCTCGAGATGCTGATGCTCCAGCCCGAGCGCCCCGACGACGCGGACACGCCGCTGCGCCTCTGCTACACGGGCCCATCGCCGCCGCGCGAGCGCCAGCTCGAGATCGAGGCGCGGCTGGGCCTGCGGATCGTCTGCGGCTACGCCCTCTCCGAGAGCCCCTACGGTCTCATCTGGCGGCGCGGCACCCGCCCCTTCGGCACCCTGGGGAGCGCCCGCCAGCACCCCGAGCTCGGCGAGGTGAACCGCGCGCGGGTGATGGCGGACGGGCGTCCCGTCGACACCGGCGAGGTCGGCGAGCTCGAGCTCAGCAACCCCACGCTGATGCTCGGCTATCACGGCATGCCCGAGGAGACCGCGGCGGTGCTCGACGGCGGCTGGCTGCGCACCGGCGACCTGGTGCGCGACAACGGCGACGGCACCTATACCTTCGTCAGCCGCCGCAAGGAGGTGATCCGCCGTCGCGGCGAGAACCTCGCCCCTGCAGAGGTCGAGGCGGCGCTCGAGGAGCACCCCGAGGTGGTCGAGGCGGCGGTGGTCGGCGTGCCCTCCGAGCTCTCCGAGGAGGAGGTGAAGGCCTTCGTGCTCGTCCGCCCGGGCGCCGCGATCGAGCCCCCGGCGCTCCACGCATGGGCGGCCTCGCGCCTGGCGCGGTTCAAGGTTCCCCGCTACATCGAGCTGGTCGAGGGGCTGCCCCACACCCCCACTGGCCGGCTCGCCAAACACCAGCTCCCCGATGGCCGCACCGCGGCGGAGTGGGACGCGGAGGCGGCTCCATGAGCGACGACGGCTGGCTGCGCAGCGGCCAGGGCTCCTCGACGGCGGACTCGATCACCGTCGCCGGGCGCGACCTCGCCGGCGAGCTGATGGGGCGGGTCACCTTCACCGAGCTCGCGTTCCTCCTCGTGGCCCGGCGCCCGCCGTCGTCGGGCGAGACCCGGCTTCTCGACTCCGTGCTCGTCGCGCTCGCCGAGCACGGCCTCACCCCGACGGTGCTCGCCGCCCGGCTCACCTACGCGGGGGCGCCCGAGGCGCTCCAGGGTGCGATCGCCGCCGGCCTGCTCGGTGGCGGGTCGGTCTTCCTCGGGCCGACCGAGGACACCGCGCGCTTCCTCCACGAGGCGCTCGCCGGCGCCGACCCGCGCGACGGCGGGGAGCTGCGCGCCCTCGCCGAGGCCGCGGTCCGCGCCCGCATCGCCGAGGGCCTGCGGGTCCCCGGTCTCGGTCACAACATCCACCGCGAGCTCGACCCGCGGGTGCCGCGGCTCTACGCGATCGCCGCGGAGGAGGGGCTGCTCGGACCCCACCTTCGGCTGCTCGAGGCGGTCGCCGAGGCGTACCCGACGATCACCGGGCGCCGCCTGGCGGTCAACGGCGCCGGCGCGGCGGGCGCGGCGCTCGCCGACCTCGGGCTGCCGCCGGCGCTCGCCCGCGGGTTCGCGCTGCTGGCGCGCACCGCCGGGCTGATCGGCCACCTCGCCGAGGAGATGGACGGCCACCTCGGCCGCCGCCTCTACGAGGAGGTGGACGCTCGGGCGCGCGCCCTCCCTCCTCGCGAGGACATGGGCTTCTAACGGCTCGGGGCGCTGACGCGCCCCCTTGCGGGGGGACTCCCCCCTGCCTCCCCCCTAGCGGTAGGCGTGGGCGGCGAGGGCCGCCGCCGCCTGCTCGAGCACCGGGTCGGTGTCGAGGGCGAGGGCGAGACCGGTGACCCGGCCGCCGGAGACGGCGAGCTCGAGGCGACCGAGGCTCGAGGCGGCCACCCCGCTCCCGGTGGGCCAGGCGATCTCGAGATCGACGCGCGCGCCGGAGCCGCTCGGACGCACCCGCCCGGCACAGAGGGTCTGGCGGGGCTTCAGCGTGGTGAGCCGGGCGTAGAGGTCGTCGGCGGACACCGTCGACGCCGGGGCGCCGCCGCCGGTGAGCAGGACCTGCGGCGCGACCGCCCTGCGGAAGCCGTCGAGGTCCTCCGCGTTGAGGCTGCGGACCACCTCGGTGGCGAGCTGGGTGGGGGCGAGGGTCAGGCTGAGCGGCGCGACCTGCTCGCGGGTGGCGACCCGCGGCGTCGCGACACGGCGGCCGAGCAGGCCGAGGCTGCAGGCGGGCCGTCCCAGTGCGCGGATCATCGGGGTTCCTCCACGTCCTCTGCCGCGGGGTGCGGCCGGCGGTGAACCCATGCTGCACCACCCCCGGTGGCCGCCACAGTGCAGAAATACTCACAGCGGGTACTCATTTCGCACAGTCCTGAGTACTCAGTGAGCCGGCCGGCACAACCCCCCGAGTACCATGGCCTCCGACGATGTCGAGTACTCACTCGGACGGCCCTCTCGTCGCTCGCGAGCGTCAGCTCCAGGAGCTCTGGCGCCAGGTCGCGGGCAGCGCCGAGACCGGGCTGCGCGTCGCCGTGGTGCGCGGTCCGGCGGGGATCGGGAAGACCCGTCTGCTCCAGGCATTCGAGGACCGCGCCCGCGCGTCGGGCGCCGCGGTCATCGCCGGGCGGTCGCCGCACCTCGGCGGCCATCCCCACGCGGCGCTCTCCGATGTTCTCGGCGCCTACGTGCGCACCGGGGGCGCCGCGGCCGCCCAGGTGCGCCGGGCTGGCGACGCGCTGGTCGGGCTGGTCCCCGCGCTCGCCGCCTTCGATCCGAGGCCGCCCGGCGCCCCCGACGTGGTCTCGGTCGTCCAGGCCACCTTCCGGCTGGTGCGCCAGGTCACCGAGCGCCGCCCGCTGGTGGTGATCGTCGACGACGCCCACCTCGCCGACGCCGACAGCTGCGAGGTCCTCGCCACCCTCCAGCGCCACGCCGCCGACCTGCCCTGGACCCTCGCGCTCGGCTGGCGCGACCCCGCCGACGCCCGGCCGGCGGCGCGCGAGCTGCTCGAGCTGCTGCGCCGCGACCGCGAGGTCGTCGACATCGAGCTGGCGCCGCTCGACGGCGACGACGCCGCCGCGTTCATCGCCGCCCTGCTCGGCGACGGCCTGCCCGCCCGCAGCCTGGTGGAGATGCTCCAGGCGCGCGCCGCCGGCAACCCCTACTACCTGGAGGAGATGGTCCGCTGGGCCCGCGCCCGGGACGCCGTCCGGCGCGCCGGCCTGCAGTGGATGCCGGTCGCCGGTCTCGAGCAGGAGCTGCCCCCCAGCCTCGAGGCGGCGCTGCGCGAGCGCACCCGCGGGCTCGCCCCCGCCGCCCGCCAGCTCCTCGAGTGGCTGGTGGTGGCCGGGGCGCCGGTCGGATTCCCGCTGCTCGCCGGCGTCACCGGGATGCCCGCCGCGGCGCTCGCCGACGCCCTCGACGACCTCCGCCGCGCCGGGCTGGTGGCCGAGCACGGCGGCCGGCGGGCCGAGTACACCGTCCACCACCCGCTGCTCCGCGAGTGCGTGCTCCGCGAGATGGGCGCGGCGCGGCGGCGGCTCGCCCATCGCACCCTGGCCGCATCGCTCCGCGACGGCGGCGCGGCGGTGGGGAGCGTCGCCGCCCACCTCGTCGAGGGCGCCGAACCCGGTGACGCCGAGGCCGCCGCCGCGGCGATGGCGGCGGGCGAGGCGGCGGAGGCGCAGGTGCACTACACCCATGCGGTGCGCTGGTACGAGGAGGTGCTGCAGCTCGTCGAGCAGGGCGACGAGGGGCTGCGGCTGCGCGCCCTCGACCGCCTCAGTGAGCTCGCCGCCCACGCCGGCCGCGCCGACCTCGGGCTCGCCGCGGTCAACGAGCTGCTCGCCCGCACCCCCGAGGGCGACCGGCTGCGCCGCGCCACCTTCTGGCGGCGGCTGGCGACCCTCCGGGTGGTGACCGGCGACCACGAGCGCGCCCGCGCCGCCGTCGAGCAGGGGCTGGCGCTCGCCTCGGAGGGCGGGCCGGAGGCGGCGCTGCTGCTCAGCGAGCTGGCCATGGTCGCCGAGCTGACCCTACCCGTCCCCGAGGTCCTGGAGACGGTCCGGCGGGGCCGCGCCATCGCCGCCGCCGCCGGGGCCGCCGGCGCCGACCTGGTGCTCCGCGGCTTCGAGGCGCTGGGCGTGGCCCACGGCGGCGAGCCGCGCCGGGCGCTCGGCCTCGCCGCCGAGGCCGCGAGCGACGCGATGGCCGCGGGCGAGGTGCTCGCCTTCGGTTACGCGCTCTTCGCCGGCGCCGCCGCCAACTGCATCCTGGGACGCTTCGACGACGCCGCCCGCTCGATGGCCGCGCTCACCGAGACCATGGCCGAGAGCGCCGGGGTGATGTGGGGCGCCGCCTGGGCGTCGGCGCTCGGCGGTGAGGCGTGCTACCTGCTCGGCGACCTCGACGCCGCACTTCGCGCGTCGCTGCGCAGCGAGGAGACGGCGCGCCGCTACGGCGCGCTCAGCGTGCTGCCGCTGCCGGTGATCACCAGCGCCCTGGTGCTGCTCGAGCGCGGCGACGACCACGCCGCCGCCGAGCGGCTCGCCGAGGCGCGCCGGCTGCTCGAGGAGCGCGCCGGCGGCTTCATCGAGGGCTGGTACTGGTACGCCGAGGGCTGCCTCGCCGACGCCCGCGGCGACCTCGACCACGCGGTGCGCTGCCACCGCCGGGTCGGCTCGTGGTCGGAGTCGCGCTCCGACGCCTGGATGATCTCGCTCCGTCCCGCCCTGGTCCACACGCTGATCGCCGCCGGCCGGCCGGCCGAGGCGCTGGTCGAGGCGCGGCGGCTGACGGTGCTCATCGAGGGTCGCGACCTGCCCCTCGCCCGGCTGGTCACCGGCGGCGCGCTTGCCGCCGCCCTCGCCGCGTGTGGGGATCCGGGGGCGTATGCCGAGGTCCAGCGGGCGCTGGGGCGGCTCGGTGACGTCGCCGGGGAGGTCGTCCCCGCGACGGTGCGGCTCTGCGCGGGCGGTGCGCTGCTCGCCGCGGGGCGGCGCGAGGAGGGCGTGGCGCTGCTGCGGCGGGCGGAGGCGGTGTTCGCCGCGGGGGGGTGGACGGCGCGGCGGGCCCAGGCGGTGCGGCTGCTGGAGCAGGCGGGCGCGGGTGCTGCGGCGGGCCGGCGTCCGGGGCCGGCGCCCTCGGCGAATGCCGTGCTGAGCGGCCGGGAGCTCGAGGTGGCGACGCTGGCGGGGAGCGGGCTGAGCAGCCGCGCCATCGCGCAGCGGCTGTACATCAGCGAGCGCACCGTGGAGAACCACCTGCAGCGCGTGTACGGGAAGCTCCAGGTGCACGGTCGCGCCGCGCTGATCGCGCGCGTCGCCAACGGTCACGCCCTGGGCTGACTCCGCCGCGTGTCAACCCGGGGCTGAGGGCGTGCCTCCTGGGTGGTGACGTGATGAGAGTGGGTGCGGTGCTGGCGGCGGTGATGTCGGTGGTCGTGGCCGGGTGCTCGGCGAGCGGGTCGCCGGCGCCCTCGCCGGTGCCGAGCCGCGCACCGGTCGCCGCCTCGAGCGCGGCGCCGTCGCCGAGTCCGGCGCCGTCCCCGGGGGCGGTCACCTCGGAGGGGATCGTGGCTCTCCGGGGTGAGGCGGCTGGCCTGGTTCCGGCGGGGAACGACCTCTACGCGCTCGGGCTCGCGGACCCGACACCGGCGATGCGAGCGAACGGGTTGGCGACCGTCGTCCGCATCGACGTCGCCCGGCGGCAGGAGGCCGTTCGAGCCGTCATGCCGCGCCCGGTGGTGTCCGGCTCGATCTCGACGGGTGGTCTTTATGTCGTCCTCGACGACGCCCATTCCCCGCGGACAGCGCCGCCGGCGACACTGGTGCGGCTCGACGCGACGACCCTGCGGATCCGTGCGCAGGTGAACCTCGCGGATTCCGAGCCGAGCGTGGTGGCGCGCCCGGAGGGCGTGTATGTGCTCGACGGGACGCGGCTCGATCGCCGTGACCCTGTGACCCTGCAGCTGACCGGGAGCCTGGGGCTTCCCGTCGGGATGTCCTCCGGCTGTGCCGGTGGCACGCTCGCCGCCGACCCTCGCACCCACACCGCATGGGTCGCGATCACCCAGGAGACCGGCGGCTTCCGCGTGGCTGAGATCGACCTGTCGCGGCTGGCGCTGGTCCACCTGTCGCAGGAGATCGTCGGAGTCTGCGGTGCGCGGGTCAGCGCGATGCTCGACGGCGTCTGGGCCGGGTTCGCGACCGGGATGCTCAGCGATGCCGTGCGCCTCGCGTCCACCACCGGCGAGGTCGACGCCCGGCTGCATCCCGCCGATGCGGACCGCCTCCAGCAGCCGAACTCCGCCGTCTACCAGGTGTCCGCGACCGCGCTGTGGGTGTACGGCGGTCTCTCACTCAGCTGCGCCGATCTGCACAGCGGGCTGGTGCTCGGGGGCACCGGTCTGGGCGACACGGCGGGCGCGGTCGCCATGGTGGCCGACGTCCGGCATGTGTACACCAGCGCGCCCGACGGCGTCGCCGTGTACATGCCAACCGGCCCGTGCGGGGCGGACCCGGCGGCGTCCGGACCGCAGGTCACCCTGGCCTACGTCGGACCCGGGGTTGGCGTGGTCGGCGTCATGACCGCGGGCGTCACGTCGGTGCCGGCGCGGCTGTACCTGACCGACGACTTCGCGCACTGGCGCGACGCGACTCCGCCGCAGGTCGCCGTCAACTCCGAATATCCGTCCTTCGAGGACGCCTTCTTTCTCGACGCCTCACGCGGCTGGGTGACGACGTTCAATCCCGCGAACGTCGAGGTGGCGATCCATCGCACCGTCGATGGTGGTCGCCACTGGGCGCGGCTGGCGACCACCGCCCACACCATGGACGCGGGTGCGGTCACCCGTCTGCAGTTTCTCACCGCGTCGGTGGGCTACATGGAGACATTGGAGCCGACCGGCCCGGTCGCCCAGCTGTCGGACACCAGCGACGGCGGTGCGCACTGGACGCTCCGTGAGGGGACGCAGCCGCTCCCCGTCGCGGAGGTCCGATTCATGGATTCGACCCACGCCATCGCCACCGGTCCGCACCGGCCGTGCTTCGACAGTCCGGCCGCGAGGATCGCCTGGAGCTCCGACGGGGGTCGGTCGTGGGCGACGAGCCTGTTGCCATCGGAGTACACCGACTCTCCTCTGGGGACCTGCGTCGGCGAGCCCCTCATCGCCGGGACACGTCGTGGGCTGATCCCGATCACGTCGATCACCGATACGGGATCACGCGTCGGCTTTCTCGTCTCCGGCGATGCCGGCGCCAGCTGGCGAGCGGCCGGAGGGCTCGCCACCACCTTCCGCCCGGTGCGCGGCGACGAGCACGATGGCTCCGGACCGCCGGTGGGCGCCGTCGGGCCCGATGGGTCGTGGTGGGTCACGGGAGTGCTGCCCGCGGGACCGCTGTCGGTGGCGACCAGTACCGACCGGGGTGTGCACTGGTGGACCGCGGCCGCTCGCGGGCTGGCCGGGGTGCCGCTGCGCCTGATCGCCCGGAGCGCGCGCGCCGCGTGGGCGCTGGTGCGCGACGGCGCCGACCTTCGGCTCTACTCCTCCGCCGACCGGGGCGACACCTGGGTGCCGGTCACCCCCGGGCAGGCGGCGAGGTGAGCGACAGGGCGAAGTCGGGTCCGCGACCCTGGCGGTAGGCGAGGTCGATCCAGATCGCGGCCGCCGCCTCGACCAGCGGGGCGGCGTCGAGGCCGCCGAGGTCGACGGTCTCGGCGAATCCCAGGTCGGCGGCGAGCGTGGCGAGGGTCCGCTTGGCGTCGGCGTCGTCGCCGGCGACGAACGTCACCGCGCCGGGGGCGTCGCCGGCGTGGCCGAGCAGGCCCGAGCCGAGGGTGTTGAGGCCCTTCACCGCCCGGGTGCGCGGCGCGAGGCGGGTGACCACCGCGAGGCCCGAGCCGTCGGGGCCGGGCTGCGGAAGAGGGGAGGGGCCGCGGGGGTCCACGGCGTTGGTGCAGTCGACGGTCACCCTGCCGTCGAGGTCGAGCTGGGGGATCAGCTCCTCGAGCGCGGCGTAGGGGACAGCGAG
>DATARS010000058.1:0-1887 GCA_036269455.1 Candidatus Dormiibacterota bacterium | reverse complement strand
TGGGCGTCGGTGGCGATGCCGCCCATCATGTAGTGGGCGGCCGGCGCCACCGGAACGAGCTGGCGCTCGGGGTCGATCCCGGCGCGGCGCAGGGCGCTGACCACATTGGGGAAGAGGGCCGGATCGACGCTCCGCATGTCGAGGTCGACCGAGCTCGCACCGGTCAGAGCCATCTGGCGCTGGACTGCGCGGGCCACCTCATCGCGCGGCGCCAGCTCGTCGACGAAGCGGTTGCCATCGGCGTCGAGCAGGTGAGCGCCCTCGCCGCGGACCGCCTCGGTGACCAGGAAGCCGTCGGCGCCGTCTTGGGCCGAGACCGCGGTCGGGTGGAACTGCACGAACTCGAGGTCGGCCAGGGCGGCGCCGGCGTCATAGGCCAGGAGCAGCCCGCCCCCGACCGCGCCGGCCGGGTTGGTGGTGCGCGCCCACAGGGCAGCCGCCCCCCCGGTGGCCAGGATGGTCGCCGCCGCCGCGATCGCCTGCCCGTCGTCGAGCCACACTCCCTGGCAGCGGTCACCCGCGGTGCGCAGTGCCACCACGCGCCGGCCCTCGAGCACGTCGATCCGGGGATCCTCGGCGACCAGCGCGCTGAGCTGGCGGATCAGCCGCCGTCCGGTCGCGGCGCCCCCGGCGTGCACGATGCGGCGTGCCGAGTGGCCGCCCTCGAGTCCGAGTGCCAGCCGTCCCCGGCGATCGGCGTCGAAGCGGACGCCCAGGGCCGACAAATGCTCGACCGCCTGGGGCGCCTCCTCGCAGAGGATCCGCGCAGCCGACTCACGCACCGCGCCGCGACCGGCGGTGATGGTGTCGGACAGGTGGCGCTCGGGGCTGTCCTCGGCGGACATCGCGGCGGCCAGGCCGCCCTGGGCCCAGTAGCTGGAGGACCCGGCCAGCGGGGTGGCCGAGATCAAGGTGACCCGTTCGCCCGCGGCGGCGGCGCATAGCGACGCGTACAGTCCCGCGGCGCCGGCGCCGACGACCGCGACCTGAGTCTCCGATACAGCCAAGGATAAGTACGGTACTGCCGACAATGGCTGCGGTGTTCCTCGACCATCCCTCCTCGCTGCAGCACGAGACGGGGCCGCATCCCGAGCAACCGGCCCGCATCGTGGCGATCGAGCGGGAGCTCGAGGCCAGGAACTGGCTCGGCTTCGAGCGGGTGCGCTCGCCGGCGGTCGAGCGCTCGGTCCTGACCGCCGTGCATCCCGAGCTCCACGTCGCCTCGATCGAGCAGCTGTGCGCGCGCGGGGGCGGCCAGATCGACTTCGACACCGTCGTCAGCGAGGGATCGTGCGAGGCGGCTCGTCACGCCGCCGGCGGCGCGGTGAGGATGGTCGATCTGCTGCTCGACGGCAGCGCCGCCACCGCCTTCAGCGCCCACCGCCCGCCCGGTCATCACGCCTCGGAGGCGCGCTCGATGGGGTTCTGCCTGTTCAACAACGTGGCGGTGGCGGCCCGGTACGCGCTGCGCGAGCGAGGGCTCCAGCGGGTGATGATCCTCGACTGGGACGTGCACCACGGCAACGGTACGAACGACATCTTCCACGCCGAGAACCAGGTCCTGTTCGTCTCGATCCACCAGTCACCGCTGTACCCGGGAACCGGGCCCGCGCGGGACGTAGGATCGGGGCCGGGGCGGGGCTACACGGTGAACCTGCCGGTTCCACCGGGGTCCGGTGACGACGTCTTCCGATCGCTGGTCGATCGCGTGGCGGTGCCCCTGGTTCAGGCTTTCGAGCCCCAGCTGCTGCTGATCTCAGCCGGTTATGACGCGCACCACGAGGATCCCCTGGCGGAGTGCCGGGTCACCGAGGAGGGGTATGCGGCGATGACCCATTCGCTGCGCGGCGCCGCGGACTCACTTGGTGTGCCCGTGGGGGCGGTCCT
>DATARS010000057.1:0-9307 GCA_036269455.1 Candidatus Dormiibacterota bacterium | reverse complement strand
TCAACCCGGTGGGACGACGACGATCGGCTACCTCGTGACCGCGACCATCGCCGGCACCACGCTCACGCCGGACATCAGCGTGACCGACCGCCAGAGCGGCGCCGCCACGTCGGTCGTCGGAGTTGTCTCCACCGACAACTGGTCGGGCGGTACCGTCGACCCCATCACGATGACCGCGTACATCTCCACCGCCAACCGCCAGCGAATCCAGGGCACGCTCCAGCGAGCACTCCCCACCAGGGCGGTCACCTTCGACTTCGCCAACCACAACTGGGATGCCGTCAACAAGAGGTACTTCGTCTCCTTCGCGCCCGCTTCGCCTCCGCTGCACGGTCAGCTGTCGATGAACAGCACCAGCCGCCAGCCGGACCTCTCGGTCGCCAGCACCCCAGGACCGGTGCAGACGCCGCAGAACTGGGCGATGAGAATGTCGGTGGATCCGCAACCCGGAAGCGCGCAGACGATCAGGGTGGCGGCCTCGAGCAGTTCGTCCGCGGTGAGGATGTGGGGGACTCAGGCGGCGGCGTGACCACCGGCGGGGCGGTGCCGGGGCAACCATCGGCGGGAACTCGGCCGGTGGCCGGAGCGGAGCGGCGAAGCCGCACGCGAGCAAAGCGAGCGCCGGCGGGGAGTCCCGCCGTGGAGGGGGTGGGAGCCGGCATCGCGAAGCGATGTCTTGCGACCGAGCGGGGGAGGCGTAGCCTGCCCCCGGTCGAAAAAGTGGCGCGCCCAGGAGGATTTGAACCCCCGCGCACGGATCCGTAGTCCGCTGCTCTATCCGGGCTGAGCTATGGGCGCGCGCTGCCACCTGCGCGGTGGGAGCGGAGTCTACACCCCCCCGACCGGGGGCCGCCCCAGGCGCCGGAGCGGGCACAATGCGCCGAACCGACCCCCGAGGAGAGCACGTGCCCGAGACCGACGAGCTGGCCACCCGACCCTGGCTGATCGGGGTGATCGCCTGCGCGCTGCACCGGGAGGCGCTGGCGGTCCGCGCCGCGCTGAGCGCTCGGAGGCTGCGCTGGAGCTCGGTGCCGGCGGGGCGGGCGGCGGAGGCGTGGACCTGCGTCACCGGCGACGGCACCCTCGCGGTGGTGGTCTCGGGGCCGGGCGCCGAGTCGGCCCGGCAGGCGGCGTCCTTCTGGATGCCGCGCGGGCGCCAGGTCGTGGTCCTCGGTGCCGGAGCGGCGACGGGGCTGGTGCGGCCGCCCGCGGTGGTGCTCGACGGCGACGCCCGGCTTCGGATCCGTGCCCGGCAGGGCGCCCCGGCGGGGATGGAGGTGGTCGACGCCCGGGTCGGGCAGGTCGAGGCGGCCATCCATTCGCAGCAGGCCTGGGAGAGCCTGGCGGTCGCGGGGTACGCCGCGGTGAGCGCCGAGGTCGACCCCTGGCGGGAGGCGGCGGCGGCGGTGGGGGGACAGGTGCTCGCCTGCCAGGGGATCCACGAACAGATCGAGGCACCCGGGCGGGTGCTCGTCGCCGCCGGCCGCGACGACCGGGGCTGGTCGCGCCTCGGCACCCTCGCCCAGCCCGGGGTGCGCCGGGTCCGGGAGGCCGCGGCGCCGGTGGTCGAGGCCGCCTCCGGGTGCGCGGTGGCCGCGGTTCTCGGTCGCGGCTGACGGCGGGGGAGGCCATCTCCCCTGCCGGGGGGACCCGCCTCCCCTCCCCTGCCGTCCCAGAAGCCACCCCGACGACCACCGCCGCGGCGCGTGCATGAAACCCGCCCGTGCCCCCATCATGGGGCTCGATCACGTGCTGAGACCGCCCGTGCCCCGGGTCGGCCCGGGAACGGACGTACCGCGGAGGACGACGATGTCGGTCACGGGGCGCACCTCGGAGGAGGTCACTGCCACATCGGACCTCGCTCTCGTCGCTGAGCTGGGGAAGCAGCTGCGGATCGACGGCATCCGCGCGAGCACCAAGGCGGGCTCCGGCCATCCCACCTCGAGCATGTCCGCATCGGACCTGATCGCGGTGCTGGCGGCGCGCCATCTGCGCTACGACTGGTCGAACCCGAAGAACCCGGCCAACGACCACCTCATCTTCTCGAAGGGCCACGCCTCGCCGCTCATCTACGCCCTGTTCAAGGCGGTGGGCGTGGTCAGCGACGAGGAGCTGATGCACTACCGCGAGTTCGGCTCGCCGCTGCAGGGCCACCCCACCCCGGTGCTGCCCTGGGTCGACGTCGCCACCGGCTCGCTCGGGCAGGGGCTGCCGATCGCCGTCGGCGTCGCCCTCGCGGGCCGGTACCTGGACAAACTCCCGTACCACGTGTGGACGGTCTGCGGCGACAGCGAGCTCGCCGAGGGCTCGATCTGGGAGGCCTTCGACAAGGCGTCCCACTACGGGCTCAACAACCTCACCGCCATCTGTGACATCAACCGGCTCGGCCAGCGCGGGCCCACCGAGTACGAGTGGGAGATGAACGTCTACCAGGCGAGGGTCGAGTCCTTCGGCTGCCGCGCCATCGTCATCGACGGCCACGATCTCGCGCAGATCGACCGCGCGCTGTCCGAGGCCCGCGCCGAGCGCGAGCGCCCGGTCGCCATCCTGGCGCGCACCAAGAAGGGCTCGGGCGTCAGCGAGATCGAGGACAAGGAGGGCTGGCACGGCGTCGCCCTCCCCCCCGAGCTGGCGGAGCGCGCCATCGCCGAGCTCGGCGGGGGGATCCCCGACCTGCGCATCGCCACCAACCCGCCGGAGCCGGGCGAGAGCGCCGGCCACTCCACGCCGAGCGGCAAGGTCGAGCTGCCCACCTACGAGATCGGCGCCAAGGTGGCGACCCGCCGGGCCTACGGCGACTCCCTCGCCGCCCTCGGCGCCCGGTCCGACGTCGTGGTCCTCGACGCCGAGGTCAGCAACTCCACCCACGCCGACGCCTTCAAGAAGGTCCATCCGGAGCGCTTCTTCGAGATGTGGATCGCCGAGCAGCAGCTCGTCGCCTCGGCGGTGGGCATGAGCGTGCGCGGCTACGTCCCCTTCGCCTCGACCTTCGCCGCCTTCCTCACCCGCGCCCACGACTTCATCCGCATGGCGAGCATCTCCGAGGCCGACATCCGGCTGAGCGGCTCGCACGCCGGGGTCTAGATCGGCGCCGACGGACCCTCGCAGATGGCCCTCGAGGACCTGGCGATGTTCCGCGCGATCCGCGGTTCGACCGTCCTCTATCCGTCGGACGCGAGCTCGACGGCGAAGCTGGTGGCGCTGATGGCGGACACCGACGGCATCGTGTACATGCGCACCACCCGGGGCGCCTACCCGGTGCTCTACGGGGCTGACGAGACCTTCTCCGTGGGGGGCTCGAAGGTGGTGCGGCAGAGCGACGGCGACAGCGTCGCCCTGATCGGCGCCGGGGTCACCCTGCATCTCTGCCTCGACGCCGCCGCCCAGCTCGAGAAGGACGGCATCCACGCCCGGGTCATCGACCTCTACTCGGTGAAGCCGGTCGACGCCGCCACCCTGCGCGAGGCGTCACGGGTCACCGGCGGCCGCCTGGTCACCGTCGAGGACCACCACCGCGAGGGCGGCATCGGCAGCGCGGTGCTCGAGGCGCTCGCCCGGGACGAGCACCCGCCGCGGGTCGTGCAGCTCGCTGTCACCGGGCTGCCCACCTCGGGAACGGCCGCGGAGCTCCGGGCCGCCGCCGGGATCGACGCGCCGGCGATCGTCGCCGCGGCGCGCTCGCTCGCTCGCGGGTAGGGGCTGAGAGCAGAGTTAAGGATCGGGGAAGGGGCGGGCGGCGACGCCCGCCCCCTCCCGGCGCGGAGAGCGGCGGACGTCCTGACCTGAGAGGATATCGGCCATGAGCAAGAATCCCCTTCGCGAGCTCAACGAACACGGCCAGAGCGTCTGGCTCGACTTCATCAGCCGCGAGCTGGTGACCACCGATCGTCTGAGGACGCTGATCACCGAGGACGCGATCAGCGGGATGACCAGCAACCCGACGATCTTCCAGAAGGCGATCGCCGAGGGCAACGCCTACGACGACCAGCTCCGGCAGCTGGTCGGTGCGGGCGTGACCTCGCCCGACGAGCTCTTCGTCGACCTCTCGGTGACCGACATCCAGCACGCCGCCGACATCCTCCGGCCGATCCACGGCAGCAGCGGCGGCGGCGACGGCTACGTCAGCCTCGAGGTCGCCCCCGCGCTCGCCGACGACACCGAGGGGACGATCGCCGCGGCGAAGGACCTCTGGCACCGGGTCGAGCGCCCCAACCTGATGATCAAGGTGCCGGCGACGCCGGCGGGCATCCCCGCGGTCGAGGAGCTGATCGCCGAGGGGCTCAACATCAACGTCACCCTGATCTTCGCGCTCAGTGCCTACCGGTCGGTGGCCGAGGCGTACATCCGCGGCCTCGAGCGCCGCGCCGAGGACGGCCGCTCCGTCTCCAACCACTCCGTCGCATCCTTCTTCGTGAGCCGGGTCGACACCGCGGTCGACAGGTTGCTCGAGGAGCGGCTGAAGGACAGCCCCGACGACGAGGAGCTGCGCTCGCTGCTCGGCACCGCCGCGATCGCCAACGCCAGGCTCGCCTACGAGGCCTTCGAGCAGATCTTCCGCGGCGAGCGCTTCGCGGCGATGCGCGGGCTCGGAGCCGCGGTGCAGCGGCCGCTGTGGGCGAGCACCAGCTCCAAGAACCCCGCCTACCGCGACGTGCTCTACGCCGAGGAGCTGATCGGCCCCGACACCGTCGACACCATGCCGCTGCAGACCATCGAGGCCTTCCGCGACCACGGCACCGTCCGCGGCGACACGGTGTGCGAGGGATATGCGGAGGCGCACGCGGTGATCGAGCGGCTGCGCTCCGTGGGCATCGAGATCGACACCGTGACCCAGCAGCTCCTCGAGGCCGGGGTGCGCCAGTTCGCCGAGTCCTACGACGACCTCGTCCGGGGGATCGCGGCCAAGGTCGAGTCGCTGCACAGCGGCATCGGCAGCGGCGATCGCTGATGGAGGTCGGCACCAGGGCGCCGGCGCAGGCCAACCCGCTGCGCGAGGGGCTGCGCCTCGAACGGACCCCCCAACCCTGCGCGCTGGTCATCTTCGGCGCCACCGGTGACCTGACCAAGCGCAAGCTGATGCCCGCGGTGTACGCGCTCCACGTGCAGGGCCTGCTCCCGGCCGGGTTCACCGTGGTGGGCACGGGACGCACCGCGCTCACCGACGAGGAGTTCCGCGCCCACATGCGTGAGGCGGTCGAGAACTTCGGCCGCTTCCCCGTCACCGACGAGCAGTGGTCGGGGTTCGCCGAGGGCATCCGCTACGCCTCCGTCGCCCTCGACACCGCCGAGGGGCTGGAGCCGCTGCGCACCGTGCTCGAGGAGGTCGACCTCGAGCGCGGCACCATGGGCAACCGGGTCTACTACCTCAGCATCCCGCCGAGCGGCATCGCCAACGTCGCCCACCGCCTCTCCGCCGCGGGGATGAGCCGCTCCCCGGGCGCCGGCGGCTTCGTGCGGATCATCGTCGAGAAGCCCTTCGGCCGCGATCTCGCCAGCGCGCGGACGCTGAGCGAGGACCTCCACCGCGCCTTCGACGAGGCCCAGATCTATCGCATCGATCACTACCTGGGGAAGGAGACGGTGCAGAACCTGCACGTCTTCCGCTTCGCCAACGGCATCTTCGAGCCGGTCTGGAACCGCCAGTACGTCGACCACGTGCAGATCACCGTCGCCGAGTCGATCGGCGTGGAGGGCCGCGGCGCCTACTACGAGGAGTCCGGCGCGCTGCGCGACATCGTCCAGAACCACATCATGCAGCTGGTCGCACTGGTCGGGATGGAGGCACCCGCCGACTTCCATCCCGAGACGGTGCGCGACGAGAAGGTGAAGCTGCTCCGCGCCATCCGGCCGGTGCACCCCGACGACGTGCTCGAGGTGACCGCGCGCGGCCAGTACGGCGCCGGCTGGGTCGAGGGTGAGCGCGTGCCCGGGTACCGCGAGGAGCCGGGGGTGCCGCCACAGTCGCTCCGCGAGACCTTCGTCGCCATCAAGTTCGACATCGACAACTGGCGCTGGGCCGACACCCCCTTCTATGTGCGCACCGGCAAGCGGCTTCCCCGGCGCGCCACCGAGGTGGCCATCCAGTTCCGCCGGGTGCCCCACTCGCCCTTCGGCGGCCCCATCGCCGCCGCCGTGGCGTCGCAATCGGGCGGCATCGACCCCAACCTGCTGGTGATCCGCATCCAGCCCGACGAGGGCATCACCCTGCGCTTCAACGCCAAGGTGCCGGGGCAGGCGATGCGCATCCGCGACGTGAACATGGACTTCCTCTACGGCAGCTCGTTCCTCACCGAGTCGCCGGAGGCCTACGAGCGCCTGCTCCTCGACTGCATGCTCGGCGACGCGACCCTCTTCGCCCGCGAGGACGAGGTCGAGGAGGCGTGGCGGCTGTGCAGCGCCATCCTCGACGGCTGGCGCGCCCATCCCCCCGCGGTCGACAGCCTGCCCAACTACGAGGCGGGGACCTGGGGCCCGGACGTGGCCCACGAGCTGCTCGCCCGCGACGGCCGCGCCTGGCGGAGACCCTGACCGATGACCCCCGCCGGGGCGCCGGTCCGGACCGGGCATGCCAGCGGGCTGCACGCCGTCACCCGCGAGCTCGCTGCGATGCGCGGCGAGCTGCTGCGCAGCGGCGGCGGAGACCAGGCGGTGCGCCTCTCGGTGCTCACCCTGGTGGTGGCCTGCGCCGACACCGCGGTCGCCGTCGAGGCGGTGGGCACGGTCGAGCGGATGGCGGGCAGCCACCCCACCCGCGCGATCGTGGTGATTGCCGAGCCGGACGCGCCGCCGCGTCTCGACGCCGACCTCAGCATCCACTGCTCGGCGAAGAGGGGCGACCAGGTCTGCGTCGAGCTGGTGCAGCTCGAGGTGGGCGGCGAGACCGCGTTCCACCTCCGCAGCGTGGTCGAGCCGCTGCTGCTTCCCGACGTCCCGGTGCTGCTCTGGCTCGCCGGCGCGCCCCGGCTCGACCAGGCGCTGAGCCCGGGCACGCTCGAGCTCTGCGAGCGGCTGATCCTCGACAGCGACGCCTACCCGGACCCCGTTCCGGTGCTGACCGCGCTGGCCCAGACCGCCGCGGCACCGGGACGGGTCAAGCCGGTCGGCGACCTCGCCTGGAGCCGGGTGCGTCCCTGGCGTGAGCTCCTGGGTCGCGCCTTCGACACCCCCGAGCTGCGCGGCTTCGCCCAGGGTGTCGAGCTGGCGGAGATCCAGAGTGCGGGGGCGTCTCCCGGCGCCGGGGCGCTGCTCCTCGCCGCCTGGCTCCGGTCGCGCCTCGACCGGCCCGGCTTCACCGTCCCCGAGGTCCAGCACATCACCGGTGCGGGCGCGGGGACGGGGGTGGTCGGCATGACGGTGCACGCCCACCGGCGCGACCGCGTCGGCCGTGTGGAGATCCGCGACGACGGCGGGCACCGCGTCACCACCGTCACCGTCGAGGGGGTGATGCGCGGGCTCTCCTCCACCTGGACGGTGGCGGCCGAGACGCCGTCGCTCGCCGAGCTGGTGGGCGGCGAGCTCCAGGAGCAGGGCGCGGATCCCCTCTACGCGGCGGCGCTCCGCACCGTGGCGGCGGCGCGATGACCCCGCGGCTGCCGGGGATCGTCGAGGTCTGCCCCGACCCGACCGCGCTCGCCGAGCGCGGTGCCGCCTGGGTCGCCGAGCAGGAGGTCGCCGCCCTGCGAGAGCGCGGCGCCTTCGCCATCGCGCTGGCCGGCGGCAGCACACCGAAGGCCCTCTACCGGCTGCTCGCCCAGCCGCCCCATCGCGAGGAGCGGGACTGGTCGCGCTGGTCGGTCTACTTCGGCGACGAGCGCGCCGCCCCGGTCGACGACCCCGAGCGCAACGATCGGATGGCCCGCGAGAGCCTCCTCGACCACGTGCCCATCCCGCCGGACCGGGTGTACCCGATGCACGCCGAGCGTCCCGACCTCGACGCCGCCGCCGCCGAGTACGCGGCGCTGCTCGAGACCACCCTGCCGGCGGGGCCCGACGGGCCGCGGCTCGACTGCATCCTGCTCGGCCTCGGCACCGACGGCCACACCGCCTCGCTCTTCCCCGGCACCCCGGCCCTCGAGGTCACCGACACCTGGGTGACGCGCGGGTACGCGACCTACCCGCCCTACGAGCGCATCACCGTGACCTTCCCGCTGATCCGTGCCGCCGCTTCGGTCGGCTTCCTGGTCGCGGGGGCCTCGAAGCGCGCCGCGCTCGCCGGGGTCGCCGCGGGCACCGTTCCCGCCGCCCGCGCCCGGCCCGCCCACGGCGAGCTGCGCTGGCTGCTCGACCGCGCCGCCGCCGGCGACGAGGGATGACCCCGGCGCTGCCGCCGCTCGCCCCCGAGGCGGCGGCCAACGGCGGAAGCTCCGTGCCCGAGCGCGCCCCCACTCACCCGCACCCGGAGCGGCTCTGGGACGGGCACCTCAGCGCCGAGTGCTCGGTGCAGGGCGGCGGAGCGCCGGCGTGTCCCGCCTGCCTCGGCGCCGCCCTGCCCCAGCTGCGCCGGGACTGAGCGGCGCGGGGATGAGCGGGCTTCGCGGCAGCCGCACCGAGGCGGCGCTCGGCACCGCCTTCGCCCGCGAGTCGGCGAACAATCGGCGGCTGCTGCACTTCGCCCGGCGCGCAGACATCGAGGGCTGGTCGGAGGCGGCCGCCGCGCTCCGCGACCTCGCCGAGGGCTCGACCGGGCACGCCCTGGGCCTGCTCGAGCTGCTCGAGGAGTCCGGCGACCCGGTGAGCGGGGCGCCGCTGGGGAGCACCGAGGACAACCTCCACAACGCGCTCGGGACCGAGAGCTACGAGCACGCCGAGATGTTCCCGGAGGCGGCGCGCACCGCCCGGGAGGAGGGGCTCGCCGGGATCGCCGCCTGGTTCGAGCTGCTCGCCACCGCCGAGTTCGGGCACGTCCGGGCGCTCCGGGCGCTGCTCTCGCGGGGCGGCCACGCGGGCCCCTGACCCTCGCGGCTGCAACATGCGGCGCGATCAGGTTGTCTTGCTGAGTAGGGACGCGCGGCCGCCACCCCCCTGAGACGGCACTTCCTCGACGGCGCCCGTCGGGCTGCAAAGGCGAGGCGCCTCGGAAGACCCCTCCGCAGAGGTGGAGTGACAGGCCGTCATCAGCGCCGCGCGTCCCCGCTGGGGTCTCCGGAGGGGCGAGGGGGGACCGAAGTCCCCCCCTTCGTCACGACCTGTCGAAGTATTCCTGCGAGCCGATGAAGGCGGCCATGACGTTCTCGTCGTGGACGCCGCCCTGGATGCTGCCGACCCAGTAGCTGACGTCCTGGGCCGAGTTCGGGGCCCGGTGCAGGAG
>DATARS010000056.1:0-5482 GCA_036269455.1 Candidatus Dormiibacterota bacterium | reverse complement strand
CGACGGCTCGGTGATGCGGGTCCACGCCAGCACCGGCATCGTCATCGCCACCGGGGTGGCCGAGAACGCCGACGTGCTGCTGAGCCGTGCCGACGTCGCCATGTACCGCGCCAAGGGGCGGGGCAAGGGCTGCTGGGAGCTCTTCGAGCCCGGCATGCAGACGGCGGTGCAGGAGCGCCACCGGCTCAAGCTCTACCTCCAGCGCGCCGTGGACCGCCGCCACGTCTTCGTGCACTACCAGCCGATCGTCGACCTCGCCCTCGACCGCATCATCGGGGTCGAGGCACTGGTGCGCTGGGACCACCCCACCCGGGGGATGATCAGCCCCGACGAGTTCATCCCACTCGCCGAGGAGAGCGGGCTGATCCTCCAGCTCGGACGCCATGTTCTCGAGGAGGCCTGCGAACAGGCGGCGGTGTGGCAGCGGGTCGATCCCGATTTTGCCATCAGCGTCAACATCTCGGCGCGCCAGCTGCAGCAGCCCGAGTTCGCCACCGAGGTCGCCGACCTTCTGCACGGCCTCGACCTCGACCCCACCCGACTCATCCTCGAGATCACCGAGCGGGTGATGGTCACCGACGACCTCACCACCCGCGCATCGCTGGCGCGCCTGCGGGCGCTGGGGGTGCGGGTCGCCATCGACGACTTCGGCACCGGCTACTCGTCGCTCAGCTGCCTGCGCGACCTCCCCATCGACATCCTCAAGATCGCCAAGCCCTTCGTCGACGCGCTCGGCGACGGCGCCGACGACCAGGCCTTCGTCACCGCCATCGTGCGGCTGGGCCAGAGCCTCAACCTGGACATGATCGCCGAGGGCATCGAGAGCCCCGAGCAGGTGCGGCTGCTCCGCGGCCTGCGCTGCGGGCTCGGCCAGGGCTACCTGCTGGGACGGCCGATGAGCGGCGTCGGGATCACCGAGCTGCTCACCCGCGGCCCGGTGGTGAGCGCCGCGACGGCCAGCTGATCAGAGCAGGCCGGCGAGCTCGGTCAGCGCCTCGACGGGGCGGCTCTTCCTGGCGGTGACCACGACCGGGCGGCCGTTGTTCACCGCGTCGAGGAAGTCGCGGCCGCCATACGGGACCACCAGGTTCACCGGGCGGCGGAGGAACGCCTCCACCCGGGCGCGGTCGATGGCGGCCTTCTCGAAGAGGCTGTTGAGGACGACGATCACGCGCTCGCCGTCGACCCCGAGGCCCTCGAGGACGGTGAGGAGCTCGCGGGTGCGGCGCAGGGCGGTGATCTCCGGTGACAGCACCACGACCACCCGCTCGGCGCCCTCGTAGATGTTGAGCGCGAGCTCGCCGTAGGACGGGGGCACGTCGACGACGAGGTGCTGGTGCGAGGCGCGCAGGCCGGCGAGGACGGGGGTGACGCCCGCCTCGTTGAGCGCAGAGGCCTCGAGTGGGGTGGGCGGAGCGGCGAGCAGCCAGGGGCCGCCCTCGTGGCGGACCAGGTAGTCGTCCCACTGCACCGGCTCGTGAGCGCCGCCCTGCTCGCGGGCGGCGAAGTCGCGGGCCGCCTCGGCGAGACCCGCGCGCGGGCGCAGGTCGAGGAGCACCTGGAGGTCGCCGTGGGCGACGTCGAGGTCGACGGCGCAGACCGAGTCGCCGTGGCTGCGGCCGAGCAGCACCGCGAGGTTGGCGGCGATGGTGGTGACCCCCGCGCCTCCCTTGGCCGAGGTGACGCAGATCACCCGGCCGAGCGTCGGCGCGGTGGCGGTGACGTCGGGCTGGGCGCGGCGGATCAGGGCGTCGATCTTGAGGCGCAGCACCTCGACGTCGACCGGCTTGGCGATGTAGTCGTCGGCGCCGCTGCGGTAGCCCTCGACCATGTCGTCGGAGCCGCGGTGGGCGCTGAGCAGGATCACCGGGATCGCCGCGGTGGCGGGATTGCGGCGCACCGTGCGCACCAGCTCGTAGCCGTCCATGACGGGCATGGCGACGTCGCTGAGGATGAGGTCGGGGCTGCCGTCACGAGCCGCCTCCCAGCCCTCGGCGCCGTCGCCCGCGACCGAGACGTCGTAGCCTTGATCGCCGAAATAGCGCTGCAGCAGCTTGCGAACGGAGGGCTCGTCGTCGACGACCAGGAGCTTCATGCGACCTCGATGAGTGGCGCGGGCGTCGCGCTGGACGGCACCGCGAGTGGCAGGCGGACGTGGAAGCGGCTGCCCTGCACCGGTGCGTCGTCGACCCAGACACCGCCGCCGTGGAGCTCGACGAGCCCGCGGACGATGGCCAGGCCGATGCCGGTGCCGGAGATGCCGCGGGTCGCCGCGGACGTGACCCGGGAGAAGCGCTCGAAGATGCGGGTGCGCTCCTCGAGCGGCACTCCCACACCCTCGTCCTCGACCACCACCTCGACGGTCTCGGCGGTGGCCGCGGCGGTCACGCGAACGCTGCCGCCGGCAGGGCTGTACTTGATGGCGTTGCCCACCAGGTTGACCATGATCTGGAAGATCTTGTCATGATCACCACGGATCGGGGCGAGGCCGCCGGGGACGTCGTTGACGAGCACGTGGCGGCCGGGCTCGGCGCCGGCGGCGAGCGAGCGCAGCACCCGCTCGACGAGCGGCTGGAGGTCGACCTCGCCGAGGTCGAGGGTGACCCGGCCGCGCTGCAGCCCGTCCTCGGCGAGCACCCGGTCGGCGTACTCGGTCAGCCGGGTGGCGTTGTCGTGGATCTCGGTGGCGAAGTCGCGCACGTCGTCGCCCTGCGCGTGGCCGTCCATCAGCAGGCGGGCGAAACCCTGGATGCCGAAGAGCGGGGTCTTGAGCTCGTGCGAGACGGTGCGCACCACCGAGGCGTAGATGCGGTTGTTCTGCTGCAGCTCGGCGACGAGCGCCCGCTCGGTGGCGTACATGCGGTCGAGCTCGGTCAACCGGGCCTCGAGGGCCCGCTCCTGCTCGTAGCGGCGGGCGTTCTCGAGGGCGACCGCGGCGCCGCCCCCGATCGACGCCACCAGCACCAGGTCGGTGTCGGTGAAGGGCGCGGCGGGGGCGCGGCGCACCAGGCTCAGCGCCCCGAGCATGCGGTCGCCGGCCATCAGCGGCACCGCCAGCAGCGAGCGCGGGCTGCGATCGCGGCTGCCGTCGAAGCGGCGGTCCATGTCGGAGTCGCCGACGATCGTCGGCGCGCGGTGGGCCACCACCCAGCCGACCACGCCCTCGCCGACCTGGAAGCTGCGCCGGCCGTCGCCGCCGAGAGTGTAGCCGTGGGCGGCGCGGGGCTCGAGGGTGCCGCGCTCGTCATGCAGGAACAGGGTGCCGGTGTCGAAGGGCAGCGCCAGCTCGACCGAGCGCAGCACCGCGGCCATCGTCGCCTCGAGCGCGGGGTCGGCGTGGAGGGTCTCGCCCACCCGGTGGAGCAGGGTGAGCATCGCCCGGCCCGCCACCTGGTTGTGGACCTCGACCATGAAGCGCACCAGCGCGGGCGCGGCGCCGGCGCCGACCAGGGCGGCGCGCACCGCGTCGTCGAGGACCAGCAGCGGGACCCGGTGCAGCGCCGAGGCGGCGCGGAGCCGGTCGAGCGGCGGGGTGCCGAGGTCGGGCAGCCGGGGGTCGACGACCGCGAGCGCGACCCCGTCACGGGCGCGCTGCACCAGGTCGGCGAAGCTCTCGGCGAGGACGAGGTCGTAGCCCTGGGCGTAGAGCGCCTCGACGGCGCCGCGCCGGACTCCGGGGTCGGCGACCGCGAGGCAGAGGGGCAGGCTGAGCGAGAGGGGCATGGCCGGTCGATTCTCGCCGGGCCCGGGGGCATTCGGGCCGCCCGTCACCGGACGGTGGCCGGCTCGCGAAGGCCCGGGGATGCGCCGCAGCCCGGCCGTCAGGCGGCCCGCCACCGGTCCCAGCGGAGATGCTCGTCGATGCGCGCCATCAGCTCGCGCAGCTCGTAGGGCTTGGTGAGGTACACGTCGGCGCCGAGGCGCAGGCCCCGGGCGACGTCGTCGGGATCGGCGTGACCGCTGAGCATGAGGATCGGCGTGGTGGTGCCGGCATCGCGCAGCCGCGAGCAGACCTCCAGCCCGCTCATGTCGGGGAGGCTGACGTCGAGGAGGATGAGGTCGGGCCGGCGCTCGCGCGCCGCGACCAGCGCGTCGGCCCCGCTGGCGGCCTCGATCACGGCGTGGCCGCGCGAGCCGCAGACGATGCCGAGGACCGTCCTGCTCGGGGCGTCGTCGTCGACGATGAGGACGGTCCTGTCCGATCTGGTCACGTGGATCTCCCGGTTGCCGCGGCCCCGCCATCCGGCGGTCACCGCCGTCACCGCACGATCATGACCGTGCGGAAAGCTGGCGGCGGTCAAGTTTCCGGGGAGAGATGTGAGGGTTCGGTCAAGAGATGTACCGCCGCGATCACCGGACCGTCAGAAATCCGCGTTGCGCGGCGTCCGCGGGAAGGGGATCACGTCGCGGATGTTCGCCATCCCGGTCGCGTAGATGATGGTGCGCTCGAAGCCGAGCCCGAAGCCGGCGTGGGGGACGGTGCCGTAGCGTCGCAGGTCGCGGTACCAGCCGTAGACCTCGCGGTCGAGTCCCATCTCGTCGATCCGGGCGTCGAGCACGTCGAGGCGCTCCTCGCGCTGGCTGCCGCCGATGATCTCGCCGATCCCGGGGGCGAGCACGTCCATCGCCGCGGCGGTGCGGCCGTCGTCGTTGAGGCGCATGTAGAACGCCTTGATCTCCTTGGGGTAGTTCATCACCACCACCGGCCGGCCGACGATCTCCTCGGTGAGGTGGCGCTCGTGCTCGCTCTGGAGATCCATCCCCCAGGCCACCGGGAACTCGAAGCGGGCGCCGTTCTCGACAGCGCGCTCGAGCGCGGCCACCGCCTCGGTGTAGTCCATCCGCTCGAAGCTCGAGCCGACGAAGCGCTCCAGCCGGCCGATGCAGTCGGGGTCGATGCGCTGGGCGAAGAAGCGCATGTCGTCCTCGCGCTCCTCGAGCACGGCGGTGAAGATCGACTTCAGCAGCCCCTCGGCGAGGTCGGCGTTGTCACCGAGGTCGGCGAAGGCGATCTCCGGCTCGATCATCCAGAACTCGGCGAGGTGGCGGGCGGTGTTGGAGTTCTCCGCCCGGAAGGTGGGGCCGAAGGTGTAGACGCGGCTCATGGCCAGGCAGTAGCACTCGACGTTGAGCTGGCCGCTGACGGTGAGGTGGGCCTCGCGGCCGAAGAAGTCGAGGGAGAAGTCGGCGCCCCCCGCCGGCGTTCGCGGGACCGCGGCGAGGTTGGTGAGGTCGAGGGTCGAGACCCGGAACATCTCGCCGGCGCCCTCGGCGTCGCTGGCGGTGATGATCGGGGTGTGCACCCAGTGGAAACCGCCTTCGTCGAGGTACCGGTGCACCGCCATGCTCAGGGTGTGGCGCACCCGCGCCACCGCCCCGAAGGTGTTGGTGCGCGGCCGCAGGTGGGCGATGGTGCGCAGGAACTCGAACGAATGGCCCTTCTTCTGGAGCGGGTACTTCTCCGGGTCGGCATCGCCGATGA
>DATARS010000055.1:0-4621 GCA_036269455.1 Candidatus Dormiibacterota bacterium | reverse complement strand
GATGTCGATGGCGGTGTAGTGGCTGTGGAACTCCTCGCGCCGGCGAAGCAGCGAGAACTTGCGCTTGGTCATCTCTCCTCTGGGCGCTGACGCGCCCATCCCGCCGCGGCGATCGCCTCGCGGACCGCCACCACCGCCTCGGCGCGGCGCGACGCGTCGCCGACGCCACCGTTGGCGAAGTCGGCGCGCCCGCCCGCCCTCGAGCCCGTCGCCTGCGCGGCGGCGCGCGCCAGGTCTCCGGCGCGCCGCCCGCGACCCTGCGCGGACTGTCCGACCTTGACCGCGAGCGCGGTCTCACCGAGAACGAGCGCGATGCCGTCGCCGCCGAGACGGTCGGCGTACAGGCTGTCGACGGCCGCCTTCACCTCCTCGGCGCCGGCGTCACCGTCGAGGAGGACGTGGAGCAGCCGGACGCCGGCGACGTCCTCGACCTCCGCGGCCGACGTCCCGCCGCCGCTCAGGGCGCGGCGCTTCGCCTCCTCGAGCTCGCGCTGCAGCTGGCGCAGCCGCGCCTGGAGGGCGGCGACGCGCTCGGCGACCTCGTCCGGCGGAACCCGCAGCGCGGTCGCGGTCTCACGGAGGGTGGCGGCGTCGCGCTCCCAGCGCTCCTCGGCGGCCTCGCCCGCGACCATGTCGATCCGGCGCAGCCCCTGGCCCACGCTCGACTCGGAGAGGAGGATGGCGGCGCCGAGGTCGCCGCTGCGGGCGACGTGGGTGCCGCAGCAGAGCTCGCGCGACCAGCCGCCGAAGTCGACGACGCGCACGTCCTCGCCGTACTTCTCGTCGAACAGCATCACCGCGCCCTCGGCGCGCGCCCGGGCGATGGGCATCACCTCGGCGCTGCGCTCCAGGTTGCGGCGGATCGCGTCGTTCACGGCGTGCTCGACCTCGAGCAGCTCGGCGGCGGTGAGCGCGCGGGGGAAGTTGAAGTCGAAGGTGGTGTGGTCGGGACCCACCCAGGAGCCGCGCTGGACGACCTCGTCGCCGAGGACGAGCCTCAGCGCGCGGTGGAGCAGGTGGGTGGCGCTGTGGTGGCGGGCGACGGCGGCGCGGCGCTCGGCGTCGACGCGGGCGGCGACGCGGAGCCCCGGCGTCAGCGTCCCCTCGTCGACGGTCACCGCGTGGAGCCGGGCGCCGCTGACCGGGGCGAGCTGGGTGTCGGTCACCCGGGCGCGGCCGCCCTCCCACTCCAGGGTGCCGGTGTCGCCGACCTGGCCGCCGCCCTCGGCGTAGAAGGGGCTGGGCTCGAGGAGAACCGCCGCCGACCCGCCGGCCTCGAGCGACGCGAGCTCCTCGCGGTCGCCGATGCGGACCACCTCGGCCCCGGCCTCCAGGGTCTCGTAGCCGACGAAGGCGGTCGCGGGGAGCGCCGCCCCGCCCTCGAAGCCGTGGCGGACGGCGCCGGCGCGGCTCCTGCCGCGCTGCGCCTCCATCGCCGCCTCGAAGCCCGCCATGTCGACCTCGGCGCCGCGCTCGGCAGCGACTTCGGCGGTGATCTCGACGGGGAGGCCGAAGGTGTCATGGAGGCGGAAGGCGTCCTCGCCCGAGATCCGGCCGCCGCCGGTGGCGAGCAGGTCGTCGAGCCGCTCGACGCCCTGGCTGAGGGTCCGCGCCAGCGCCTCCTCCTCGGTGCGCAGCACCCGCTCGATGTGGTCTCGGCGCTCGATCAATTCAGGATAGGCTAAACCCATCACCTCGCAGAGGTCGCCGACTCCGGCGGTCAGGCCGCCCTCGAGCCCGAGCCGGCGGCCGTGGAGGCCGGCCCGGCGGATGATCCTGCGGAGCACGTAGCCGCGGCCCTCGTTGCCCGGGGTGACCCCGTCGGCGACCAGAAAGGCGGCGCTGCGGAGGTGGTCGCCGAGGACCCGAAGCGAGATCGTCCGCCCCGGCTCCGGCGGCGTCAGGGTGGTTCGTCCCGCGAACCCCTCGATCAGGGGCACGAAGAGGTCGGTCTCGAAGTTGCTGCGCACCCCCTCGAGCACGGCGGTGATCCGCTCCAGGCCCATCCCGGTGTCGATCGAGGGCCTGGGGAGCTTCACCCGCACCCCGGGCTCGGGCTGGTCGAACTCGATGAAGACGAGGTTCCAGATCTCCAGCCAGCGGTCGCCCTCGCACTCCGGGCCGCAGTCCGCGCGGCCGCAGGAGCACGGGCCGCCCCAGTCCCAGTAGATCTCGCTGTCGAAGCCGCAGGGCCCGGTGGGGCCCGGCTGCCACCAGTTGTCCTCGAGGTGGGCGACCCGCTCACGGGGAATGCCGGCGATCTCGACCCAGAGCTCCTCGGCCTCGTGGTCGCTGGGATGGACGCTCGGCCGGAGCCGGGCGGGGTCGAGCCCGTAGCCCTCGGTGAGCAGCTCCCACGCGAGCCGGATCGCTCCCTCCTTGAAGTAGTCGCCGAAGGAGAAGTTCCCGAGCATCTCGAAGAAGGTGTGGTGGCGGGGCGAGCGCCCCACCTCCTCGATGTCGGGGGTCCGGATGCACTTCTGCGAGGAGGTGGCGCGGGGCGCCGGCGGGGTCTGCAGCCCGAGGAAGTAGGGCTTCAGGGGCACCATCCCGGCCACGGTGAAGAGCACCGAGGGATCATCGTGGGTGACGAGCGAGGCGCTCGGCAGCCGGCGATGCCCCCGGCCTTCGAAGAAGTGGAGAAAACGTTCCCGGATCTCTGGGCTGCGCACGGGCTCACTGAGGTGGAAGGGGCCCGCGGAGAGTGTCGCTGACGGCTGCGGGCAGGGGGATCATACCGGCGGAGGCTCGGGGAACTCCCGCCGCATGCGCTCCAGCGCCGCCCTCTGCAGGCGCGAGACGTGCATCTGGGAGATCCCCAGCCGCTTCGCCACCTCGGTCTGCGGGAGCTGCTCGACGAAGCGCAGCAGCATGATCTGCTGCTCGCGCGGGGTGAGATGGGCGAGCGCCTGCTCGAGCACCGCCTTCATCTCCACCCGGTCCAGGTTCTCGTCCTCCTGCCCCAGCCGCTCGCCGAGCTCGCTGCCCTCCTCGTCGTCGCGCCCCGGCCGCGAGGCGTCGAGCGACACGGTGTGCTGGGCGGGCGAGACCTCGAGGGCGGCGAGGACCTCGTCGAGCTCGAGGCCGAGGCGCTCGGCGATCTCCGCCACCGACGGCTGGCGTCCCAGCTCCTGGGAGAGCTGCTCCTGGGCGCGCATCGCCCGGCTGTAGTTCTCCTGGAGCCGCCGGGGCACCCGGATCGACCACGAGCGGTCGCGGAAGTGGCGCCGGATCTCGCCCATGATCGTCGGCGTCGCGAAGGTGCTGAACTCGTTGTCGAGCGACGGGTCGAAGCGCTCGATCGCCTGGATCAGGCCGAGGAAGCCGACCTGCTCGATGTCCTCGAGGGGCTCGCCACGGTTGGCGAAGCGGCGGGCGATGTAGTGGACCAGGTCGGAGTTGAGGTCGACCAGCCGCTCGCGGATCGCGGGGTCGTGGGTGGCCGCGTACTCGCGGAGAAGGCGGCGCATCTCGGTGCGCTCCGGGGTGTCGGCGGGCTTGGGGAGCGTGCGGACGCGCGCGCCGGCAGCTGCCGGCGCCGGGCTCTCAGCCTCGACGACGGGGACCCCGTCGATCTCCTCCACGGTCACGCGCGCCATGGTCTCAGAGAGGGCCGTCGCCGGGCGCCGCCGCCCGGTGTCCCCCGGCGCGGCCATCTGGAGCGTGTTGTCAGTGACGGGTTTTTCCGAGGAGGGAATGAGGATGCCGAGCTCCAGGCTCTGGCTCGCCGGCGCTGCCGCCATGACCATCGCCGCTGCCACCACCGCCGCCGCCGCAGGGCCGTCGAGCCCCTCGCACCTGGCCTCCGCACCGGCGGCGCCATCCGCCGCGCTCGCCGGCCAGGCGGTGGGCGAGGCCCCCGCGGCCACCACCCCCGACTTCGGCCGCCGTGGCAGGAAGGGGTCGGCGCAGGCCCCTGCCCCGGTCGCGAAGGTCGCCCTCGATCAGTCGAGCAACGGCCAGACCATCACGGTGAAGCCGGGCACCGAGATCGACGTGACCCTCAAGCCCGACTCCGGCCAGCGCTGGAGCCCGCCACGCAGCGACCACCCGTCCACCGTCGGGCGCGCCCACCAGGGTGGCTGGTGGCACCGCGGGGGCGGCCGTCAGGCCGACACCCCCGACCGCGGCGGCCGCAGGGGTGCGAACGGCGGGACCCAGGCGGTCTTCTACGCCCGCCAGGGCGGCACCGCCAAGCTCAGCTCCTCGGAGCACCAGGGCGGCTTCATGTTCCTCATGCGCAAGCAGTCCGGCGGCAAGGCGTGGGGCGTCACCGTGAACGTCTCCGGCCCCGCCCCGGCGGCGAAGCCCAAGCCCGGCACCGCGCCGGCCCCCCACGCTCCTGCTCCCGGGGCGCCCGCCGCCCCCGCGCTCGACGTGCCGAAGCTGCTCGCCCCGGTGACCTCGCCGGCGCAGCACCTGCCGGTGGCGCTGCCCCGACTCTGATCCCCGATCCCACGCCGAGCGGCCGTCTCGTCGGGAGGCGGCCGCTTCCTTTTTCCGGCGGGTCAGCCGATCCGGTAATTGGTGAGCCGGACGCGCAGGCCGCCGGTCCGCTGATCGACGCGGTAGCGGCAGTCGTCGACGAAGAGGCCCATCATCCGCAGCGCCAGGTCGTGCT
>DATARS010000054.1:0-28304 GCA_036269455.1 Candidatus Dormiibacterota bacterium | reverse complement strand
CTCTCGGTCGACCGCGGCTTCGGCGCCGGGGACACCACGGTCACCCTCTGGGCCGCGGAGTCGCCGCGCTTCATCTGGGAGCAGCTGGCGCGGACCCCCGAGGGCCTCTGCGCGAGCATCGCCCTGGCGCTGCAGGGGGTGTGTCACCCGAAGATGCCGATCGTGTTCGACGCGCTCTGGGTGATCGGGCCCGAGCACGGCCGCATCCTCCGCGAGGCGGGCTGGGACCGGGCCCGGACCCGCGAGGAGCTGATGCGGCTCACCACCCGCCCGGTGGCGGAGCTGCTCCGTGGCGCCGGCGGGGTGCCCGAGGGCATCGACCCCGTCTACTTCGGCGGCGATCCGCCCGCGGGGGCGATGATCCCCAAGTTCGCAGGGCCGGATCGCATCGGGCTGGTCCACGCCGGCGGCGGCGCCGGCCTCTTCAGCATGGTGTACGGGATGTGGGCGTCGGGCGAGATCGGCTCGACCCCGGTGACGAGGAGCGTGGAGCCATGGACGTGACCCCGGACGGCGGCCTCGAGCTGCTCGACCCCACCGCCGAGCGCGAGAGCGGCGAGCGTCCGCTGGCGGCGCCGATCAACGGCGGCGGGCAGCGCATCGCCCTGCTCGACATCCGCAAGCCGCGGGGCAACGTCTTCCTCGACGAGCTGGAACTGCTGCTCACCCGCCGCGGCTACGTCGTCGAGCGCACCGCCAAACCCACCTTCACCCGCCCCGCCCCCGCCGACCTCCGCCGCGAGATCGCCGAGCACTGCGACGCCCTGGTCGAAGCCCTCGCCGATTGAGGCTCCTGCGTGTCGTGCGGTCTGCACGACGTGATCTCCTTCGAGGGGCTGGGCCGCCCCGCCGTGCTGGTCGCCTCCAGCGTCTTCCGCGAGGTCGCCGCCGCCGAGGCGCGCAACCTCGGCCAGCCGGCCACCCGCCGCGTCTTCGTCCCCCACCCCATCCAGGACCGCACCGACGATGAGATGCGCGAGATGGCCGTGGAGGTCGCCGACGAGGTCATCGCCGCCCTCCAGGGCCAGGGGACGCCTTAGCCGACGACCACGGCCATGTTCCCGAAGCTCGCGAAGAACGAGATGAACTGGGCGATGCCGAAGGTGCGGAACTGGGCGTGGGCGACGTCGAGCAGGGTCATGGTCCCGGCCATGGCGTCGACGCCGACGACGGTCACCGCGTGCTCGCCGATGGCGTAGTCGACGACCGAGCCGTCCCAGGCGGTCCACTGGTGCATCGGCACCCGGACGAAGGTGCTGTCGGTCCAGATCACCGCGGGATGGCCGCGGGCGACCTCGTCGAGGATGGTCCACGGGTCCCAGCCGCGGGCCCCGGTGGCGGGCCGGCCGGCGGCGCGGGCGGCGGCGGCGATCGGCGCCTGGTAGACGCCGTAGCCGGTGTCGCGCGGCTCCGAGCCGTCGACGTCGCCGACGAAGGACACGTCGGGGTTTCCCCAGCGGAGGATCGTCCCCCGGCCGTTGGTCACCGGCTGCCGGGCATCGGCGCCGATCCGGCCGAGCACCCAGTCCTGGGTGACGCTGACGCCGCGGCCGGCGAGGGCGGCGACGAGCGCGGCCGACTCGCAGTCGAGCGCATGGCTCTGCTGCACCGGGGGCACGGCGATGGTGTAGCGGTCGGCGGCGAGCCGGTAGGCGATCGCGGCGGCGACGCTCACCGGCTGGGCCACCGGGGCGGGGTCGCCGGGGCCGAGGAGGACGGTGTCGCGGACCAGGTCGGCGCCGCCGGTGTCCTGGTAGCCCTGCCAGCTCGGCGCCAGCCCGGGGGCGGTGCGGACGGCGCCGAAGCGCTCGACGACGTAGGCGAGCCCGCCGGTGACGTGGAGACGCAGGGCGAGGTCGCGGCCGGGGAGATAGTCGGCGGGTGAGGTGAGCGGCGCGGCGCCGCCGAAGGCGTGGATGCCGCCGAAGCCGTCGAGGATCCAGCCCCCGTCGGGACGGCCTCCGCCGTCGAGGTGGATCTCCAGGCCGCGGGCGATGTCCCACCCTCGCCAGTAGTCGAGGGGGGTGAGCGGAGGGGCGCCGCCCCAGGGGTGGAGGCCGCCGTAGCCGTCGAGCAGGTAGCCCTGGCGGCCGTCGAGCTGCCCATCGGCACCCCGCGAGGTGACCACGATCGCCCGGGCGATGTCCCAGCCGGGCCAGTAGGCGGGGGTGACGACGGGCGCGGCGGAGCCGAAGGCGTGGATGCCGCCGTAGCCGTCGAGGACCCATCCCCCGCCGCCGTCGCCGCGCACCGCGATCGAGCGGGCGATGTCCCAACCCGGCCAGAGCGCGGCCCCGGCGCCGTGGAGGACGAGGCCTCCGAAGGGATGGAGGCTGCCGTCGGCGTCGAGGGTGACCCCGCCGTGGGCGCTGCTCGCCCAGCCGAGGGCGGCGCTCGCCGCGGCGCTCACCGGCTGGAGGACGGCCAGCGGGTTGTCGGCGCCGACGAGCACGACGTCGCGGAGGATGTCCCAGGCGCCCCAGTCGGCGTAGCCGTCCCAGTACGGGGCGACGCCGGGGCCGAGGGCGCTCACCGCGCCCCAGCGGGGCACCGCGTAGAGCGAGCCGCCGGCGGCGTGGAGCGCTTCCCACACCGGGGCCGACGGGGAGGCGGAGCCGGCCACCGCCGGGGCGGCGCCGAAGGCGTGGACGCTGCCGTCGACGTCGAGCACCCAGCCGCCGTCGGGCGTGCCCAGGGCGGTGCGGTGGAGCTCGAGGCCGCGGGCGACGTCGCCGGCGGTGGACGGAGGGGTGCCGATGGCGGGGGCGCCGCCCCAGGGGTGGAGACCGCCGTGGCCGTCGAGGAGGTAGCCCTGGAGGCCGTCGGGCTGGCCGCCGGCGTCGACCGAGGCGATGGCGATGGCCCGGGCGATGTCCACCCCCGGCCAGTACGCCGGGGTGGCGACCTGGGTGGCGGTGCCGAAGGCGTGGACGCCCCCGAAGGCGTCGAGCACCCAGCCACCGCCGCCGTCGGGGCGGAGCACCAGGCCCCGGGCGACGTCCCAGCCGGGCCAGTAGGGGGCGCCGGTGGTGTCCAGCCGCAGCCCGCCGAAGGGATGGATGCCGCCGTAGCCGTCGAGGACCGCGCCGCCGTGGTTCGCCGGCGCGACCACGGGCGCCGGCGCCGCGGCGAGGGCGGCGTCGGGGAGAAGGGCGGTCAGGGCGGGCGCCGCCATCGCCGCGAGCAGAAGCACGGCGCGGCGCCACCCGGAGGGTCGGATGCGCATGGCGATCCAGTCTCGACCGGCCCCACGACGCCAAGACGGGCCGTGACCGACCGGCGACAGCCCTGTGTCAGCCGACGACCACAGCCATGTCGCCGAAGCTCGCGAAGAAGGCCTCGAAGCGGCTCATCGCGAAGGTGCGCCGCACCCCGGCACGGACGTCGGCGATGGTGACCGTGGCGGCGAGGGCGTCGACCCCGACCACGGTGACGGCGTGCTCACCGATCGCATAGGGGACGTCGCGGCCGTCCCAGGCGGTCCAGTGGCGCATCGGCACCGGGCTGAAGGTGGCGTCGACCCAGATCACCGCGGGATGGCCGAGTGCGACCTGGTCGTAGATCTCCCACGGGTCCCAGCCCTCGCGCCCCTCCGCCGGACGCCCGGCGGCCCGCGCCGCTGCGGCGACCGGCGGGTCGTAGACGCCGTAGCCGGTGTGGAGCGGCTCGGAGCCGTCGATCCGGCCGACGAAGGTGGTGTAGGGATCGCCCCACCGCGCCAGCGCCCCGCCCGGCCCCACCTCCGGGGGGCGCAGGTCGGCGCCGATGGCGGCGATCACCCAGTCCTGGCTGACCTGGACGCCGACCGCGCCGAGGGCGACCTGGAGCGCGGCGGCCTCGCAGTCGAGCGAGCGGGTCTGGCGTGCCGTGGGCACGCCCATGGTGGAGCGGTCGGCGTGCACCCGCAGCGCCCGGGCGGCCTCGGCGCTCACCGGTTGGGCTCCGCCGCCGGCGTCGGCGGCGTCGAGCAGCACCAGGTCGCGGAGGATGTCCCAGCCCCCCCAGTCGGCGTAGCCCGCCCAGCTCGCCGAGACGGCGCCGCCGAGACCGGTGGCGACCCCCCAGCGCTCGACGGTGTAGAGGCGGTCGCCGGCGGTGTGGAGCTGGAGGTAGAGGTCGCGTCCCGAGTAGTAGAGGGGGGCAGCCGGCGCCCGCGCGCCGCCGAAGGCGTGGACGCCGCCGAAGGCGTCGAGCACCCAGCCGCCGTCGGGGGTGCCGCGGCGGTCGAGGCGCAGCGCCAGCCCCCGGGCGACGTCCCAGCCCGGCCAGGTGATCCCGGTGTCGAGCGGCGGCGCCCCGCCCCACGGATGGACCGCCCCGAAGCCGTCGAGGACGTAGCCCTGACGGCCGTCGGGCTCCCCGGAGGAGTCGGTCGACACCATGACCATCGCCCGGGCGATGTCCCATCCCGGCCAGGTCACCGGCGCCGCCACCGGCTCGGCGGAGCCGAAGGCGTGGATCGAGCCCCATCCGTCGAGAACCCAGCCGCCCGAGCCGTCGCCGCGCACCACCATGGCCCGGGCGATGTCGCGGTCGGGCCAGGTGGGCGCTCCCCGGGTGTCGAGCGCCAGCCCGCCGAAGGGGTGGATGCCGCCGTGACCGTCGAGCACGGCGCCGCCGTGGCCGGCGGCGTGCCGGTGCACCGAGGACGGGCTCGGGATCGGCAGCGCGGCGCCGGCGGGGTGGGGCCAGGCGGCCAGCGTCGCCAGGGCGGCGGCGACGACTGCGCCCCACCGTCCGTGCACCCCTTCCCGCCGTATCACCGCCACAGTCTCTGCGGGCCGGACCAGAGCGTCAAGATCCGTCAGCCGAGCCCGCTCGCCGGCCGCCCTGCGCGTAATCTCCCCACGCGTGATCCTGAGTGTCCGCGCCCATCCCCGGGCGTCGCGGGAGCGGGTGTCCTGGGACGGCGAGCGCCTCCACCTCTGGGTGACGGCGCCCGCCGTCGACGGCCACGCCAACCGCGCCGTGCTTCTCGCGGTGGCGCGCTGGCTCGGGGTCCCTCCGGTGCGGGTGCGGCTGGTCTCGGGCACGCGCTCCCGGACCAAGCTGGTCGAGGTCGAGGGCGACCCGCCGCTGCCGCCGGCGAGGGCTGAGGGCTACCAGACCCGGTAGGGCAGGAACTTCCCGTGCATGGTCACCTTGACCCGGTCGCCCTTGGGGTCGGGGAGCCGCTCGATGTCCATCTCGAAGTCGATCGCCGACATGATCCCGTCGCCGAACTCCTCGTGGATCAGCTCCTTGATCGTCGTGCCGTAGATCTGGACGATCTCGTAGAACCGGTAGATCAGCGGGTCGGTGGGGATGACGTCACCGAGCGAGCCCTTGGAGGGCGAGCGCTGCAGCGCCGCGACCGTCTCGTCGTCGAGGTCGAGCGCGGCGCCGACGCGTTCGGCGACCTCGCGGGGCATCGCCTGCTGGCCGAGCAGGGCCGCGGTCGTCCACACCGGGCTGGTCCCCGCCGCCTTGGCGAGCTCCGACCACTTCCTCCCCTGGCGCAGCCGCGCGTCGCTGATGACCTCGGTGGCCTCCTCGCGATCCATGTCAGTCCTCCAGGAATGAACCCACGCCGTGACGACCGCACGATGGTAGGGAGGCGTGCGCGCGACGGTCGTGAGCGCCGTGGCCAATCCGGAGGGCTCCGCGCTTGGACGGACTGACTAACTCTCCTGGCGCACCCAGGTGGCGATGATCACATCGGGGGCCGCGGCGGCGTCGAGGCGCTGCCACCCGCTCATCCTCCAGCCGTCGGCGAGCTTGCGACGGACGTCGCGCTCGTACTCCGCCTGGGAGCGGTAGCGGGTCACCACCAGGTCGGGACGGTCCGCGGTGGACCCACGACGCGCGCCGAGCCGGAAACCCATACCTCGACCCTCACACCCGCCACTCCGGACACCCCCTGGGAAGAATACGGCCAGTCGGCCTAGGATGGGGGGAGCGAGAAGATCCGCGGGAATGGGAGGCCCACACCGATGACCGACGTCGCCGCCGGCCGGCGCTTCCGGCACGTGCTCGTCGACGACGGCGCCCCGGTCGCCGTGGTCACGATGAACCGCCCGGAGCGGCGCAACGCGCTCTCCCTCGAGCACATGAACGAGCTGATCGAGGCGCTGCGGGCCATCGCGGCCCGCGCCGACATCGGCGCGGTGGTCCTCCGCGGCGCCGGGCCCGCCTTCTGTGCCGGCCACGACCTCGGCGAGATGATCGACCGCGAGCTCGACGACCACCGCCGCCTCTTCGAGGTGTGCACCACCCTGATGGAGACGATCCAGGGCATCCCCCAGCCGGTGATCGCCGAGGTGCAGGGCATCGCCACCGCGGCCGGCTGCCAGCTGGTCGCGACCTGCGACCTCGCCGTGGCCGCGGACGACGCCCGCTTCGCCACCCCCGGGGTGCGCATCGGGCTCTTCTGCTCGACCCCGATGGTGGCGCTGAGCCGCGCCGTCGGCCGCAAGAAGGCGCTGGAGATGCTCCTCACCGGCGAGCCGATCGGCGCCGAGGACGCCCGCGCCAGCGGCCTGATCAACCGGGTGGTCCCCGCGGCGCGGCTCTCCGAGGAGACCCGGGCGCTCGCCGAGCAGATCGCCGCCGCCAGCCACCACGTCGTCGCCCTCGGCAAGCACGCCTTCTACGAGCAGGTGGAGATGACCCAGGAGGGTGCGTACGCGCACACCCGTGAGGTGATGTCGCGCAACGCCGCTGACGCCGACGGCCAGGAGGGGATGTGCGCCTTCCTGGAGAAGCGCAGGCCCGTCTGGCGGGACCGCTGAGCCCCGACCCCTCGGTCAACTTGGGGGGTGCCAAGCGGCCCCGGCTGTGATATCAACTCCTCGGGAGCCGTCCGCCGTGAGGGGGGGTCTGAGGAGAGGCCCATGCGGCGAGAAGTCGTGCGAGTCCTGTGCGCGCTGGGGGTGGTGGGGATCGCGGCCGTGCCGGCGACCGTCGGTGCGGCGAGCCCGCAGATCTCGATCCGCTCGGGGAGGGCGTGCGGCGCCGCGCCCTACTGCCTCAGCCCCGCAACCCTCAGCGTCCCCGCGGGCGCGACCGTCCTCTGGCACAACCTCACCGCAGCTCCGCTGGTGATCAGCCGCTGCACCACGGCAACCTGCCCCGGGCTGGGCGCGGGCACCGGGCCCGACACCCAGCCCGCCAGCTCCTCCCTCGGCACCGGCTCGGAGTCGGGTGTGACCTTCACCCGGCCGGGGACCTACAACTACGCCTTCGTCGCCGGTGGCATCGCCGTGCTCAGCGGCACCGTCACCGCGACCGCAATCGGCCAGGCGGCACGCGCGGTCACCGTCGTGGCGCCCGCTCCGGCGGCGGCCGCGGCCGTCCCCGCCGCCCCGACCAGGGTGACGGCGGTGAGCCCGGTGATCTCCTCGGCGACCCCGCTGGTGCCCGCGCTGACCCCGGCGGCGGCGGCCCCGGCGGCGGCGCAGCACGTGGTCACCCCGAGCACCGGTGCGGCGCCGCCCTGGGCGCTCGGCGTCCTCCTCGCCGGGGCCGGCGCCAGTCTGATCGCACTCGGCCGGCGGCGGCGCCGGTCCACCGGGTGATCCTGCCCGAACGGCTCGCGGGGAATGCCCGCGTATCATGTGGCGGATGACCCCAGCCCGTGTCCGCGCGCTGTGGCGGCGCTTCGAACCCGTGCACGCCCTGGTCTACTTCGCCCCCGAGGCGAGGGAGCACTACGGTGCGGCCGGGCTCCGCGGCGGCTGGATGGGGTATTTCGCCTCGCGGTCGGCCCCGATGGGACCGGTGCCGGCGGAGGTCGTGACCGCGACGTTCTACGTGTTCCACCCCGCGATGGTGGCCCGGGCCATCCCCGACGCCTGGCGCCTCTCCTCCCCGGAGAGGGCGCTCGAGGCCCGGTACGCCGTCGCCGGCTCCGCGCTGCGCCGCCTTCTCGGCGATGCCGCGGGGTCCGACGGGGTGGCCGAGGCGGCCGTCCTGGGCCGCCGCGCCGCGGAGGCATGCTCGCTCGCGGGGCGCCCGCTGCATGCCGGCCACGCCGCGCTGCCCTGGCCCGAGGAGCCCCACCTCGCCCTCTGGCACGCCTGCACGCTGCTCCGTGAGCACCGCTTCGACGGTCACGTCGCCTCGCTGGTCGCCGAGGAGGTCGACGGCTGCTCGGCGAACATCACCCTGAGCGCCACCGGGCTGCTCACCCACGAGATGCTGCGCGACTTCCGGGGCTGGCCGGAGAGGGAGTGGGCGGCCGCGGCCGACCGGCTGCGCGAGCGCGGCTGGCTCGACGGCGCCGGCGCGCTGACCGAGAGCGGCACCGCCGCCCGCCGGCGCCTCGAGGACAACACCGACCGGCTCGCCGCCGGGCCCTGGGAGGCGCTCGGCGCGGCCGGCTGTGACCGCTTCGAGGCGCTGATGACGGACGTCTGCGACCGGGTGGTCGACGGCGGCGGCCTCCCCTTCCCCAACCCCATGGGCCTCACCGCGGAGGCCGCGGCGGCGCGATGAGGGGCCGGGTCGCCGGCGCGGTGCTGGGGGTGCTCGTGCTCGCCGGCTGCGGCGAGGCCGACACCACCACCACGGCCAGCCCGCCGAGCAGCGGGCTGGTGAAGCTGGATGTGCAGCCCACGATCACCGAACTGCTGACCGGGGTCAACCGCATCGGCCTCGCCCTGCTCGACGCCAGGGGCACGCCGGTGAGCGGGGCGAAGGCGACCGTCGAGGTGGTGGGCACCGGCGGGGTCGACGAGCACCGGCCGCTCACCGACATCGGACCGGAGTACGGGGGCATCCCGGTCTACACCGGGACCGCGCTCTTCCCCCAGGTGGGGGTCTACCGGATGCTGGTCTCGGCGACGCTCGCGAGCGGCCAGCAGGCCGCGGGCGTGATCTCGGTCAAGGTCAGCGACAAGGGCCCCGGGGTGCCGATCGGCGCGAGGGCACCCTCGGTGAGCCAGCCGATCCTCGCCGACCCGGGGGTGACCATCGCCCAGGTCGACAGCGGCAACCCGCCGGACTCCTGGCACGACGCCACCGTGGCCCAGGGCCTCGCCCAGCACCGGCCGATGGTCCTGTACTTCGGTGAGCCGGGGTTCTGCAAGTCGCGCACCTGCGGCCCGACCGTCCAGATCCTGCAGAAGTTCGCCCAGACGTACGGGGGCAGGTTCCTCATCGAGCACATCGAGGACCACTTCCCCGCCGGCCCCGACGAGGGCGCCAAGGACAACCCCGGGTTCACCGCCTTCGGGCTGGCCACCGATCCCTGGGTCTACTTCGTCAACGCCGACGGCGTCGTCGCCGACCGCTTCGAGGGCCCTGTGACGGTGGGCGACCTCGCCGGCGCGGCGGACGGCACCCTCGCCGGCCACGTCCCCGCGGTCCAGGTCTCGGCCAGCGGCTGAGGGCTTGACGGGCGGGCGCCACGCCCGGTCGCCGCCAGACGGTCCCCGTCGGGGTATGGTGGCGGTGGTGGCAGTGACCGCTCCGAGCCGACGTCGATGACCTATCTCCAGGGTCTCCACGGCGCCGTCGCCATCGTCCTGCTCTGCAGCCTGCTCTTCGCCGAGGAGGCCGGGGTCCCCATCCCCTTCGCCCCGGGCGAGGTGGTGCTGATGGCCGGCGGGCTGCTCATCGCCGCCGGCGGCCTCGACCCGGTGGTCTTCGTCCCCCTCGCCATCGCGGCGTCGCTCGCCGGCGCGGTGGTCGGCTACAGCTGGGCGCGGCTGGTCGGCGAGCACGGCCTCACCACCCTCGCCCGGCGGCTGCGCCAGGCCGAGAACCTCGCCCGCGTCTCCGGGAGGATCCGCTCGGCGGGGCCCCGCGCCATCGCCGTCTCCCGGCTCATCCCCGGCCTGCGGATCTACACGTCGCTCGTCGCCGGCGCCGCCGGGGTCGACCGCCGGACCTTCCTGCTCGGCGTGGTCCCGCCGACGGTCGGCTGGGTCGGGCTCTTCGTCGTCCTCGGTGCGGTGGTCGGGCTGCCCGTCGAGCACTTCGTCGGCGAGGTGCAGCGCCTCGCCATCCAGGGCGGCATCCTCATCGCCATCGGGCTGGGCAGCTTCATCGCCATCCGCCGGGTGCCCGCCGGCGACCGCGCCGCGCTGGTGCGCATGCCCGACCGGGTGCGGCTGCTGCTCGCCCTCGCCGTCGACCTCGGCCTGGTGGCGAGCATGCTCTCCGGGGTGGTCGCCGTCGTCCGGCGAGTGGTCGGCGCCGGGCTGATCGCCGGCTGGGCGGACGCCCTGGTGGTCGCCGCCGGCATCGGCATCTTCTACCTGATCATCACCCGCCGCGGGACCGGCGCCACCGCGGGCGAGGCGCTGCTGCGCACCACCTACATCCGCCACCACCGCGCCCGGTCCGGGCCGGTCGAGCTCGGCGACCTCCCCGCCGAGGACGCCGACCTGCTCGAGGCCGCAACCCTGCTCCGCCTCGTCGCCGACGTCAGCCGGCTGCGGCTGCTCCGCCAGTTGCTCGCCGGCGAGCGCAGCAGCGCCGAGCTGGCGCGGGAGACCGGGCTGCCCGTCGCCGAGGTCGTGTACCACCTCGGCCAGCTCTGGCGTGCCCAGCTGGTGGTGCCGCTGGAGGCGAACCGCGGCGAGGTGCGGTATGCGGTGCCCATGGGCAGGCCCCGCGACGCGGTGCTCGGCCTGCTCACCCTGGCGTCGGCGGTCGACCGCCCGGCGCTCGCCCCCTCAGGCTAGCTGCCCCACCCGCTCGGCCGCGGACTCGGCGGGGCCGGCGTCGCAGCGCAGCGTCGGGTCGCGCTCGGCATTGACGGCGCCGCCGATCATCACGATCTGGCCGAGCACGAAGAAGTAGAAGAGCAGGACGAAGAACAGGGCGAAGGTCTGCCCATAGGTGGCGAAGCCCCCGGCCACCTTGAAGTAGAGCGGGAAGACCAGGGTGAAGCCCTCGAAGAGCGTCGCCGCCACCACCGCACCGGGCAGCACCCGGCGCAGCCGCTGCCGCCGGTTGGGGACGACGTAGTAGATCGCCGCGAAGAGCAGGGTGGCGTCGACGATGCCCAGGCCGACCTGCAGCAGCGGTGACAGCGGGCCGTTGCGGAAGACCGAGGGCACCAGCGGCAGCTGCTGGATGATCCCGAGCAGGCTGCCGCTGAGGATCAGCGGGACGGTCAGCAGGGTGAAGAGCAGGATCATCCCGAAGGACATCAGCTTCTGGCGGAGGAAGTCGCGCGGTTTGCAGCCGGAGAGGCTCGAGAGCGCCTGGTCCATGGTCCCGAAGAGCGCCGAGCCGCTCCAGAAGAGGCCGGCGAAGCCGACGATCGCGTAGACGCCGGTGCGCTCCTTGAAGGAGTTCAGCGCCACGATGACGTCGCAGGGCGGGTCGTGCCGGCAGTTGGGGAAGCTCGCGGTGATCTGGTGCTCGATGGTCAGCTTGGTCGCCGGGTCCTGGAGGACCAGCCCCACCACCGTGATGGTGACCAGGGCGATGGGGAAGAAGGCGAAGAGCGCGTTCCAGGCGATCAGGGTGCCCCAGTTGGTGCCCTGGGCATCCAGGTAGCGCCGGATCACGCGGACGGGCAGCAGGTCGAGGAGCCAACGCCGCATCGTGCCGGGTCGAATGATGCTAGGCGCGGCGCCGGAGCGCCAGCGCACCGCCGCCGAGGGCGAGGAGCACCGCCACCAGGGCGAGGACCAGGGCGAGCGACGGCCCGTCGTCCGCCCGCGCCGGCGAGGTCAGCGGCGGCTCCGGGGCGGTGGGCAGGGTGCCCCCGGAGGTGACCCCGGACTCGAGGTCGCTGCTCGACGAGGCCTCCGCGAGGGGCGGTGGCGCCGCCGCCGGCGAGGGGGTGACGGCCGCCGCCGGGGTGGGCGTCGCGGCCGGCACGGGGGTCGCGGTCGGGGCCGAGGCCGGGGTCGGGGTCCGCACCGGGGTGGGGACCGCGGACGCCGCCGCGTGCGCCGCCGGCGGCGGGGTCGGCGCCGGGCGCGGAGCCGGCGCCGGGGTCGGCGGCCCCGGCGTGGGCGTGGGCGGCGGCGGCGGCCTGACCACCAGGGTGGCGTGCATGGTGTCGGGATGCTTCTCGCAGTGGAAGGCGTAGCTGCCCGCCACGGTGAAGCGGTACTGGTGGTACGAGCCCTGGCCGTTGAGGTCGTGGCTGCGGAAGCCGGGGTCCGGGCCGGTGGTCGGCGTCACCGTGTGGTTGACGGTGGTGGGGTTGAGCCAGCTGACGGTGTCGCCGGCGGTGATGCTCGCCGGCACCCCCGAGTAGACGTACGGCGACTGCGCCGTGCCCGAGCCGGTGATGGTGACCGGGTGGGTCGCGTCCGCCCCACCGGTGCCGCCCTGCTGCAGCAGCGCACCCATCACCGCCGCGAGGACGGCGAGCGGGCGCGACACGCGTCGCGCGGCTCGAACGGGCATGGGCGAAGCCTAGCCGTCCGCGGCACCCTCCGACCTGGCCCGGCGGACCCACCACATCGCCGCGGCGGCGAGGACGGCGAGCGGGATGGCGACCGTGGCCACGATCCAGGGCGGGCCGCCGGATCCGGAGGAGGACGCGGGCGTGGCCACAGCCGCGGGCGGCGCTGATCCCGGCGTGGCCAGGGCCACCGGGGCGGAGCTCGGCTCCGGCGTCGGCGCCGGGGTCGCGGCGGGCACAGCGGTGGGCGGCGCGGTGGGGACGGGGGCCGCGGTCGCCGGCGCCGCGGACGGCGGCGCCGGCGCGGGGTGCGCCACGGGCGTGCCGGTCGCGCGCGGGGCGGGCGGGGCCGTCGGCAGCGGGGCCGGCCGGGGCGTGAGCCGCGGGGTCGGCCTCGGCGTGGGCGGCGCCGTGGGCGGCGGCGTCGCGGGGGCGCCGGTCACGACCACGGAGGCGGTCATGTACGGGTGGATGTCGCAGTGGTAGGCGTAGGTCCCGGGCGTGGTGAAGGTGAACTGGTAGCTCTGCCCGGTCAGGATCTCACCGCTCGACGGACCGGAGCCCGGCGCGCACGTGTCACAGGTGACGGTGTGCGGCGCGCCGCTGCTGCTGGACCACACCACGGTGGTGCCGGCGGCGACCGACAGGCTCGCCGGGGCGAAGCAGTGCGACAGGCCGCCGGGACAGCTGTCGGTGATCTTCGCGGGGGTGATCGGGGCGGCGGCGGCGGGCGCGGCGCCGGCGAGGCCGAGGCCGAGGCCGGCGCCCAGGACGGCGGCCAGGGTGCGGAGGCTGGTCATGGGAGGCTCCTCATTTCCCGCCACCTGCACACAGGTACGGGACGCGGTTACACCACCGCCACCTCCGCGCAGCCGGAACCCCGTGTAGGATGCGGGCGGCGCGGGTACCCACCGCGTCGGGGCGCACCCCGGCGCCCGGCCGGCTTACGGAGGTCCGCGCGGTGAACCCGACCGCTGTCATCCCCATGGTGGTCGAGACCACCAACCGTGGCGAGCGCGCCTTCGACATCTACTCGCGCCTGCTGCGTGACCGCGTGATCTTCCTGGGCACGCCGGTCGACGACAACGTCGCCAACGTGATCATGGCGCAGCTCCTCTTCCTCGAGGCCGAGGACGCGGAGAAGGACATCTCGATCTACATCAACTCGCCGGGCGGCTCGGTGACCGCGGGGCTGGCGATCTACGACACCATGCAGTACGTCCGCCCCCGGGTGAGCACCATCTGCATCGGCCTCGCCGCGTCGATGGGCGCCCTGATCCTCGCCGGCGGCGCCCCGGGGATGCGCTACAGCCTGCCCAACTCGCGGATGCTCATCCACCAGGTCTCGGGCGGGTTCCGGGGCCAGGCGACTGACATCGAGATCCATGCCCGCGAGGCGCTCTTCCTGCGCAACCGCCTCGACGAGATCCTCGCCAAGCACACCGGCAAGGCGCTCGACGTCATCCACCGCGACACCGAGCGCGACTACTTCATGGACCCGGAGGAGGCCAAGGGCTACGGCCTGATCGACGAGATCATCCGCGGCACCCGCGGCGCCGGCGCCGTGGTGACCCCGGGAGACGCCGCCCCGGTCTGATTCCGGCGCGACACGAGGGCCTGGCGCCACTACCCTTTCGGGACATGGACGCCGCCGCGGTCCACCGGTTCAGCCTGCTCGAGCTCGTCGATCCGGATGACGCGCTCGCCGCCAGCGCGGCCGCCCTCGCCGCGGCGGAGCGCCAGGACCCGGCCGACGCCTGGGAGGACGATCCCGACGCCGACCGGCTGCGGCCGGTGCGCCTCGCCCTCGCGGCGGTGGCGGCGCGCCGCCGCCAGCGGATGCTCGAGCAGCTGCTCCAGCGCCGCGGACCCCGCCGCGCCGGCGAGGACCCGCTGGGCCCGCTGCGCGGGCGCGAGCGCACCGTCCTCGCCCTGGAGGCGGGCGCGGGGCTGACCCCACCGGCCGTCGCCGAGGCGCTCGACGTCCACGAGGCCGCGGTGCTCGCCGCCCGCGAACGGGCGCTGGCCCGCCTCGGCGAGGACGCCGCGAGCCTGCGCCGGCGGGCGGCGGCGCTGCCGGTCCCGGAGGAGGAGCTCGCGGCGCGCGTCCGGGCGTCGCTCGCCCGGCGCCCCTGGCTCGCGCGCCTCGATCCCGGGCGGCTGGCCGGCGGGCGGGTGCCGCCGCTGGCGATCGCCGCGGTCGTCGCCGCCGTCGCCGGGGTGGTGGGGTCCGCCGGGCTGCTCGGCCAGCGTCCCCACGGCCCGGCGGCGCGCGGTGCGCTCACCGCCCAGGTCGACGCGGTGTCCGCCGGACCGCCGGCGCGCGCCTTCGCCGCCGCCGGCTACGACCCGGCCCGCGGCGAGACCGTCCTCTTCGGCGGGCGGGCGGGGGAGAACCGCCTGCTCGACGACACCTGGACCTGGGACGGCTCCGCCTGGCAGCGCCATCACCCCGCCCGGGCGCCCACGCCGCGGAAGGCGGCGGCGATGGCCTGGGACCGCGCGTCGGGACGGCTGCTGCTCTTCGGGGGCGAGGGGCCGGTCGCGCCGGGCCAGCCGGACTCGGCGCTGCGCGACAGCTGGGCCTGGGACGGAAGCGCCTGGACCCCGCTGCCGACCGCCGCCACCCCGCCGGCGCGGCTGGGGGCGGGCACCGCCGCGCTCGCCACCGACGCCACCACCGGCGAGGTGCTGCTCGTCGGCGACGGCGGCCGCCAGGGGACCGCGTGCTCGCTCGCCACCTGGCACTGGGAGCGGGGCGCCTGGAGCGAGCTGCACCCGGCCACGGCGCCGCGCTCGGCGCTCACCGGCCGGCTCGCCTACGCCCCGGGGACCGGCGGCCTGGTGCTGGTCACCGCGCTGCCCACCGCCTCGGCGTGCGGCGGCGTCGCCCGTGACGCCGCGGTCTGGACCTGGAACGGGGCCACCTGGACCGAGCAGCACCCGGTGACCGCGCTCGCCGCCAAGCACGTCGTCGACGGCCAGCTCGGCGGGTCGATGGCGGGGGTGATGATCCCCGGCTACCACACCTTCACCTGGGACGGCAGCGACTGGCACGACGGCGGGCCGGACGGCCCGGGGGCGCGCTTCGGGGCGGCGGTCGCGTACGACGAGCGCCGCCGCCAGAGCGTGCTCTTCGGCGGCTGCTGCATCATCGGCGGCCACGACCAGGGCGTCTACGACGACACCTGGACCTGGGACGGCGGCACCTGGCTGCGCCGCGGCGGTGCCCATCCCGCCGAGGTCGCGGCGACCGCGGCGGCCCCCGCGTCGCCCTGGGTGCGCAGCCTGCTGCCCCTCGGCAGCGTGGACGCGCTCATCGTCGACGGCGCCACCGTCTACGCCGTCGTCGAGCGCCTGCCCCTCGGCGTCCTCGATCTCGACCGCGCCCTGGTGGCGCGCATCGACCGGGCCAGCGGGGCGGTCACCACCGCCGGCCCCTTCCCCGCCGCCGACTCGCTCGCTCTCGCCGGCGGCGTGCTCTGGGTGGGCGCGGGGGTCCACCCAGGGGTCGACAACCCCGGCGGCCTGGCGCTCTACGGGCTCGACCCCTCGACCCTCGACGTGCGCCACGAGCTGGCGCTCGACCCGCCCGCGGGCGTCGAGCAGTTCTCGGCGCGGCTGGTGGGGCTCGGCGACCGGCTCTGGCTCGGCTGGGGCGGCGAGCTGATCGGCATCGACCCGCGCACCGGCACCGCCGGCCGCCGCGTGCCCCTGCCCGCCGGCCAGAGCGTCGACGACCTCGTCCTCGACCCCACCGGTGGCCGCCTCTACAGCAGCGCCCGCCTCCCCACCGGCGACGCCCTGATCAGCGTCCGCGACCCGGCGACCGGGGCGGTGCGCGCGTCGGTCACCGAGCACAGCACCGCCGGGGCCCGCCTCGCCGCCGGCGCCGACGGGGTCTGGATCAGCTTCCCCACCGGCCTCTCCTCGGAGCTCCACCACCGCGGCGCCGCCGACCTGCGCCCGCTCGGCACCCCGCCGGTGCTGAGCGCCGACGGCGAGCCGAGCGGCAACACCCTCCGCGCCTTCCTCGCCGGCGGCCTGCTCTGGTTCGCCGACGCCCAGCGCTCGACACTCAGCTGCGCCGATCCCCGCACCGGCGCGGTGCGCGCCACCGCCGCCATCGGCCGTGCCCTCGAGCTCAGCGGCGACGCCGGCGGCGTCTACCTGGGGACGACCGACGGGGTGCTGATCATCGCGCCGGACCTGCGCTGCGCCGGCTGACCACGTCGCCCGCGATGATGTGGAGCATGTCCTGATCGCGGCTGAGATGAGTCGCGTCGTTGATGCCCAGCAGCACCCGCTCGTCGCCGGTGATCATCACCGAGGAGATGCCGGTGTGCCAGGGGACGAACCACATGTGCCGGGTGGCGCCGGTCCAGGAGCCGAGGATGGCGTTGATGAAGCCGCCGTGGGAGATGCAGGCGATCACCCCGCCGCGATGGCGGGCGAGCACCCGGTCGAGCGCCGCCTGGCCGCGCTCGAGCAGCGACTCCACCGTCTCCTCGCCGTCCGCGCCGATGAAGCGGGCCCGGGAGAGCACCCGCACGGCGTTGAGCGCGGCGCTGACGTAGTCGTCGGGGTCGGGCTCGAGCATCCCCCGGTAGCGGTTCCAGCGCGCCTCCTCGCCGAGCCGGATCTCCTCCAGCCCCTCCTCGACCTCGGCCTCGAGCCCGGCGCGCGCGGCCACCGTCTCGGCGGTGCGGCGGGCGCGCTGGAGGTGGCTGGAGACCACCGCGGTGAGCGGCAGCGCGGCCAGCCGCTCGGCGAGGCGCTCGGCCTGCCGCTCGCCGCGCTCGCTCAGCGGGGCGTCGCGCTGCTGCATGGTGGCCTGCTCGGCGTGGCGGACGAGCAGGAGAAGCGTCCCGGGCGGGGGCGGGCTGGCGGCGGGGCCGGTCATGTCCTCCAGACGCCGAAGAGCAGCTGGTCGAGCTGGTCCCGCAGCGCCTGGATGGGGCGGTAGCCGTTGATCCGTTCGGTCGCCTGGCCGGTGCGGAAGAGGATGATCGTGGGCACCGTCATCACTGCGAAGAGCGCGGCCATCTGAGGGTTGGCGTCGACGTCCAGCTTCGCGATGATCGCGCGTCCCTCATACTCCTCTGCAAGCACCTCGAGGCTCGGTGCGAGGGCCTTGCAGGTCGAGTTCCAGACCGCCCAGAACTCCACGAGCGCGGGGAGCGGCGACTCGATCACCTGGGTGCGGAAGGTGCTGTCAGTGAGGGTCAGCGGCTTCGCCATGTCGGAAGCATATCGAGGCGAGCGTCCAGCCCCGCGCCATGTCCCCCGGGAGGCGCCCGTTAAACGTGTGCATGACGTGGATGCCGCGACCCTGACCATGGAGATCCCGGCGCAGGCTGCGACGGCCTCCTTCGAGGCGTTCTTCGAGGAGAGCTGCCAGCGCATCGTCGGCATCGTCGCGGTCGCCACCGGCGACGTCGCCGCCGCCGAGGACGCCGTCCAGGACGCCTACGCCCGGGCGCTCACCCACTGGGGGCGCGTCTCGAACTACGACCGGCCCGACCTCTGGGTGGCCCGGGTCGCCACCCGCCTGGCGATCGACGCCTGGCGCAAGCGGCGGCGCGAGACCGCGCTCGAGTCCGGCATGCGGGCCTCGGTCGACGACGACATCGACCGGCTCTGGGTGCGCTGGGGCCTCGAGGGGCTCAGCCCGATGCAGCGCATGACCGTGATCCTCCGCCACGTCGAGGGCCGGCCGGTCGTCGAGGTCGCCGCCGCGGTGTCGACCTCGCCCGAGACGGTGAAGACCCACCTCAAGCGCGCCACCCGCCGGTTGCGCCAGCTGCTCGGGGACACCCCGCGATGAGCGACCTGCGCGACCAGGTCGACGAGATCGGCCGCCGCATCTGGCCCGACGCGCCCACCGCCTACCGGGCGATGGAGGCGCGCCGCCGCCGCTGGTGGCTGACCTTTCTCCAGCCGCGCCGTCCGCAGCTCGCCATGCGCTGGCTGCCGGTGCTCGCCGCGGTGGCGACGGTGGCGATCTTCCTCGCCATCGCCGGGGCCCACCCCGCCCAGGAGCGCACCGAGGGCCAGGGCCAGCACGCGGTGATCCCGGCGACGCCGCCCTCCGGGTCGCTCGACTCGCGGAGCACCCAGCTCCCCCTCCACGGCCGCGGCGAGCCGCTGGCGCCGACCGGCCGCGCCGTCGCCGGGGCTCCGCCCGCCGCGACCTCGGCGCCGCCGCCGGTGGAGCACAGCTCGGCCGCCTCGCCCGAGCACCCGCCCGCCACCGGCGCCCAGGTGGCGATGGTGACGCTCACCGAGGCCGACTCCGGCCGGACCATCACCGTCTCCCCCGGGACGCGGATCGTGGTCACCCTGCAGGGCTCATCCCACCACCAGTGGACCGCCCCGCGCACCCTCGACTCCGCGGTGGTCTCGGCCGCCGACAGCGGACGCGACGCCGGGGGCGGCGCCCACGGCACCTTCACCGCCGTGCACCCGGGGCACACCCGGCTGATGGCCGGCCAGGGGGGCTGCCACGGCCCGCTCTGCCTGATCGCCTCCGCCACCACCTGGCAGGTCCGCATCGTCGTCCGCTGAGCCGCCTGCCAGGAAGGGGTATCAGCTCGCGAGCAGCGGCCGCAGATCCCCATGCGTGGCGGAGCCGGCGCCCGCCAGGTAGCCGACCCCGTAGACCTCCTCCAGGGCACGCAGGGTGCCGAGGTGGTCGCCCGGGGCGTCGAGCCGGCGCTGGCCGGCGGCGGTGACGACGATGGTGGGGATCTGGCCCCCCGCGGGGGCGGCGCAGCAGCCGCTGGTGCTCGAGCCCTCGTCCCAGGTGATGATCACCGAGCCGCCCTGCCGGTACCAGGCCGAGCCCATGACCGTCTGCATCTCCCCGCGCAGCCAGGAGTCGGCGGTGCGGTTGTCGCAGTCGTGGCCGTCGTTGCAGAGGTTGGGGGTGACCCAGAGGAAGGGCGGGGCGGTGCCCGCCGCGAGGTCGGTGGCGAGCTGGGTGTGGGGCACCACCCGGGCGCACTGCGCCGGGGTCCCGGTGATCGAGCGGAAGTAGACGAAGGGGTCGTGCTTCTTGGCGTAGCGGCCGCTCGAGGGGCCGCCGAAGCAGGGCGAGGGCATGTCCTCCATGTACGCCTTCCAGCCGACCCCCCGGGCGGCGAGCTGGTCGACCAGGGTGGGCCCCGCGAAGCTGTACTGGGTGCCGTCGTCGTGCACCCCCTGGTCGCTCCCGGAGATCAGCGCGAGATAGTTGGGGAGGCTGGGGTGGCTCACCCCATACCAGTGGGTCGCCAGCCCATACGAGCTCGCCAGCTGGTTCATGTACGGGGCGTCGGAGCGGCCGATCACCGAGCTCTCCTCGCGGTTCTCCATGAGGATGACCATGACGTGGGGCAGCGTCGGCGGGGGGGCGGGTGGCGGGGTGGCGGCCGGGGTCGCCGCCGCCGTGGCCGGCAGCAGGCTGGGGACCACGACCGCCGGCGAGGAGGCACCGGCGGGAGCGGCGCTCGGCGATCCCGCGGCAGCGGGGGCCTGGCCGCCGCAGGCCGCCAGCGCGGCGAGGAGCGCGGCGGCGGCGAGGGCGCGGATCCGGTTCACGCCGTCCAGCATAGGATGGTGGGGCACAGGGCTTGACGGAGGAGACGGCGATGGCGGTGTCGAGCGGACATCAGTGGGCGACGGCGGAGGAGCTCTCCCCCTATCACCTCCTCGAGGGCATCCACGCCCGCGCCGTGCACGGCGAGCAGCTGACCTTTGCGGTCATCGACCTGGCCCCCTATCTGCGGATGCCCGAGCACCGTCATCCCCAGGAGCAGCTCGGCGTCGTGGTGCGGGGCGAGCTCACCCTCACCATCGGCGACGACAGCCGGCTGCGCCGGCCGGGCGAGATGTGGGTGATTCCGAGCGACGTGCCCCACTCGGTGGTCGTCGGTCCGCAGGGATGCAGCGTCGCCGAGGCGTTCTCGCCGCCCCGCTCCGACTGGGAGGGGGCGCCGCGCAAGGAGCCGCTGGCGCCCGACTGGCCGTAGGGAAACCCTGAGGGTCAGCCGCCGGTCAGGATGTGGTGGAGGGCCACGGCGGCGAGGCCGAGGCCGCCGCTCAGGGCCAGGCCGGAGACGATGGTGCCTCCGTGGCGCCGCAGCCGCTGCCAGCGCGACTCCGGCTGACCGCCGCGGAAGTCGATCTCCACCAGCCCCTCGCCCACCCAGTGGACGAGTGGCCGCCGGGGAAGCTCCACCTCCCGCTGAGGCGACCCCATGGCGCTCAAGCGACCCTACCCCCGAAAAAACCTTCCCTCAACCTGACCTGAGGATACGCTGACCGCGCCTCGTGTGACAGCCCGGTGATGAGCGGGGCACAGGGCGGACACCCGGCCGGGATCGACCGTTGACCCCCACTACGGTTCGGGTCATGAACGATTCCGCACTGGCAGCGTCGCCGGCACGCGAGGAGCTCCTCGACCAGCTGCTCGACCTGCAGCCCCGCATGCGCCAGCGCTTCGACGCGCTGCTCCCGCGCGGGCTCTGCGCCACCTTCTCCTCCGAGCTGGGCGGCGTGACCCAGCACCAGGTCGAGGTGCTCGGCACCCTGGTCCGCCGCGGCCGGGTGACGATGCACGAGCTCGCCGCGCTGCTCGCCGTCGGCCCCAGCAGTGCCACCCAGCTCGTCGACCGGCTGATCAACCGCGAGCTGGTCGAGCGGCACACCGACCCCGGCGATCGCCGCCTGGTCTGGATCGTGGCCACGCCCCGTGCGCAGGCACTCACCACCCAGTTCGCGGAGCTCAAGCGCGAGATCGTGCGCGCCCTCGCCGGCGGCCTCACCGACGACGAGCTGACGGTCCTGGTCGGCCTCCTCGCCAAGCTCGCCGACGGTCCCGACCCTCGCGTCAGCACCCTCCTGGAGGCTCGACCGCTGTGACCCGCATCTTCGGCGCCATCGGCCGCTTCTCCGTGCGCTTCCGCTACCCGGTGGTCGCGCTCTGGATCGCCGTGACCATCCTCAGCGTGCACTTCTTCCCCGGGATGGGAAGCGTCGCCAAGGACACCAACAGCGGCTTCCTCCCCGACAACACCCCGAGCATGCAGGCATCGAAGCTCGCATCGCCGTTCCAGAACAGCGACCAGGCGTCGCTCACGGTGGTGGCGAGCCGCGCCGGCGGTCTCTCGACCGCCGACCAGGCGACCATCACGCAGGTGGAGGCGGCCGTCGCCGGGGTCGCGAAGGTCACGTCGGTGCACGACCTGGGCCGCTCCGGCAACGGCGTCGCCGAGCAGGCGCAGGTCCAGGCGAACGTCGCCCCCTACGGTGACGGAACCGACCAGCAGGACCTGGTGTCGGGCATCCGCTCGATCCTCCAGTCGCACTCCACCGGGGGGCTGACCTTCAACCTCACCGGCCAGCTGCCCATCGTCGTCGACACCCAGAAGACTCAGACCTCCTCGCGGAGCAGCACCCAGAGCCTCTCGTTCCTCTTCATCATCGTCCTGCTCCTCTTCGCCTTCCGCGCGCTGCTCGCCCCCCTGGTGACGCTGCTCCCAGCGGCGATCGTCCTCTTCCTCGCCAGCCCGGTGATCGCCGCGTCGACCCACCTCGGCGTCCAGGTCTCGAGCATCACCCAGTTCCTCCTGGTCGTGCTCGTCCTCGGCGCCGGCACCGACTACGGCCTCTTCCTGGTCTTCCGCGTCCGTGAGGAGCTGCGCCGCGGGCTCGAGCCCAGGGACGCGGTGGTCCGCGCGGTGACCACGGTCGGCGAATCCATCACCTTCAGCGCGCTGACCGTGATCGCCGCCCTGATGAGCCTGGTTCTGGCCAAGTTCGGCTTCTACCAGAGCATGGGCCCGGCGCTCGCCATCGGCATCGGGCTGATGCTCCTCGCCGGCCTCACCCTGCTTCCCGCTCTGCTCGCCATCTTCCGCCGCGCCGTGTTCTGGCCGAGCCGGACCCGCCTCGAGGAGCGCCCCCGCAAGACCGTCTACGGGCGCATCGCCGGCGCGGTCGTGCGCAGGCCGCTGGCGGTCGCCGCGGTCGGTGTCCTCGGCTTCGCGGCGCTCGCGGCGGGCTCGCTGTCGAGCAGCACCGCCGGCTTCGCCGACCAGTCGTCCGGCCCCTCGGGGAGCGACTCCGCGGCCGGCGCCAGGGTCCGCTCCGACAACTACCCGGCGGCGACCAACCCCTCGTCCATCCTCCTGCACTTCGCCCAGCCGGTCTGGGACAACCTCGCCGCGATCGGCACCGCCGAGCAGGCGCTGCGCGACAGCGGCCAGGTCGGCCGCGTGGTGGGGCCGCTCGACCCCGCCGGCGCCGCGCTGAGCCCCGCCCACGTCAGCCAGCTCCATGCCGAGCTCGGCAGCCTGCCGCTGCCGCTCGCCCCCACGCCGCCCGCCGGCTCCGGGGTGTCCGCGGCCGACTACAACACCTACCTGGCTCTCAGCCACTTCGTCAGCCCCGACGGCCGGACCGTGCAGCTCGCCGCCGCGCCGCTGATCACCGACACCTCGTCGCCGGCCGCGATGGCGGCCATCCCGCAGCTCCGCGACACCGTCACCGCGATCGCCCATCAGGCGGGCGCCTCCGACAGCGGCGTCCTCAGCCTCACCGCGTTCGCCTACGACGTCAGCCACATCTCCCAGAGCGACCTCTCGACGATCATCCCCATCGTCGCCATCCTCATCGCCCTCCTGCTCGGCATGGTGATGCGCAGCCTGGTGGCGCCGCTCTACCTGGTGGCGAGCGTGCTGCTCTCCTACCTGGCGGCGCTCGGCCTGGTGGCGATCGTCTTCGTCCACTTCGGCGGCTCGGTCGGGGTGAACTTCGTCCTCCCCTTCCTGATGTTCGTCTTCCTCATGGCGCTCGGATCCGACTACAACATCCTGGTGATGACGCGCATCCGTGAGGAGGCGCAGAAGCACCCGCTCCCCGAGGCGGTGCGCCGCGCTGTCGGGTTCACCGGGACCACGGTGACGACGGCGGGCCTGATCCTCGGCGGGACCTTCGCGGTTCTGGCCGTCGCCGCCGGCAACTCGGCGGGGTCGGACCAGGTCCGCCAGATCGGCTACGGCATCGCCGCCGGGGTGCTGATGGACACCTTCGTCATCCGCACCGTGCTCGTCCCCGCGATCGTCGCGTCGCTGGGCCGCTGGAACTGGTGGCCGTCGCCGCTCTTCCGCCGCTCCGCACAGATCACCACCACCACCGTGCCCGCCGGCGACGAGTCGGCCGCGGCCTGACCACCGCAGAACCCGAGGAGATCCCCATGGCCACCACCGTGCGACCGCCCGCCGCCGCCGCGCTGCCGCTCTCGCACCGCGCCCGGATGGCGGTGCTCGGCGCCACGCTGCTCGGCCTCTTCCTCGCCTCGCTCGACCAGACCATCGTCGGCACCGCGCTGCCGCGGATCGTCACCGACCTCCACGGCGACAGCCTGTACACCTGGGTGGTCACCGTCTACCTGCTCACCTCGACGATCACCGGCCCGATCTACGGCAAGCTCAGCGACGCCTACGGGCGCAAGCCGCTGCTGATGATCGGCATCACCCTGTTCCTGGTCGGCTCGGCGCTCTCCGGCATCTCCCAGGACATGACCCAGCTGATCGCCTTCCGCGGTCTCCAGGGCCTGGGCGCGGGCGCGCTCTTCCCGATCTCGCTGGCGGTGATCGGCGACCTCTTCAGCCCGCGCGAGCGCGGCCGCTACCATGGCGTCTTCGGCGCCGTGTTCGGGATCAGCTTCATCGCCGGGCCCTTCCTCGGCGGCTTCCTCACCGACCACGTGAGCTGGCACTGGGTCTTCTACGTCAACCTCCCCATCGGCATCGCCGCGCTGGCGATCATCGCCGCGGTGCTGCCCTCGCTCCGCCGCGACGCGGGCACCTGGCGGGACATCGACTTCCTCGGCATCGCCGTGTTCACCGCCGGGGTGGTGCCGGCGCTGATCGGCCTCTCCAACAAGGGCCAGGCCGACGCCACCGGGGCGCTGCCCGGCTGGGTCACCCCCCAGGTGGGCGGCCTGATCCTCCTCGGCGCCGTGCTGCTGGTGGGCTTCGTGCTCGTCGAGGCGCGCGCCAAGGAGCCGATCATGCCCCTCGACCTCTTCCGCGACCGCACCTACTCGGCGTCGCAGGCGGCCGTCTTCCTCATCGCCGTGGCGATGTTCACCGCGGTGATCTTCCTGCCCCGCTACTACCAGACCGTGCGCGGGGTGAGCGCGACCGCCTCGGGCTACGAGATCTGGCCGCTGCTCATCGGCCTGATCGGCGGCTCCATGGCCGCCGGCATGCTGATCAGCAAGCGCGGCCGCTACCGGGTTCTGCTCATCGCCTCGGCGGTGCTGCTCGTCGCCGGGGCGGCGCTGATGACCCGGCTCGACGCCACCACCTCCACCCCGGTGCTCTGGGCGTGGATGCTCGTCCTCGGCCTCGGCGTCGGCCCCTCGCTCAGCGGCTTCACCGTGGTGGTGCAGAACTGCGTGACCCCGCGGCGCATCGGCGTCGCCACCAGCACCATGACCTTCTTCCGCCAGGTCGGCGGATCGGTCGGGCTGGCGGCGGCGGGCACGCTCTTCAGCACCAGCTTCTCCAGCCGCCTCCCCGGTGCCCTGAGCGCCCAGGGGGTGCCCGCCAGCGCTGCCGCGCACCTCGGCGGCAACAGCGGCGGGCTCACCGCCGTCGGCGACATCGGCACCCAGATCTCGGCCGCGCTGCCGGCGTCACAGCAGGGCCTGGTGGCCCACATCGTCACCGGCGTCCACGACGCGTTCGCCACCTCGGTGGGCCAGCTCTTCTGGCTCTCGCTCGCCGCCTCGGCGCTCGCCCTGGTCGCCATCGTGGCGCTCCGCGAGGTGCCGCTGCGCGGCGGCTCGCACGGTGAGTCCGGCGACGCCGGCGACCTGGTGGCGGTCGCCTAGTTCCGGAGGTCGCCGCCCGCGGGAACGCCCCGCGGGCGGCGCGTCCGGGCGCCGAAAGCGGCAGTACCGCAGGCGTAGACTTCCGCGCCATGAGCGCCATCGCACGAACCCTCGGCCTCGTGGCGCTGGCCGGCGCCACCGTCGCCTGCGGCTCCAGCGGGGGCACCGCGGCGGCGACCAGCTCCTCGTCTCCCGCAGCCGCCGCCAGCGCGAGCCCGGCGAGCAAGGTGATCCGCACCCAGCTGGGGCAGGGCACCATGGCCGACCCGCTGAAGATCGACGCCGCGGGTCCGAACCAGCTCACCGTGCAGACGGTGACCATCGACCCCGGGGGGGTCGCCCCCTGGCACACCCATCCGGGGTGGGAGAACTCGCTGGTGACCGCCGGTCAGCTCACCCTCACGGTCGCCACCGACCCGGGCTGCGCGCCGCGGCACCTCGGGCCCGGGCAGGCCTTCGACGTCCCCGCCAACACCGCGCACACCGCCCGCAACGACGGCACCGCCGCGGTGCAGCTGGTGGTGACGTACCTGGGCAACAAGCCCGGCGCCGCGTTGATCACCCCGGTCACCCGGCCGGCGGGCTGCACCGGCTGAGGGTTACGCGCGGGCGGCGGCCTGGGGCTCCGGCGGGTAGATCGAGGCGAGGCGCGGGTCCATCGCCGGTGGTTCGTCGAGGATCGACTGCCAGAAGGTGATGTACGCCTGCTCGTGGAGCCGGCCCATGCGCACCGTGACCTGGTACGGGTAGAGCCGCTCGAAGGACGTCCAGTCCGCGGTGATCACCTCGTACTCGGAGAGCCGCTGGCGGTGGAGCGCGATCTGCTCCTCGGCGAGGCGCCGGATCCGCTCCGGGTCGGTGAGCCCGGCGAAGACGAGCTTCAGCAGGCCGAGGTCGCGCACCTCGTGCTGTTCCTGCACCGGGCTGTCGAACCACTGGCGCAGCGCCTCGCGGCCCGCGTCGGTGAGCGAGTAGAGCTTGCGGCGGCGGCCGTGCCCCTCCTGGATCTCCTCGAGCAGCCCCAGCTTGGCGAGCCGCGCAGGCTCGACGTAGAGCTGGGAGTGGGGGAAGTCCCAGAACCAGGACACGCCCTGCCGGGCGAGCTGCTTGAGCTGGTACGGAGTCACCCTCCCCAGGCGTGCCGCGTAGCCGAGCACGAGGAAGGCGCTGGGTCCCAGCGCGACCTGGCGGGTGCCCCCCCGGCCGTCGTTCACGGTCACTCTCGTCGACCTGTACACGCGAGCGCCACCCCGTGCCACCGACTCCGACCGTCGCAGCGCGACGGTCCAGAAGCGATGATACGGGGCCCGTCCCGCGCTGCGCGCCTAGGCGCGAGAGAACCAGTGGTTGACGGCGGTGCGGTGCGGCCAGAGCATCGCGCCGCGCACGCTGACCCGCATCAGCCGGTCGACCACGGCCGGCAGATAGGCGGTCTCGATGTACCAGGCGTAGTTCCAGCGCCGGTAGCCGGCGAGCGCCCTGGCCACCGCGGGATACGGGTCCCGGCCGCGGAGCACCGCCTCGGCGGCGATGGTGGCGCCGATGGTCCCGCCGGTCATGCCGTCGGCGTAGTAGGCGGCGACGAACGGGGTGCAGGCGCGGCGGAGCTCGAGGGTGCCGGGCAGCGAGCCCCTCGGGGCGCGCGGCGGCGGCGCCGGCACGAAGGCGCGGCCGGTGGTCTCGTCGGGGTCGACCGGGTCGAGGCCCATCAGCTCGCCGAGCCCGAGGGTCTCCTCGACGAGGATGTCGAGCTCACGCTCCTTGTCGAACGGCTTCGACAGCCGCAGCGGCCGGGCCATGATTCCGTACCAGGTCGCATCCGGGGACAGCGGGTCCGAGAACGGCGTGTAGTAGCCGACGTCGATGGCGCCCTCGCGGTTCACCAGCGGCGCGTAGGTGGTCGCCGGGGTGAGCGGACCGCGGACGCCGCCGGGCCTCTCCCGGAACGGCATCTGGGCGGCGACGATGCCCGCTCTCGGCCTGGTGGTCTCGTTGCCGAGCAGGGCGCCGTTGGTGGTGACGTTGACGATCAGCGGCCGCCTGCCGGTGGCGAGCGAGCGCGCGTGCTCCAGCGAGGTCACCGGCTCGGGTTTCTCGATCAGGCCGTCCTGGAAGGCCAGCTCCTTGATCGCCAGCGCGGCGCGCGAGTTGCGGAAGCCGTACATACCGGGGCGCTTCTTGCCGTGTTTGCCGCCCTGCCAGGGCTCGACCCGGGTGTTCTGCCACCGCCCCTGCGCGTCCTTGTAGGCCATCGACGCGGTCTGGCGGAAGGCGACCGGCTGCGCGGTCGCATGGCCGCCGGCGCACTGCGCGACCACCCGGTCGGTGGAGGTGTTGAGCGTGTACGCGAGGAAGTCGGCCGACGCGGCGCGGAGCGAGACACCCGCCTTGAGCCGCCGGTCCTCGGACGCCGGCGGCCCGGCGAGGACCACGTTGCCGGCGAACTCGGGGCTGCGCGCCAGCCGGGCGGCGAAGGTGTGGGCGGTGATGCCGAGGCCGCCGACGATCACCACCGAGTCGTAGAGCGGGGGGCGCCGTTCGCCGACCAGCCTGTCGATGGTCTCGCGGACGTGGGCGAAGCGCTTGCGGTCCGCGCCCATCGGGACGTACGGCTCCGGAACCGACGGGGCCTTCGCGCCCTGCATGCGGTCGACGTGCAGATCGGTCGCCATGGCCACATCTCCTCGCTGCGCCCTGAGCCGACAGTCCATTCTCAACCATCCTCAATGGACGCTGCAAGCGGGATTCAGGAGCACGGACCGGAGATGGCCGGTCATGCGCGCACCTCCTCGAGCACCGAGCGCCGGCGAGCCGGTACGCGCATGGTGCGGACTCCCTGACGGCTGTGTGACGGCACGGGAGGGGCGCCCGGACGACCCGGATGATGGCCGGTGATATGAGGCGGCTCCTGCGTGCGCTGTTGGTGATGGGCATCGCATGCCTGGCCGCGCTCTGGGCGACGCCGGTGCTGGCCGGCGGGACGCTCACCGTCGGACCCGGTCCCTGGCACCCATGGGACACGCTGTCGGTCAGCGGTGGCAGCGGATTCGATCAGCCGACCTT
>DATARS010000053.1:0-3972 GCA_036269455.1 Candidatus Dormiibacterota bacterium | reverse complement strand
CGCGGGGGGCAGGCCGGGGACGAGTAGGCTTTCCGGCCGGAGCCCATGAGCAGCGATCCCGAGGTTCACAGCCGGCCGCCCGGCGTGCGGCGCGCGATCGTCGCCGCCGTGCTGGTGCTGGCGCTCGCCACCGGGACGGTGGTGGGGGTCGCCGCGCTGCACCGCGCCCCGACCGGGCGGGTCGAGCTCATCGCCACCCGCGCCGACGGCGGCCCGACGGCACTCGGCGGGGTCGAGCTCAGCGGGCCGGCGGGGTCGGCGCGGATCGACGCCGCCTCGGCGGCGGTGGCCGCGGCGCCGCAGCCCACCGACCTCGGCGAGTTCGACGTCCCCACCGGCCTCTACCACGAGGTGACCATCCGCCTCGACGGCCGCACGCTCTCCGCCCCGCTGGCGGTGCGGGTGAGCGGCGACCGCCTCACCCCGGTGCTGGTGGCGCTCGGCCAGGGGATGCTCACCGCGTACAGCGGCAACGACGGGGTCAACCTCGGCCTGCTCGTCGCCGGCGGGCGGGTGCGCCCGGTGCCACCGACCGCCTTCACCGACCAGGGCGGCCGGCCCGTGACCCTCGGCGGCGCGCCCACGATCGTCGCCGCCTTCGAGACCCACTGCCACGAGACCTGCCCGCTCTACACCGCGGTGCTCGGCGACCTGCAGGCCACGCTCCGGGCGCGGGGCTGGCAGGACCGGGTGCGCATCGCCGAGGTGACCATGGACCCGGGGCGCGACACCCCCGCCACCCTCGCCGCCTACGCCACCCGCACCGGCGCCTCCTGGCCGCTGCTCACCGCCGACCCAGCGGCGCTGCGGGTCTTCTGGTCGTCACTCCACGCCTCGTACCGGCAGGTGCCCTACGCGGGGGCGCCCCCGGCCGACTGGCTGACCGGCCTGCCCGAGGCGTACGACGTCGCCCACGACTCGCTGGTGGCGGTGCTCGACGCCCAGGGGGTGGCACGCTTCGTCCTGCCCGGCGAGCCCCGCCTCGGCCACGCCCTCCCCGAGGCGCTGGCACGGATGCTCTCGCCCGTCGCCGACGGCCACGCCCACACCGGCGCCTGGGCGATGGGCGACCTCCTCGACCGTGTCGACGTCCTCCTCGGCGAGCCGGGCGAGGACGACCGCCGCCCGGAGAGCACCGTCCACACCGGCGCGGCGGCGCCGGACTTCACCCTGACCGCGCTCGACGGCCGGCGCATCGGGCTCGCCGACCAGCTGGGACGGCCGGTGGTTCTCAACTTCTGGGCGACGTGGTGCGGTCCCTGCAAGCGCGAGCTGCCCCTGCTCGTCCGCGCCGCCGCGACCCATCCGGGGCTGGTGGTGCTCGCCCTCGACCAGGGCGAGGACGCGGCGACGGTGCGCACCTACGCCGAGGCGCTGCCCGGGGTGACCAGTCTGGCGGTGCTCGATCCGGAGCGCGGCGCCGGCGCCGCGTACGCCGTCGGCGGCCTCCCGGTGAGCGTCGCCATCGACGCCGGGGGCACGGTGCGCGCGGTCCACGTCGGCGAGCTCGACGCGGCCGGGGTCACGACTCTGCTCGCCGCCGCCGGCGCGTAGGAATCGCCCCCTCCCGGACGTCATAGGGCAGCACGGTGACCGCCCGTGCCGGGCCGGGGGGCCCGCCCGCAGCGTCACCTCGGCGGGCCCCCTCCCGCAGCCCCGACCGCTTCTCTCGCCGGGCGAGGCCCATCACTCCTGACAACGGCCCCCCATCACGGCCTCGCCCGGCTTCGCCGGGCCGCCGGGGCGGCGGCCAGGGGGATGAAGGGGAGAGTCCCCCCGCCGATTGGCCCGCGACGCTCGCGGGATGTGACGCCGCCGCCATCGAACGGCCGCAGCTGTCGCGGCAGGATGGGGAGGCTGCCATGCGCGACGCCATCTCCCCCGCCGTGATCGAGCCGATCCTCCCGAGCGTGCTCCGCGAAGCGCTGGGAGTGGAGCGGCCGCGCGAGCTCGACGAGCTGCGTCGCGCGCTGATGACCCGGAGCGCGCGCCCCGAGCGCCCGCGGGCGCGCGCTCCCCTGCCCGCGCCCGCCCCGGCGGACACCGGCCTGGCGCCCTCGGACATCGTCCGCGACGCGCCGGCGGCCCGGCGGATCTGCGAGGCGCACCATCGCGCCAACGCCCAGCTGCTGCGGCGCGGCCGCCGTCAGCGCGTCGGCCTCGCCGGGCTCGTGGCCGCGGTGGCGCTGACCGGCGCGGTGCTCTTCACCGAGCGCCGCCTCGACGCGGCGCTGCTGCGGATCACGGTGGCGACCCCGGCGCTGCTCGCCCTCGCCGGCCTCGGAGTGCTCGCCACCCTGGGCCTGCGCGACTGCCGCCGCCTCGTGGCCCTGCAGGGCGAGCGGATGGTCCGCGGCATCGACCGCGGATCCACCCTCCCGCCGGCGCGGCTGCACGCCTTCCTCGCCGCCTATCCGACGGCGGCGACGGCGTTCCTCGCCTGCTACCGGGCCTGGCGCCGCAGCTCCGCGCCCTGGGCCTGGCTGGCCTGACCCCGCCGCGCCCGGAGGAGCAACACCCCGAGGCCGGCCCAGGCGAGCACGGCGAGGACGAGCGCGACGACCGCCACGACGGTGGCGCGCCCGCCGGAGTCGCGGGCGCTCTGGGCGCTGGCCTGCGCGGCGGTGATCCGCGCCGGCAGCGGCCCGACGCGGCCGTCGAGCCGGTCGACGGCGGTGGCGAGGTCGCCCCGGCCCGGGTCCTTCACCGGGAACTCGATCGCGGTGTCGTTCTTCACCGAGTCGAACGTCTTCGGCGAGGAGGTGAAGGACTCGTCGATGGCGGTGCCGTGAATGGTCCCGGTGAAGTGGAACGTGTAGTCGCCCGGGCGGGTCGGCTGGAGCGGCGCGTCGTACTCGCCCGGGGTGCCGTAGGTGGCGCCGAAGGCGGGCTCGAGCGGGAGCGGGTCGCTGCTCTGGCCCTGATAGACGACCTGGACCTTGAGGCTGTCGGTGCCGAGGTCGGTGACCGGGGTGCCCTGGGCGTCCTTGACGAAGAGCTGGACGGCGTTGCGGCTCGCCGTGAAGGTCGGCTCGCCGCTCCAGCCGACGACGAGGGCGTACGCGCCCCCGGCGACGGTGCGGTGCTCGTGGGCGGAGACGGCGCTCACCGAGACGAGCGCCAGCGCCACCCCGAGGACGGCGGCGGCGGTGCGATGGATGGGCCGGATCTGCATGTGCGATTCCCCTGAACTGTCGCGTTGGCGTGGCCGCACCGGCGGGTGCCACCACAGGCGTCGGGGACGCGGTCAGGCCGGGGGAGGACGGCTCCAGAGCTGGGCGCCGAAGCGCTGGAGCGGCGAGGGCCGCCAGGCGGCGGCGTCGCCCTGCTGGCGCGACCGGGCGCCGCGGAGACGGCCGAGGTGGGCGGCCAGCCGCTCGCAGCGCAGCACCCGCTCGGCGCGGTGCCAGAGCCGGCGGCCTGCGAGCGCCACCAGAGCAGCGAGGCCGAGAGCGACCGCGGCATGGATCAGCGGCGCCGCCCAGTGGATGCCGGTGATCGCTCCCAGCCCGGGTGCGGGCCGTCCCGCGGCGAGCGCCTCCACGTTCTCCTGGAGCAGGTAGAGGAGCAGCTGGGCGACCGCCAGCGGCCCCCAGAGAAGCCGGACCGGGAGTCGGGGGAGGACGACCGGACCGGGCGCCGTCGTTCGCCGCCCTCGCATCGCCTGGCGGAGGGCTGCCCGGGCGTGCTCGAGACGGGCGCCGAGGTCCGCCCATCGCCGCCACCAGCGCCGCCCGCCGTCGGCGAGCAGCAGGGTCAGCAGTGCGCCGAGGGGGAGCATGTAGAGGTGGGGCAGGCCGACCGTCGCCCGCCCCAGACCCGAGGCGCCGGTCAGCCGCAGGTACTCGAGGGTGTGGCCGAGCCAGGCGCCCGTGAAGACGAGGAGCACCGCCCCCGCGCCCGCGACATGCCGCCTCACCCGCCCCTGCATCCGCCTGATGGTAGAGGGAAGACCCGGGGTGCGCCGTGTAC
>DATARS010000052.1:0-16590 GCA_036269455.1 Candidatus Dormiibacterota bacterium | reverse complement strand
CCCAAGTCTGTGAATTGCACTCGCCAACGACCGGCGACCGCAGCCGGGGCGTGCAACATACGTTCGCCAGCAGTCGCTGGGGTTGTACGGCGCACAGGCGATGTGATTCTCGGTCATCACCCTTAGTGATGCGTGAAGTGGCTGAATAGTTCCCAAGGGAGAAATTCCCAACTGACCTCAGGGAGCCGACCCCGGATCAGTCGCGGGCCACTGCCGAAGCGTAGCCGTCCATGGCACCGGATGATACGGCGCAGATCACCCGCCTCTACGGTAGTCGTCACCGCGGCTCACCTCTGTCCGATGGAGGCAGGTTCAGGGGTAACGAGTTGGATGGGGGAACCAGGAGCCTTCGAGCGAGCAGGCCTCAGCGATGAGCCCACCACTGCCGAGGGGTTCTGGGCGAATTCGGAACCGTCCCGCGACGAACCTCGCGTCGACACTGGTCCCCGCGGTGCCCGCTCCGCCTCGAGTTCACGGCGGTCTCACGTCCGGCCTACTCCGCCACCAGGAGCTTGATCATCGCGTCGTAGGCGTCGGTCACCGTCAGGTGGGTGTAGGTCCGCTCGATCATCCGCAGGCTGTTGTGCCTGCAACAAGGCATTCGGTCCCCGACGTGGGCGGAGCAGGGATCGAACCCGCGACCTTCTCGGTGTAAGCGAGACGCTCTAGCCGGCTGAGCTATCCGCCCGGGGGGATCCACTATACGGAGCAGGACTGCCGCGCGACCCTCAGACTGCGGTCCAGCCGCCGTCGACCAGCAGGATCTGGCCGGTCACGAAGCTCGACGCCTCGGAGGCGAGGAAGAGCAGGGGCCCGTCCAGCTCATCGGGTCGGGGGGTGCGTCCGAGCAGAGTCCGTTCGGCGACCGACCGCGCGAAGTCGGCGTCGGCCAGGTGCCCCGTCAGGTCGGTCGGGAAGAAGCCGGGGGCGAGGGCATTGACGCGCACGCCACGGCCGCCCCATTGGGCCGCGAGATGACGCGTGAGGTTGACGATTGCACCCTTGGTCGCGTTGTACGCCGCCATCGGCCCACGGGAGGCGACGACACCGAAGATCGACGCCACATTGACGACGCTCGCAGACGGCGCGGCGAAGAGCAGCGGAGCCGACAGGCGGCACATGTCGAGCACGCTGGTCAGATTGACGTCGACGACGCGAAGCAGGTCCGCCAGCTCCTGCTCCTCGAGTGGCCCGTCGTCGCAGATGCCCGCGTTGTTGATCAGGACGTCCAGTCGACCGTGGGTGGCGGTCGCGTGCTCGATCAGGTCTCGCCGGTGCAGCGGATCGGCGATGTCACCGGGCATCGCCACGATGCGGTCCCCACACTCGCGCACGAGCTCGTCGAGGAGATCACCTCGCCGGGCGGTCACCAGCAGGTGAGCGCCCGCACCATGCAGCACCCGGGCGAACTGTGCTCCGAGGCCCGTGGATGCGCCCGTCACGAGCGCAACCCGTCCGTCCAGTCGCCACAGTTGCGTCACGCCGCAGAGCGTACTTGGGCGCCGCAGACTCCGGCTAGCCGTCGGCCTGTGAATCGCCGCTGGACGAGGCAAGTTGGAATCCGCGACATCGTGAACCTGCTACGCAGGCTCGCGCCTGCCGGTTCACGGGTCTGATCAGGTCAGGTGCAGCTGGGTGGGGACCCAGTTGCCGTGGAATCCCGCCGGCACCATGTGCGGCAGCGGTACCACCGCCACCGGGGGGGCGGACAGATCGCCGCCGTCCAGCACGCGCACCTCGCTGCGGCGGGTGACCGCATCGAGCACCAGGGTGAGCAGCCAGACGTCCGACTCCGAGGTGGCGCCCGCCTTGGAGACCGGCACGCACTCGCCGGCGAACTCACCGTCGCGCATCGGCGCGACCTCCAGGGCGCCGGTGTCGAGGTCGAGGGCGGCGGGGTTGCGGGGGAAGTAGCCGTCGTCGCTCCAGGCGACCGCGTAGATGCGGCGGTGCTCGGCGCACATCGCGCCGGTGGCGACGCGGGGGAACTCGATCGATCCGCCGGGCAGGCGGGTGGTGGTGACGGCGCCGCCGGCGCCGAGGCGCAGGCGCTCAGTGTGGCCGGCGACGCGAGTGGTGACGGTCCCGCGCATCACCTCCTTGAACCAGCGCATCAGCGAGGTGTCGGGGTAGGCGCAGAGATCGACGACCACGTCGGCGCCCTCGTCGTAGGCGTTGACGGTGTGGAACATCAGGAAGGGCTCGGTGCGGTACCAGCGCACCTCGCCGGAGGCGCGGTCGATGACCGCGACCCGGGTGCCGTCCTGGGGCCGCCAGCGCAGCGAGTCACCGTAGCTGCTGGCGCCGGTGAGCATGCCGACCGGCACGGTGGGCAGCGCGTACGGCACCACCACCACCACCACCCGGGTCGGGGTCACAGCGAAGTCGTGGACCATCGCGGCGATCGGCAGCGGCAGCTGCGTGACCCGCTCGGTGGCGCCGTCGGCGCGGGTGCGGTAGACGCTGAGCACGGCCTTCCGGCCGTACCGGACGCCGAAGTTCCAGAGCTCGCCGCTGATCGGGTCCCAGTGCGGGTGCGCCGAGACGGGGTCGCCGGCCGCGAGCACGCCGCCGAGGTCGTCCTCGCCGATGGTCGCCAGGGTGACCGGGTCGAGCCGCCAGGGGCGGTCGCCCTCCCAGAGCGCGAGGAGGTGGCCGCCGCAGGCGACGACATTGGTGTTGGCGGCGCTCATCGGGATGCGGCCGCGTCGCAGCCGCTCCAGCGGGCCACCCGCCGGCGGGGTGGCGAAGCCGGAGTAGAGGCGGCGGTGGGCGGCGTCCTCCTCGCGCTTCTTGGTGGTCTCGACGAAGCGGTTGCGGTACTGGGCGCGGCCGCCGCCGAGGCGGAGCGCATGCACCATGCCGTCGCCGTCGAACCAGTGGCGATAGCGCTCGCCGTAGACGTCGTGGCGCGCCGGCCCGATCCGGTACAGGGTGCCCTGGAGCTCGGCGGGGAGGCTGCCCTCGACCTCGAGCTCGACCCCGTCGCGGATCTCGGTCTCGAGGCTCTCGAACTGCGCGCGCCAGGCCTGGGCCGGCGCCTCCCGGTCAATCGCTATGGTCGTCACGTCTCGCCCTCTCGGATCCGGCGTATAGTCCCTAAGGGAATATGGGGAACCCTACACCCTCCGCCGCCACGGGTCAACCGCGGTCCGGCCTCAACCCCACCCAGGCGTCCCTGCTCGGCTTCCTCCACGCGGGCCCGCGATCGGGCTACGACCTGCTGCGCGCGATCGAGGCCAGCGTCGGCTACTTCTGGAACGTCACCCGCAGCCACCTCTACCGCGAGCTGCGATCCCTCGAGACCGGCGGCCTGATCGAGCCCGGTCCGCCCTCGGGCCCGCGCGAGCGCCGGCCCTACAGCATCACCGAGGCGGGGCGGGCCGCCTTCGCCGCCTGGATCGCGGAGGAGCCGGGGCAGGAGCTGATCCGCTTCCCGCTGATGGTCACCGTCTTCTTCGGCGACCACCTGCCCGCCGGACGGCTCGACGAGATGGTGAGCGCGCGCCGCCGCGAGCACGCCGAGCGCCTCGCCGAGTACCGGCGTATCGAGGAGCGGCTGGTGCGCCTGGGCGACCGCCACCGGCTGGCGACGCTGCGCTTCGGGATCGAGTACGAGGAGGCGGCACTGCGCTGGTTCGACGCCCGGCCCTGGGCGCCGGACGGCTAGCGGGGGGTCGTCGACCGCCAGCGGGCGATCCAGCCCTCGGACGGGTCCGGGAGCTCGGGCTGCGGGTCGGGGGAGAGCGCCCCCTCCGGCCGCCAGACCTCGCGCCATCCCGGCCTGCGTGGCGCGGCATCGCGGTAGCCGTGGCCGCGGGCGGCGGTCATCAGCTCGCCGACGGCCACCTCGAGGCGCTCGTTGAAGGCGCGGGCGGTCTCCTCCGGGCGCGCCACCATCGCGGTGCCGAAGTGCACCGCCACCGCGCTCGGCCGGGGCAGGGCGGCGCCGGCGGGGAGCAGGGCGTGGGTGCCCTGCACGTAGACCGGGATCACCGGGGCGCCGGTCTGGGTGGCGAGGTGGGCGACGCCCGCCTTGAAGCCGCGCAGCCGGCCGTCCCGGGCGCGGCTGCCCTCGGGAAAGAGCACGATGCTGTGACCGTGGCGCAGCAGCCGCTCGAGGCGGCGCACCGAGTCGGCGATGTCGCTGCGCCGGTCGAAGGGCACCGCGTTCATGCTGAGGGTGACCGCAACGCTGAGCCAGCGCTTGTTGAAGAAGTAGTCGGCGGCGGCGGGCACCAGGGTGTTGTCGCGGAGCGCCGGCGGCAGCGCCCGGAGCACCAGCGGGGCGTCGGCGTGGGAGGCGTGGTTGGGGGCGAGGATCAGCGGCGGCCTCGCCGCCTGCAGGTGGTGGAGGCCGACCACGGTGGGGCGGCCGAGCAGGTCGAGCAGCGGGAAGAGGGCGGTGCGCTGGATCGCCCGCCGCGCGGTGGCGCTGGTGTCGGAGCGGCCCCAGGTGGGCTCGGCGGCGCGCGGCGGGCGCGCCGCGCGGGGCACCCGCTCGACCGGCTCGGGACGCTCCGGCGGGCGCCACTCGCGGAGCACGCGCAGCGTGTCCTCCGCCGCCCATCGCAGCGCGCTGCCCGCCCGGCTCACGGCACCCCGGTCTCGAAGCCGCCGGGCTCGACGTCGCAGACGAAGAGCGGGGGGCAATGGAGATGGGTGACGCTCGGGTTCGGGCCCACTGTCTGGGTGGCCATCTCCAGAGCGTCGTCCAGGGTCGAGGCGCTGCGGAAGCCGAGGCGGTGGCAGACGTTGCGATCGCCGCCGACCACCACCACGTCGCCGAGGTGCTCGAGCGCGTGGGCGCCCCAGTACCACATGTAGAAGGGGTGCACGCCGTGATAGGCGTGGGAGCGGCGGTAGAGCTGGCGGTACCAGGCGTCGGACGCGAAGCGCTCCTCGTACTCGACCTCGATGCGCTCGGGGTCACGGGTCTCGGAGAGCACCTGCTCGTAGAAGTCGATGTAGCTCGGGTGGTGGACGGGGTGGAACTCCTCGCGGCAGGGGTGGGTCATGATCAGCACCCCGCCCTGGCGCACCAGCGGCATCCCCCGGTACATGTTGAAGAAGTAGCCGAGCCCCATGCAGGAGACCAGCACCGGGTTCATGATCGAGTTGACGTTGTAGGGACCGACGTAGGGGATGCCGACGCTGAGCACGTCGGACTGTCCGCGCACCGGCACCACCTGCTGGCTGTAGAGCGACTCGAGCGCGCGGGTGTGCACCGGCTCGGTGGCGCCGGCGAAGACCCCGGTGAGCGCGTAGGGCGCTCGGGTGCGGTGGAAGACCGCGCGCGCCTGCGCCGGGGGCATCGTCGCGGTCGCCTGGGCGACCACCTTCGCCATGGCCCGGTCCTTCGCCGTCCACTCCGCCTCGCGGCGGTTGAGGAAGCCGAGCACCGCGGGGAAGGTGTCGTTGTTCAGCGTCGTCTCGATCTTGAAGACCTTGACATGCTCCTCCAGCAGCCGGCCCATGCGGCTGCAGGAGCTGTGCAGCGCGCTGCGCGGCGGGTCCATCAGGCTGCGGGTGTGGCGCAGGGTGTGGACGTTGTGGTGATGGCGCAGGCTGCGGTACGAGCCCAGCCCGACCGCGACCGACTTGTGGCCGCCGTCCATCGCCACCAGGTTGATGTTCACGTACACGAGCAGGTCGCTGGTGGCGGCGCGCCTGCTGATCTCCACGACCTCGCCGTGGTCGGTGGTGCCGATCTCCACCAGCGCGCTCGGGTCCTCGGCGTCGAAGTTGTAGAGGCGGTCGGGCCAGAAGGCGTCGAAGACGCGCCGCCCCAGGGCGTGGAGCACCTCCGCCGCGGTCATGCGCCGGTGCAGCGAGGTGGCGATGATGATCTCGACGTCCTCGACGCCGGCGTCGGCGGCGAGGTCGAGAACCGCCTCGAGCACGCGGGCGCGCGTGTCCGGCCAGCGCATCGGCGGCAGCGGCAGCGAGATGTCGTCGACGGCGATGGTCAGCCGCATCCCGGCGTGGAGCAGCGCCGGCAGCGGCTCGGAGTCGAGCGGGTTGAGCAGGGCGCGGCGGATGGCGCCGTCGGGATCGCGCAGCCCGGTCTGGGGGTCGGGCGCGTAGACGACGCGGGTGCCCACCGGGAAGCGCTGCAGCACCACCGAGTCGCCGTTGTGCACCAGGATGGGCGGGGTCGAGCGCCCGACCTCCACCACCGTGCCCGGGCGGTTCATGCGCCCTCTCCCTGTGGCGCGAAGGCCACCTTCACCACGCCGCGCGAGCCCGCGGACGCGGCGCGGGCGAGCGCCCGCTGATACTCCTCGAGCGGCTGCGGCTCGTCCACCAGCCGCCCCGGGCGCAGCGCCACCGCCGCCTCCAGGGCGATCGCGAAGGTGCGCCGCGGCGGCTCGACGTCGACGCCGCCGGAGGTCTCGATGCCGTAGCCGTAGGCGCCACGCACGTTGAGCTCGCGGTGCCAGGCGGGGGCGAGGTCGATGGCGGCGCGCCCGGGCATCCCCACCATCACCACGGTCCCGCCGGCGCGGGTGCTCCCGATGGCGCTCTGCAGGCCGGCGGCGGTGCCGCTGCACTCGAACGTGAGGTCGGCGCCGCCGAGCAGGAAAGGCGCGACCGTGCGGCCCTCCACGAGCCGCGCGCCGGTCTCGAAGCGCACCGTGCGGAGCATCGCGTCGGGGGCGCAGACGACGTCGGCGCCGAGGCGGCCGGCGAGGCGGCGCTGGCCGTCGTGCTTGGCGACGGCGATCACCCTGCGGGGACGCGCGGCCTGGCGCAGCGCGGCGATGGTGAGCAGCCCCAGCGTGCCGGCGCCGATCACCAGCACCCGGGCGTCGCCGCCGGGCTGGTTGCGCAGCACCGCATGGAGCGCGCAGGCGAGCGGCTCGACCATCACCGCATCGCGGTCGTCAAGTGCCGCCGGCACCTCGTGGAGCTGGCTGTGGTGGGCCACCATCTCGCCTGCCCAGCCGCCGCCGGTGTCGGAGCAGTAGCCGCTCTGCAGCCCCGCGGCCAGCCCATCGCCCGCGACCGACTCGCACCCCTGAGGCTCGCCGGCGGCGCAGCGTGGGCACGGCGGCACCACCCCGCGCACGGTGCAGGAGAGCAGCGGCTCGACGACCACGCGCGTGCCGGTGCGCCAGCGGCCGTCGCCGGAGGCGGCGACGGTGGCGACCACCTCGTGGCCGGGGACGAAGGGCGAGGACGCGAGCGCGCCGAGGTACGGGCTGGCGTGCCCGTGGAGCGCGGAGAGGTCGCTGCCACAGATCCCCGCGAGCGTCGGGCGCAACCGCACCCAGCCCTCGCCGGGCAGCTCCGGCGGCGGCCGGTGGGCGAGCCGGAGCATGGTGAACGGGCCGCCGCGTGTGCCACCGGCGACGCGGGCGAGCGCGTAGCCGGGGAGCGTCGGGGTGCACTCGAGGGCGCGCATCAGCGGCGTCCCGCGGCCACGCGGGTGCGCCGCTCCGGGGAGACGCGCGGCGGCAGCACCACCGGCATCCGTCCGCCGCCGTCGCCGACCCGCCACGACTGCACCGGCCAGCCGCGGCGCCGCGCCACCGAGAGCAGGCGCAGATCGGGGTTGACCGGCACCGGGTTGCCGACGGCGTCGAGCATCGACAGGTCGCTGATGCTGTCGGCGTAGGCGAAGCACACCGCCGGCCGCGCGCCGGTCTCGGCGGCGAGGCGCCGGACCAGCGCGCCGCGCGCCTCGGCGCTCGGCGGGGTGTCGGCGAGGTCGCCGTCGAAGACGCCGCCATGGCTGCGCAGGTGGGCGGCGCGCAGCTCGACCTCGAGCAGCTCGGCGAGCGGGCGCACCACCTCGTCGAGCGCTCCGGTGATGAGCACCACCCGATGACCGGCCTCGACGTGCTCGCGCACCCGGCGCAGCCCCCGCGGGAAGCACCGCGGCAGGGTGATCTCGTGGAGGGCGCGCCGCGCGGTGTCGGCGACGTACTCGCGCTCGAGGCCGGCGTACCGCCGGTAGAAGCGGCGCTGAAAGTCGAGCCGGTTGACCCGGTCGAGGCGCAGCCAGCCGGGCACGCGCAGCGCGGTGCGCGCGATCGTCAGCGGCCAGCGCCGGCGCTCCTCGGCGTCCAGCAGGAAGTAGAGGTAGTGCTGCACCACGGTGAGGTCGGCGAGGGTGCCCTCGACGTCGAAGACCGCGAGCGCGGGCTCGGCGCCGGCGCGGACCGCGGGCAGCCGGGCCGGCGGCGCCGGGGCGGTCGAGGTCGGCCGGGGCAGCACCGGGCGGGGCGCGCGGCGGCGCATCCGGGCGAGGTCGACGACGGCCGGGATGTGGGAGCGCTGCAGGTACTCCTCCCAGTCGATGGCGCCGACGTCGAAGGGCAGCTCGGCGCGGTCGGCGGCGCTGCGGCCGAGGTCGAGCGCGCGGGTGTTGGTGTCGTCGAAGACGGCGTCCATCTCCGTGTACACCGCGTACATCTCGGAGAGCGAGCGCGCCCGCCGCACCCGGTCGCGAGCCTCGTCGAGGCGCTGGTGGAGCACCCGGGTCGAGGGCGTCGCCATCCCCCGCTCGACCGTGCCCACGGCGATCTCCAGCCCCCGCTCGAGGGTGGCCAGGCGGCGCGCCGCCTGGCGGCCGGTTGGGAAGCGCCAGTCGGGGACCGCGATCGGGGCCCCCGCGGAGTCGTGGAGCGGCTGGGCGCGGAAGTAACCGCGCACGTTGTCGAACAGGCCGCGGTAGCGCAGCGGGTTCCGCGCCCCGGTGCCGACGTGGTAGACGGCACGGCCGGAGCCGGGCGGGGTGGCCGCCGCGGTGATCACCGCGTTGCAGACGACATCGACCGGAACCAGGTCGATGATGCCGTCGGGGAGCCCGGGGAACTCGGGGAGCAACCCGCGACCGTAGGCTAGGATGATCGGCTCGGCCATGCGCAGCCCGACGATCCATGCCGGCACCGGCTCGCGCAGCGCCGACTCGATGATCGACGGCCGCACCACCGAGAGCGGCCGGTCGCCGGCGCGCTCGCTGACCGCGAGCTCGGCGAGCGACTTGCTCATGGTGTAGACGTCCGACCACCCCAGCGCCCGCGCGTGGGCGCGACCGTGGTCGACGAGCCGTGCCTCCACCCAGCGCGCCCGCGCCCGCTCGACCTCGGCGCCGGCGGCGGGCACACCGGAGGCGCCGATGCCGCGGGCCGCCGCAGCCGCGAGCCGGCGCAGCCGCTGAGGGGAGCGCGACTCGGCCTCGAGCCCGGCGCGCACCGCCTCGGCCGCGGCGAGCTCGGCGCGCCAGTCGAGCGCGGCGCCGCCCGCCGTGGCCAGGCCGCCGGGTGCGCCCTCGAGCACCAGCCCGCGGCGCTGCCCGCTGACGTAGGCGGTGGAGACGTGGACGAAGGCGGGGCGCGCCCCGGCGCCGACCACGGTCTCGACCAGCCCGACGGCTCCTCCGACGTTGGTGCGCAGGGCGGCGTCGAGAGGGCTGTCGAAGGCGACCTCGGCGGCGGAGTGGATGACCACGTCGACGCCGCTCAGGGCGCGCAGGCCGTCCTCGTCCAGCCCCAGCCCGGGCCTGCCGAGGTCGCCGCCGATGGGGACGAGCCGCCCGCGCAGCGCCGCCTCCCAGCCCTCGCCGAGGCGCTCGCGCAGCGGGGCGAAGGCGCGGCTGCTCAGGACCTCGTCCCGCACCCGCCGCTCGGCTCCGTGGCGTCCGGGGCGCACCAGCGTGACCACCCTGCAGCCCGGCACGCTCCGGAGCAGCTTCTCGAGGATCGCGGTGCCGAGGAACCCGGTCACCCCGGTGAGGAGGACGGTCGCGCCAGACAGGTCGCTCACAGCCACAGCGGGGCAGGATAGCCCTTCAGGCTCTGGGCCCTTCAGCCTCTGGGCGCTGACGCGTCAGTCCGCGGTGAGGCGGTCGACCCCGCCGTCCGCGCGTGCCACGAGGACCAGGCTGGTCAGGCCGCAGAAGAGGCCGTGACCGACCACCCCGGGGATGGAGTCGATCCGCTCGCCGAGCGACTCGGGCTCGACGATGGGGCCGACGTCGCCGTCGGCGATGAGGTTGCCGTTGTCGGTCTGCACCGGCTGTCCGGTCGCGTCATGACGCAGCCGGAAGGTCCCGCCGCAGCCGTCGAGGCGGGCGAGGGTGGCGCGGTGGCCGAAGTGCACGAGCTCGACGGGGAGCAGGCCGCTCAGCGGGTCGCGGAGCTTGCCCTCGTCGACGACCACGACGAAGCGGCGCGCCGCCGTGGCGACGATCTTCTCGCGGAGCAGCGCCGCGCCCGCGCCCTTGATGACGCGCAGCCGGCGGTCGACGGCGTCGGCCCCGTCGACGGCCAGGTCGACCCCGGAGGCGTCGAGCTCGACCACGGGGATCCCCTCCTCCATCGCCTGCGCCTCGCTCGCCCGCGAGGTGGGCACGCCGCGCAGCCGCATCCCCTCGCGGACCCTCCGCCCCACCGCGGCGATGAACCAGCGTGCGGTCGAGCCGGTGCCGAGGCCCAGGGTCATGCCGTCCTCGACGAGCTCGGCGGCCGCCTCCCCGGCGGCGCGCTTGGCGGCGTCGACGTCCAGGCTCACCCGGGCGCGGCCTCCAGCGCGAGCAGGGTGGCGAGCTCGTCGCGGATGTTGTCGGCGAGCGGCCAGGCGTCGGGCATCTGCTCGCGGTCGGCGACGATGCCGAAGTCCATCCTCCCCTGGTAGCTGAGCACGGTGATGTTCAGCCCCATGCCGTCGGCGATCGCCGAGATCGGGTACTCGTGGAGCACCCGCGCCCCGGCGCAGTAGAGCGGGACCGGCACCCCGGGGACGTTGGAGATGCAGAGGTTCCAGATCGGGGTCATCGGCCCGCGCGACACCAGCCCGAGCAGGGTGCGCGAGGCCCGGGCGAAGACCGCCGGCGGGATCGACTGGGTGACGTCCTGGAGGATGCTCGCCGGCACCCCCTTGTGACGCTCCTTGGCCGAGCGCAGCGCCTCGTGGGTGCGACGCAGACGGGTCAGCGGGTCGGGCTCGTCGGTGGGGATGGGCACCCCCATCATCGAGATGCGGTTGCCGAAGGTGCCGAACTGCTCGGGGGTGCGCACCGAGAGCGGGATCATCGCCGTCAGCGGACGGTCGGGCAGCTCGGAGTGCTCGATCAGCCACGTGCGCACCGCCCCGGCGCCGATCGCCACCACCACGTCGTTGACGGTCACCCCGAAGCGGTTCTTCACCGCCTTGACCTCGTCGAGCGAGATCGACACCAGGCTCACCCTGCGGTGGCCGGAGATGGGGCCGTTGAAGACGGTGCGGGGCGCGAGCGACCGCGGCATCTCCAGCACCTCGCCGGGCTCGACCCCGGGGATGAGCCGGGCGATGCGGCGGCTCACCCTGGCGACCGCGGCGGTCCCGGGGATGCCACCGACGCCGGGGAGGGTGTCGAGGTTGGCGACCATCGGCGGCAGCCCGCGCAGGGTGCGCAGCGGCTGGCGCGGAAGGTTGGCGAGCCCGCGGCCGAAGAGCTCGAGCCCGCCGGGGACGCGCGGGGGCCGGCCGTCGGGCTCCGGGTGCGGGATCACCCGGCCCTCGGGCTCGAGGTCGAGCACCACCGAGAGAATCTCGGCGCCGGACATGCCGTCGATCGCGGAATGGTGGATCTTGGTGAACATCCCCACCCGGCCGCCGGCGAGGTTGTGGATGACGTACAGCTCCCAGAGCGGACGGGTGCGGTCGAGCGGACGCGAGTGGATGCGCGCGACCTGCTCGCCGAGCTGGCGGTCGTCGCCAGGATCGGGGAGGGCGAGCTCGCGCACGTGGTACTCGAGGTCGAACTCCGGGTCCTCGATCCAGTACGGGTGGTCGATGCCGAGCGGCACCTCGGCGAGCCGCCAGCGGAAGGGCGGCAGCAGGTGGAGACGCTCGGCGAGCAGGTCGGAGACCCGTTGCGCGGTGAAGGGCTCGCCCGACGCGGTGGTCGCCTCGAGGATGGTCAGGCCACCCACGTGGCCGTAGTTGTGCCGGTCCTCGAGCGCCAGGAACTGCGCGTCGAGACTGGTGAGCTGTCGCATCGGCCCCACTTCCGCCTGTCTGGGGAGTCGCCCTCAGCTCGCCATGCGGCGGCGCAGATCCTCGACCGCGGGAGGCGGCGGCAGCTGCGGATGGAGCATGTAGCGCTCCTGGACCGCGAAGATCACCTCGATGAGCTGGGCCGCGCCCTCGGTGTCGCCGACAACGGCACCGTGGCGTCGCAGCGCGGCGCGCACCCGCCCCGGGACCTCGGTGCCGCGCAGGTTCATCTCCTCGAGCTGAGAGAGGAGGCCGTCGAGCTCACAGAGCGCCTGGCGGCGCTGCCTGCGGATCGACCCCTTCTCGGCCGGCCACGACAGGTGATTCAGCATGCGGTTTCTGACGAACACGGCCTCAAGCTCCTTCGGAACGGGGGCTGACCGTCCATCCGGATGGAGCCGATGCAGCCGAACACATGCACCGGTTGCCCCGGATGGTAAATGCTTCTCGTGACCCTGACCAGACCCTGGTTGAGCGAGAACGCACCGATCGAACGGAACGGCATGCAGAACCAGTGCACATTCAACGCACAGCCCCCGGCGATCCTTGTGCGCCGGGGCGTTTGAAGCGTTAGGTCAGGCGGCGGCCGCGGTGCCGGCGAGCTCGCGCAGCCCGGCGTCGGCGGGCACCGCGACCAGCCCCAGCGCGGCGGCGAGGTGGCGGGCCAGGTCGAGGGCGAGACGCTCGGGAGACCAGCCCGACGCGCCGAGCCTCTCGAGCGAGGTGACCCCGCCGTCGCTGATGCCGCAGGGCACCACCTCGGCGAACCAGCTCAGGTCGGTGGTGGCGTTGATCGCCAGCCCGTGGAGGGTGACCCCCCGGCTGAGCTTCACTCCGATGGCGCCGAGCTTCTCCTCCCCCACCCACACCCCCGTGTAGGGAGGGCGCAGGCCGGCGGTCACCCCCACCGCCGCCGCTGTGGCGAGCATCGCCTCCTCGAGGGCGCGGACGTAGCGGAGGACGTCGCCCTGGCCGGGGTGGCCCGGCACCGGGAGCACCTCGGCGAGGCGGACGATCGGGTAGGCGACCAGCTGCCCGGGACCATGGAAGGTCACCGAGCCGCCGCGGTCGACCTCGAGGTACTCGGCGCCGAGGCCGCGCAGCCGCTCGGGCCCACCGCGAAGGTGCCCGGGCTCGCCGTTGCGCCCCATGGTGAAGACCGGGGGATGCTCGAGGAGGAGCACGGCGTCGGCGTCGAGCTCGCCGGCGGCCCTCGCCGTGGCGAGGCGCCGCTGGAGGCCCCAGGCGGTGGCGTAGGGCACCGTCCCCAGCCAGAGGAAGCGGAGCGGCCTCACGCCCCCACCTGGTCGGCGGCGTGGTAGCTGCTCCGCACCAGCGGGCCGGACTCGACGTGGAGGAAGCCCAGGCGCATGCCGAACTCGCGGAGCTCGTCGAACTCCTCGGGGGGTACGAAGCGGATCAGCGGGTGGTGCTTGACCGAGGGCCGCAGGTACTGGCCGATGGTGACGATCTCGACGTCGTGCTCGCGCATCAGGGTGAGCAGCTCGCGGACCTCGTCGAGGCTCTCGCCGAGGCCCAGCATCAGGCCGGACTTGGTGCGGCTGCGCGGCTCCATCCGCTTCGCCGCCCGGATCAGTCGCAGGCTCTGGAGGAGGTCGGCCTTCGGCCGCACCCGGCGGTACAGGCGGCTGACGGTCTCGACGTTGTGGTTGAAGATCTCGGGCGCCTCGTCCATCACGGCGCGCAGCGACCCCTCGCTGCCGTTGAAGTCAGGGGTGAGCACCTCGACGGTGGTGCCCGGCGACGCCTCGCGGATGGCCCGGATCGTCTCGGCGAAGAGACCGGCACCGAAGTCGGGGAGGTCGTCGCGATCGACCGAGGTGACCACGGCGTGGCGCAGCCGCATCCGCGCCACCGCCTCGCCGACCCGGCGGGGCTCGTCGGCGTCGACGTCACCGCCGCGGCGGCCGCTCTTCACCGCGCAGAAGGCGCAGGCGCGGGTGCAGACGTCGCCGAGGATCATGAAGGTGGCGGTGCCCTGGCCCCAGCACTCGCCGATGTTGGGGCAGCGCGCCTCCTCGCAGACGGTGTTGAGCTCGAGCCCGCGCATGATTCCCTTCAGCCGGGTGTAGCCCTCGCCGGCGGGGAGCTTCACCGTGAGCCACGGCGGCCGGCGGTCGACCCCCTCGGGAAGCAGCCGCAGGTGCTTCGGACGGGGGGCCGGTGCGGGGAGGACGGGTAGGGGTTCCATGCACGATTCACTCTACATCTCGAGTGGAACAATGCCCCCCATGTCGGCCCCCATCCCCCCTCCGCGCAACGAGCCGGTCCGCACCTACGCCCCCGGATCGGCGGAGCGCGCCGCGCTCCGGTCGGCCCTCGGCGACCTGGCCGCCACCCCGCGTCCCCTGCCCATGGTGGTGGGCGGCCGCGAGGTCGAGGGGGGCGGCGAGCCCTTCGACGTCCGGGCACCGCACGACCACGCGCTGGTCCTCGGCGAGGGACGCCGCGCCACCGCGGCCGACGTCACCGCCGCGATCGACGCCGCGCTCGCCGCCCGTGAGGAGTGGGCGAGCTCGCCCTGGGAGCTGCGCGCCGCGGTCTTCCTCCGCGCCGCCGAGCTGCTCGCCGGGCCCTGGCGCGACCGGCTCAACGCCGCCACCATGCTGGGGCAGAGCAAGAGCGTCCACCAGGCCGAGATCGACTCCGCCTGCGAGCTCATCGACTTCTGGCGCTACAACCCGCACTTCGGCGAGCGGTTGATGGCCGACCAGCCGGTGTCGCCGGCGGGCACCTGTAACCGGGTCGAGCTGCGCCCGCTCGAGGGGTTCGTTCTCGCCGTCACCCCCTTCAACTTCACCTCGATCGCCGGCAACCTTCCGACCGCGCCCGCGCTGATGGGCAACGTGGTGGTGTGGAAGCCGGCGCGCACCGCCCAGCTCGCCGCCTCTCTGATCATGGAGCTGCTCGCCGAGGCCGGGCTGCCCCCGGGGGTGATCAACATGGTCACCGGAGACGGCGGACCGATCTCGGCGGTGGCGCTGCGCCATCCCGCGCTCGCCGGCATCCATTTCACCGGCTCGACCGGGGTGTTCCGGAGCATGTGGCGCGAGGTTGCCGCCAACATCGACGCCTACCGCTCCTACCCGCGGCTGGTGGGCGAGACCGGCGGCAAGGACTTCGTCGTCGCCCACGCGTCGGCCGACCTCGCGGCGCTGCGCACCGCGCTGGTCCGCGGCGGCTTCGAATACCAGGGGCAGAAGTGCTCGGCGCCGTCGCGCGCGTACGTCCCCCGCAGCCTCTGGGAGCGGATGCGCGAGTCCCTCGCCGCCGAGACCGAGTCGCTGCCCATGGGCGACGTCGCCGACTTCGCGACCTTCGTCGGCGCGGTGATCGACGACCGCGCCTTCGCCACCCACGAGGCGGCGCTGAACGCGGCCCGTGAGGACCCGCACCTGCGCCTCGTCGCCGGCGGCGAGGCCGACGCGTCGCGGGGCTGGTTCGTCCGTCCCACCGTGCTCGAGACCGACGACCCGATGCACGACCTCATGCAGCGCGAGCTCTTCGGCCCGATCCTCACCGTCCACCCGTACCCGGACCGGGAGTGGGAGGAGACCCTGCGGCTGGTCGACGGCACCTCGCCGTACGCGCTCACCGGCGCCGTCTTCGCCACCGACCGGCACGCGGTCGAGCAGGCGAGCGTGGCGCTGCGCAACGCCGCCGGGAACTTCTACGTCAACGACAAGCCGACCGGCGCGGTGGTCGGCCAGCAGCCCTTCGGCGGCGCCCGGGCGAGCGGCACCAACGACAAGGCGGGGTCGGCGGCGAACCTGCTCCGCTGGGTCTCGCTGCGGGCGATCAAGGAGACGTTCGACCCGCCGCGCGACTGGCGCTACCCGCACCTGCTGCCGGACTGACGTCCATGTGGCGGACGGGGCTGCCGGCGCTGGGGGTCGCAGCGCTCGCCGCCGCCTGCTCGGCGGCGACGCCCCCGGCGGCTCGCGCCACCCCACCCGCCACGGCGACGCCGGCGGGCACCCGAGCGCCCGAGACGGGCGGCCCGCCCGGCGCGGTGGTGCCCGACGGGCTCACTCCCGAGGGGATGACCTCAGGCCGCCCGGCCGATCTCAGCGGCATTCCCCCCGCCGATCTTCGGGTGCTGGTGGTGACCGGCGACGTGATCCCGGCGAGGCTGGTGAACTTCGAGCTGCGCAAGCTCGGCGACTACGGCCGCCCCTTCCGCGCGGTCGCGCCACTGCTCGCCGCCGGCGACCTCCGGCTCGTCGACCTCGAGGCGCCGCTGCTCGCCGCCTGCCCCGTGGTCACCACCGGGTTCACCTTCTGCGGCGACGCACGGTTCGCGGACGGCATGGCCGCGGCGGGGGTCTCGATCGCCAGCCTGGCGAACAACCACCTCGGCAACCACGGCCCCGACGGCATCGCCGAGACTGAGGCGGTGCTCGACGCCCACGGCATCGCCTGGAGCCTCGGGCCGCACATCGCGGTGCGCGAGGTGCGCGGGCTGCGCTTCGCCGTGGTCGGCGTCAACCTCGTCGGCGCGCACTTCGACGAGCCGGCGGTGCGCGCCCGGATCGCCGCCGCGCGCGGCCTCGGCGACGTGGTCGTCGTCGAGTACCACTG
>DATARS010000051.1:0-6610 GCA_036269455.1 Candidatus Dormiibacterota bacterium | reverse complement strand
TCACCACCGCGGTGCGCAGGTCGGCCGAGGGCCGCACCTCGGTGACCGAGGCCAGCCGGATGCGGGGATCCTTCATCTCGGTGAGCATGAGCATCGACAGCTCCTCGCGGAGCTGCTTGGCGACGCGCAGCATGCGCTGCGGGCCACCGCCGCGGCGGTGCGCAGCGGCGGTGGCGTCGTCGGCCCGACCCCTCACAGGTTCTGCTGCTCGACCACGTACGCCTCGAGGATGTCGCCCTCCTCGAAGGCGGAGAAGTCCTCGAGCGTGATGCCGCACTCGTAGCCCTGCGCCACCTCGCGGACGTCGTCGCGGAAGCGGCGCAGCTGGGCCATCCGGCCCTTGGCGACCTCCTTGCCGTCGCGCACCACACGCACGATGGCGTTGCGGGTGATCCTCCCGTCGGTGACGTAGGAGCCGGCGATGGCGGCGCGGCCGTCGACCGTGAACACCTTGCGCACCTCGGCGCGGCCCTGGAGGACCTCGATGAAGGTCGGCTCGTAGAGGCCCTTGATCGCCTTCACGATGTCGTCGGTGATCTGGTAGACGACGTCGTAGTAGCGGACGTCGACGCCCTGCGACTCGGCTGCCGCCCTGGCGGCGACGTCGGGCCGGACGTTGAAGCCGATGACGATGGAGTCGCTCACCGCGGCGAGGTTGACGTCGGACTCGCCGACCTCACCGACGCCGTCGTGGACGATCTTGATCCGCACCGTCGGATCCTCGATCTGGAGGATCTGGCCGCGGAGCGCCTCGAGCGAGCCGTCGGCCTCCGCCTTGACGATCAGGTTGAGGGTCTTGATGCCGCCCTCGGCGATCTGGTTGGCGAGGTCGGCGAGGGTGATGCGCCGCGCCGGCTGGGCCTTCTGCTTCGCCGCCGCGAGGCCGCGCTCCTGGGCGAGGGCGCGCGCCGCCCGCTCGGTCGCCATCACCTGGAAGAGCTCGCCGGCGGCGACCACCTCGGTCAGCCCGGTGACCACCACCGGCATGCTCGGCACCGCCTCCTTGACGCGCCGGCCGGTGTCGTCGATGAGCGCCCGGACCTTGCCGTACCCGGCGCCGGCGACGATGTTGTCGCCCACCTTCAGCGTGCCGTTCTGCACCAGCACGGTGGCGATGGGCCCGCGGCCGCGCTCGAGGTGGGAGTCGATGACCGTGCCCACCGCCGGGCGCTTCGGGTTCGCCCTGGGATCCTCGATCTCGGCGACGAGCAGGATCACGTCGAGGAGGTCGCCGACGCCCTGGCCGGTGCGGGCGCTGGTGCGGACCACCGGGGTGTTGCCGCCGTACTCCTCGGGGACGAGGTCGCGCTCGGCGAGCTGCTGCATCACCCGCTCGGGGTTGGCGTTGTCGCGGTCGACCTTGTTCAGGGCGACGATGATCGGCACCCCCGCGGTGCGGGCGTGCTTGATCGCCTCCTCGGTCTGGGGCATCACCCCGTCGTCGGCGGCGACCACCAGCACGGCGACGTCGGTGACGTCGGCGCCGCGGGCGCGCATCGCGGTGAAGGCGGCGTGGCCCGGGGTGTCGATGAAGGTGATCAGCTTGCCGTTCTTGGTGACCTGGTAGGCGCCGATCCGCTGGGTGATGCCGCCGGCCTCGCCCGCAGCCACCTTGGTCTCGCGGATGGCGTCGAGCAGCGAGGTCTTGCCGTGGTCGACGTGACCGAGCACGGTGACGATCGGCGGACGCACCACCAGCGACGCGGGATCCTCCTTGGAGAGATCCAGGAGGGCATGGCGCACCCGGCGCCCCTCGGCCGGCGCGGCGGCGGGCGCCGCGTCCTCACTCTCCGCCTCGAAGCCGAAGTGATCGGCGGCCAGGGCCATGGTGTCGTAGTCCAGGCTCTGGTTGAGGTTGGCCATCACCCCGTTGGTCATCAGGTATTTGATGAGCGCGGGGCCGGCGACCGAGAGGCGGTCGGCGAGCTCCTTCACCGTCAGCGTCGCGGGCAGGGTCAGCTTCTTCACCGTTGCGATGTCAGTACCTCCGAGGAGACCGTGTCGAGGTCGGCGGCGAGGCTGTCCCAGTCGATGCGGTCGGATGTGGTGCGGAGCGCACGGACGAGGGCATGACGGCGCCTCGCCTGCGCCAGACAGTTTGTACCCCTTTCGCGGCAGAGGTATGCGCCGCGGCCGTTGCGCTTCCCGGTCGGGTCGAGGGCGGCCGGACCCTCGGCGGGGAGGACGATACGGATCAGCTCGCGCTTGGCGCGCACGGTGCGACAGCCCAGGCAGGTGCGCTCGGGGCGGCGGGGGGCGGGCCCGGCCGGGGTGAGCTCGCTCACGGCTGCGCCTCCGGGCCGTCGCCGCGGATGTCGATACGCCACCCCGTCAGCCGCGCCGCCAGCCGGGCGTTCTCGCCGGAGCGGCCGATCGCCAGGGAGAGCTGCCCCGGGGCCACGGTGATGTGGGCGGTGCGGCTGGCCTCGTCGAGCTCGACGCCGGTCACCTCGGCGGGGGCGAGCGCCCGGGCGCAGAAGACCGCCGGGTCGGCGGACCAGCCGACGATGTGGAGCTGCTCGCCGCCGAGCTCGGCGACGACGGCGCGGTGGCGGACCCCGCGCGGGCCGATGCAGGCGCCCTCGGCGTCGAGGGTGCCGGTGGCGGCGTAGACCGCCACCTTGGTGCGCCGGCCCGGCTCGCGGGCGATGGCGCGGATGGCGATCTGTCCCGACCCCATCTCCGGAACCTCCTGCTCGAGGAGGCGCCGGACCAGGTTGGGATGCGAGCGCGAGACCACCACGGCGGCGTCGCGGCCGCGCCGCCGGACGTCGACCACGACCACCTTGAGGTGGCGATTGCGCTCCGGCGCCTCGCCAGGGATCTGCTCCTCGACCGGCAGCAGCGCCGGGAAGCGGTCGTTGCGCAGCCACCAGGAGTCGCCGTCCTGGCGCTCGACGATGGTGTCGATGAGCTCGCCGCGCCGGCCCGTGCCCTCGCGGAGCACGCGGTCGCGCTCGGCGTCGCGCAACCAGCCGCCGACCGCCCCGCGGACGGCGAGCGCCGCCTGCCGGGAGAAGTCGGGGCCGGGGTCGTCGACACGCTCGCGGCCGCCGCCGTCGGTGGGTCGGAAGAGCTCGACCACGCCGGCGCCGAGGTCGACGTGGGCGCGGACCCGGGCGTCGCTCGGGGCGACCCGGAGGTAGGCCTCGGTGACGGCGCGCTCCATCACCGCGACGAGCTCGGCCTCGCCGACGTCGGCGCCGCCGCCCAGCTCGGCGAGGGCGGAGCGCAGCTCGCTCACCACCGGCTCGGCCATCTCAGAACTCCACCGCAAGGCGGCCGGCGACGACGTCGGCGAAGGGCACCTGCACCGAGCTCATGGCGCGGCGCTCCCGGATCTCGACCTCCACCGTGTCGTCGCCGACGGCGAGCAGGCGGCCCTCGACGACGGTGTCGGCCTCGCCGCTGCGGAAGCGCACATTGACTCGCAGGCCGAGCGCCCGGAGCCACTGCTCGCGCTCGTGGAGGGGACGCTCGGCGCCGGGTGAGGACACCTCGAGCATGTACGCCGTGCTGATCGGGTCATGCGCGTCGAGCACACCGGCCACCGCACGCGACACCTTCTCGCAGTCGTCGAGGTTCACCCCACCCGCCTTCTCGATGAGCAGGCGGAGTGTCGCGGGCGTGGTGCGTCCGTCCCACTCGGCGCCGTACAGCTCCACGCCGCAGGTCGCCAGGGCGGGCTGCACGAGCTCGGTGATGCGCGTCAGCACGTCGTTCGACACGTTCAAAGGTGTGGTGGAACGGTCGGCGACCGTTCCGGGGTGGACGCGGGGTGCTGCGGCACCCCTGCACCGCCGGCGGCAGGAGCACGGTGGTGGGCAGCCCCTGAGTATAGCGCGAACAGCTGCTCGCCGCAGGACGAGCGCACGGCCGCGGGGTGGGACGCGCTCCTAGGACACCGCCCGCCGCGTCTGCACCCGCCGCGGCCCGGTGGGCTGCTGCGGCTTCTCGCGGTCGATCGACTGCCAGGCGATCAGCAGCGTGCTGGCGTTGAAGATCGAGCTGAAGGTCCCGGTCACGATGCCGATGAGCAGCGCGAGCACGAAGCCGCGGATCGACGACCCGCCGAAGAGCACCAGCGCGAAGAGCACGAAGGCGACGGTGAGCGCGGTGTTCAGCGAGCGGGTCATGGTCTGCACCGTCGACAGGTTCACCACCTGGTCGAAGGTGAGCCGCGGCCCGGTGCGCAGGTTCTCGCGGATGCGGTCGAAGACCACGATGGTGTCGTGGATCGAGAACGACACCGAGGTGAGGATGGCGGTGACGAAGAGGGTGTCGACCTCGGCGACCTCGCTGAAGTGCCCGATGATCGCCCAGATGCCGGCGAGCACGAAGACGTCGTGGAGCAGCTTGAAGAGCGTGCAGACGCTGAAGCGCCAGCGGGAGATCACCTGGGTGCGGAAGCGCACCGCCAGGTAGATGGAGATCAGCAGCGACGAGAGGACGACCAGGATGATCGCCTTGCGCACCAGGTCGGTGGCGATGGTCGGGCCGACCGTCTGGGTCTGGACGATGGGGGCGCCCTTGCTGTCCTTGGCGTAGCCGAAGTCGGTGCCGATCTTGTTGACGATGATCTGCTCCTGCTCGATCGAGGTCGGCAGGGTGCGGATGGAGAAGCGGTTGCCGGACTCGGCCTGGATGCTCGGCTGCAGCTGGCCGGCGACCGAGTTGATCGACTTCTCCACCTGGGCCTGGGTGGCCGGCCTCTGCAGGGTGGCGTCGATGCGGTTGCCGCCGGCGAAGTCGAGGCCGAGGCGGAAGCCCCAGATGAGGATGGCGAGGATGCCGGGGATGATGATCGCCAGCGATCCGAGGAAGTACCAGTTGCGGGTGCGCACGATGTCGAACCGGCCCTTCGGCGGGTTGGTCTCGTACTCCTCGTGGATCTCGGTGTAGAGCTGTGGATTGCGCGCCCGGCGCCAGTTGAGCACCCCGACGAAGAGCGACTGGGTGATGAGGATGGCGCTGAACATCGACACCGCGACACCGAGTCCCAGGGTGAGCGCGAAGCCCTTGACCACGTCGGTGCCGAAGACCCACAGCACCACGCAGGCGATCATCGTCGAGATGTTGCTGTCGCGGATCGCGGGCCAGGCGCGGCGGAAGCCCGCCTCGACCGCGAGGGGCACGCTGCGCCCGTGGCGCAGCTCGTCGCGGGTTCGTTCGAAGATGAGCACGTTGGCGTCGACCGCCATGCCGACGCTGAGCACGAAGCCCGCCAGGCCGGCGAGCGTCACCGTCACCGGGATCAGCTTGTAGAGCGCGAGCACGATCGCCGCGTAGCAGAGCAGCGCGACGCTCGCCAAGAAGCCGGGGAAGCGGTAGTACCCGACCATGAAGAGCACCACGATGACCAGCCCCACCAGGCCGGCGATCAGGCTCTGGCGCACGGTGTCCTGACCGAGCGTGGCGCTCACCTCGTTGGCCTGGACGGTGGCGATCTCGGCGGGGAGCGCGCCGGCGGAGATCTGGCTGGCGAGCTGGCTGGCGCTGTCCGCGGTGAACTGGCCGGTGATCTGGGTCTGGTTGCTCGACGGCGAGATCACCGCCGGCGCGCTGATGATCTGACGGTCGAGGAAGATCGCGATGCGGTTCTCGGTCGACCCCTGCTGGGCCTTGTAGGCGGCGTTGGTGATCCTCGACCACTCGTCGGCGCCGTGCGAGTTGAAGCTGATGTCGACCGCGTACTGGTTCTGGGTGGTGTCGTAGCCGACGTCGGCCTTGGTGACGTCCGTCGCCAGGATGTTGTCGTCGATCTTCCAGTGGTACCCGGGCGGGTACAGGCTCGAGTTCTGGAGCTGCGCCGGGTCGTAGAGGCGCTGCTGGTCGGCGATGAAGCGGGGGTCGTTGGGGTCGGCGTTGCCCGTCACCGGCGTGGCGAAATGGAGCTTCGCGGTGGTGCCGATGACATCCTGCGCACGCTTGAGGTCGACCCCGGGGATCTGGACCAGGATCTCGTCCGAGCCCTGGGCCTGGACGCTCGCCTCGGCGACGCCGAGGCTGTTGACGCGTTGATTGAGAACGGTGATGGTCGCGTTCTGGAGGTCCGACGCGCTCGCGTTCTTCGGCGGGCCGTTGCGACATTGGGTGCCGGGCGGGTCGTTGAGCCCCTTGCAGATCGCGATCGTCAGCTCGGTGCCGCCGCTGAGGTCGAGGCCCTTGTGGATGTAGATGTCGTAGCTGCCGATGTGCGGGTTGCTGTTGAGCTTCTGCCCCAGCCCCTTGTGCTCCACCAGGAAGCGATAGGTGTACCCGTAGGTGTCGATGAAGAGGGCGGCGAGGATGATGAGCAGGACGCCGCCCATCAGCCAGCGGTTGAGCCGGATCACGGCGCTGGAGTGTAGCGGAGCCCGCCCGCACCAGGGCGGGCGATCGCCGCGGCGGCGCCTGGCCCGGCGGCGAGGCCGGCGAGCACCCCGGCGCGGTACTCGCCCAGCCGCCCCGCGGCGATCGCATCGCGCGCGCCCGCCATGAGCAGGCCCAGGTGGGTGAGGTTGTGGAGGGAGAGCAGCCGGTGGGCGAGGATCTCGCCGGCGGCGAAGAGGTGGCGGAGGTAGGCCCGGCTGAACCCGCCGGCGCACGCCGGGCAGGGGCACCCCTCCTC